>JAZQYD010000024.1:0-39023 GCA_045633405.1 Eubacteriales bacterium | reverse complement strand
TGGTGTCTTTTATTTTTCCGAAGGATTCGAAGCCGTAGCGGTATTGAATGACAGCCTAAATGGCTGTCAGACCCGCGTAGGAGACCGAGCCCGCAGGCGAGACCGAATCCTTTCGGGTAGGCCAAAATAACTGACACCCTTGTGGTGTCTTTTATTTTTCCGAAGGATTCGAAGCCGTAGCGGTATTGAATGACAGCCTAAATGGCTGTCAGACCCGCGTAGGAGACCGAGCCCGCAGGCGAGACCGAATCCTTTCGGGTAGGCCAAAAACAGGTAGGCACCCAATTGGGTGCCTTTTTATATTTTCACCTCCACCTTAGCTCCGTCTTTACTATCAACCTGTACGAGAGTCCAAGAGGTGTGAGTTTTCTTAAAACGCTTCAGATCCCTGATTATCAGCTTCACCTGCTCCCCTGTTAGTATTATTCCGCACTTTTTTAGCTTTCTGCGGATGATACCTCCTGTCAAGCGGTTCATAAAGAGTCCTGTTGGCAAATAAATATTATGGGTATTTACTGATATTTTCATATATCACTCTACAAAGACCTGAATCTTATCTTTATCTGCAGATTCTACCTCTACGATATTTCCTATTGCCCCCTGCTTTACCATATTCATTATTCCGTTAAGATCAAGGCTTCGCAAAGCTTCATTACCTGAAAACTGAGATATGCTGAGACCGCTGTCTATCGCGACCTCTATTATGCCTAGCGGAAGGTTAACGCGTATTGAATCTCCGTCCTTGCTTTTAATAACAATGCGAAGCATCATATCCTTTATATCCTTTTTCTCGTTCTCGGGCAGCATTCTCACTGTCCGAGTCTGCTCCTTCTTACCGGTGAGAAGCTCGTCTACACTTACTTCAAATATCTCAGCAAGACGAGGCAAGAGGGATATATCGGGGCAGGCCGCGTCATTTTCCCATTTACTTATTGCCTGAGGACTTATACCAAGCATTTCTGCAAGTTCATCTTGCTTAAGTCCCCTCTTATGGCGTAAATCCGCAATTCTTGTTCCTAGCGTTGTGTTCATAGTAATGATTCCTTTCTTTAGATAATTCAATTATAACACCGCTCTTGAAAAAAGTGAAGATAACAACAGTTGAGAAAACAAGAATTTAATCAACCAAACGGAGTTTTTTCACTAAACTAACAGTTGTTTAAAATGCTTTTTAATCCAACTCCTTCTTATTCATATTCTTAGGCTTCATTGCACTGGGACAAACGCCGTAAAACTGCTTGAAGGCTTTGGAAAAATTAAATTCATTGCAATATCCCGTTTCATAAGCGGTCTCGACAACGGATTTTCCTGACTCAAGGAGGCGTTTGGCACGTGACATCCTTACGCCGGTCATGTACTGCTTGACGGTAACGCCGTACTTCTCCTTAAAGAGTCGGTGAAGATAGCTTCTCTCATAGTTGAATTTTTCAGCAATATCTGAGGCGGAGATATTTCCCTTCATCTTTACCCTTATAAAACGTCTGACCTCCGCTATTCTGTCATACGGAGAGGCACTCTCGGAATAAAGGCAAAAGATGAGGTTATAAATGAGGGACGTAAAGATATCCGAATTTGATTCTCCCGCTTCCACAAGATCAAGAAGGCGGATTCCAATATCCTCGGGTATATCTCTGACGGTAGCACCGTTCTTGAACACCGATGCACGCTCGCCCACAAAGGATATCCACGCATAATACCACGGGTCTGTGGGATCGGGGTGATACGTTACCGTCTCACCGGGACGGATAATAAAGAGCTCTCCCGCATGGACGGTGTGCTTCACACCTTCTTTTATAACAACTCCCGAGCCCGAGAAGCAAAAATGAACTATGTAATGATCTCTCACATTCGGACCGTAGCTCATCTCGGGGGTGCATCTCTCTCTACCGACCATGAGCGGAATTATATCCTGTGCTCCTCTGACCTTGCTAACCTGATAATTTATCATAAAGGGATAATCCTCCTCTTTTAATCAAATTCAACATAATTCTAACATACCCGAAGTAAAAAAACAAGCCCAAAACGGCAAGCAACATAAAAATATATCTTAACAACAAATAGATATGTATTTTAAACAATTTAAGTGATAATATAAAGTTAAAGATGTATTTAAAGCCGTGCGTCATTCGAGCCTTGAGTCTCGCACGCTTTTTTAAAAAAAGACATTATACAAAGTAAGGTAGCAAAACATGACAAGCTTAAAGAAGGAAACGGTTATTCTGAGGTCGGCATCCATAGGAGAGGTAAACCCTATGCCCGATCTGCTCGACACATCCTATATACACGCTAAGTGCGATACCACCGATAAGCTCACCGCAGAGGATAAAAAATATTTCGGCAAGGGCAAGATCAACACCCTTCTGCCCTACCTCTCGCAGGACGGCTATGACAGAGACGTGAGGGACAGAGAATACACCGCTCTCATACTCGAAAACGAGCATATAAGGGCATTGTTCCTCCCCGAGCTTGGCGGACGTCTGTGGAGCCTATATCACAAGGATTTGGGAAGAGAGCTTCTATACGTTAACGACATTGTTCAGCCCGGAAATCTCGCACTCAGAAACGCTTGGGTAGCGGGAGGAGTCGAGTTCAACGCAGGAATCAAGGGTCATTCCCCCTTCACCTGCTCATCCGTGTTTGCCGCAGTGAGCGAGAACGATAACGGTGAGCCCATCCTCTCGATGTACGAATACGAGAGAATAAGGGGAACCGTTTGGGCTGTAAATGCATACATACCGAATGATGACGATAAGCTATACCTGAGAGTCACGATAGAAAACACGTCGGACGGCACTCCCTACACCTATTGGTGGTCAAATATAGCAGTGCCCGAGAAAAACGTTCGTGTCCTCACCGATGCCGAAGAGATGTTCACCTGCACGTATGAAGATAATCACTACATCATAGACAAGGTAAACGTCCCCTTCTTTAACGGTGCAGATATGACGCATCCCGAATGTGCGACTCACGCAGGCGACGTCTTCTACGTCACGGCACCCGGACGGAAGTG
Source organism: Eubacteriales bacterium (assembly GCA_045633405.1). GTDB lineage: Bacteria > Bacillota > Clostridia > Oscillospirales > CAG-272 > UBA1740. The sequence goes on along the minus strand of JAZQYD010000024.1, from coordinate 36,013 downwards.
GATCACCTCGCCCGAGGAGGACGGAATAGGGCTGCTCGAATACTCGACCCCCGAGCTGATTGGAAGAAAGACCTTCTTCTGGGGTCAGAAGACGGGAGGAAGAAACTGGAACAGGCACCTCTGTGGCTCGGACAGAGCCTACATCGAGATCCAGGCGGGGCTTCGATATATGCAGATGGAGCATATACCTATGGAGCCTAAGAGCGTAATAACCTTCACTGAGTGCTATACGGCACTGAATATGGATAGAGGGATCACACACGGCGAGCGTGAGACTGCGGTCAAGGCGGTATCCGAGCTTGTCAACTCGATGCCTCCGCCCGAGGCTATGCCCATCCCTCTCGACAAGGAGAAGACCGTCATCCATATGGGAAGCGGCTTTGGAGCTCTCGAGGGCGATCACATCAGTAATTTCTACCCCTTCCCGAAGGAGAGCTTGGGAGAGGAGCAGGAGGAGTGGCTCTTCCTTGAAAAACACGGCTATCTTGCCGAAAAGGATACTCAGTATCTCCCTATCAGCTACCGCATCGATGAGAAAACGCTAAGAGCTCTTGAGAATAGCGTAAGCACTCCCTGTGCAGACCACTGGTATACCTACCTTCATATCGGAATTATAAGATATGCTCTCGGTGACAGTGAGGGAGCACTCAGTGCTCTTCTTAAGTCCATCGAGAAAAAGGATAATCCCGCAGCGAGACGAAACGTTTCCGCTCTATACAAGAACGTATTCAACAAAAGGAAAGAGGCTATTTCCAATATTCTCAGGGCATACGAGCTGACAGAAAAGCCCTGCCGTGGACTTGTGCAAGATCTCGCACGGGCACTCACTTCACTCGGAGAGGATGAAAAGTGGCTCTCCATATATGATTCCCTTCCCGAGGAGCTTAAGGAAAGAGGACGAATGAAGCTCTATTCGGCAATTGCACTTGTCAACCTCGGACGTGCAGACGAAGCTCGCAAATACGTAGATGAAGACTTCGAGATGCCCGACATTAAGGAGGGTGAGCTTTCGGTATCCGCCGTGTGGAAGGACATCTACGGTGATGAAGTGCCTCTGCCCGACAAGCTCAACTTCAGAATGTATGAAAGATAAAAGGAAGATACCATGAAAAGATATCCCGACAAATCAAGCTACCTGTATCCCTCGGATGAGCTTCTTATGAATCCTCACAAGGGATTTACTACCTTCCAGAGATTCAGGAAGGATGCTCTCAACGACGAGACCTCTCCCTACACGGTAGAGACCGCATGGAGAATGGAGATACTCGAGGAAAACGACGGTAAGCTCCGTGACGGTGAGATAAAGGGGCATCCCGACTCCACGATATGCTATTTCAGAGTTCCTTGGAGAGCTATCGAGGGGGTTCGCGGAGTTTACGATTTTACTCTCATAGACAAGCTCCTCGCAAGAGCTGAGGAGAGAGGACAGAAGGCACTCTTCCGCTTCCCTCCCCATTCAGCAAGACCCGATCCGTCTCTCGAATTACCCGACTGGATGATCTCGGAGCTGGGTCTTCCCAAGCGTGAGGAGGGCGACAAGGCTTCTCCCCTCGTTCCTTTATTCTTCGAGACCTATTCCGCATTCATAAGAGCGGTGGGAGAGCACATTGACGGCGACTCAAGAGTAGATGCAGTTGATATATCTCTCATAAGTGCGTGGGGCGAGGGTGCTCAGGGCGATATGCTCCGTGAGGATCAGTGGAAAATGATCATTGACGCATATCTCGACTCGTTCAAAAACACTCCCCTCATCGCTCAGTTCAGCCATCAGCCGTCCCTTGATTATATGCTCGAGCACCGTCCCGTGGGCTTACGCGGTGACTGTCTCGGAGATATGAGATGGAGACATATGACCTACCTTTATCCGAGAGCATTCGCACTCTATCCCGATCTGTGGAAGAAGGCACCGATAGCATTCGAGTCCTGCTGGGTAATGCGTCACTGGTTTGATATGGGATGGGATCTCGATTTCACTATCGAGGAGTCGCTGAGATGGCACATCACGTCCTTTAACACGAAGTCCGTATCCATCCCCGAGGAGTATGAAAAGAAGGTCGAGGAGTGGATAAAGAGGATGGGCTACCGCTATGCGGTACGCTTCGTGGAATATCCCGGGCGTGCGTCTGCCTCGGATACTCTAAGCATCAATTTCAATATTCAGAACAGAGGCGTCGCACCTATTTATCATAGATACCCTCTCAATATCCGACTTGAGGGTGAAAATTACACTCACACCTTCAGAACGGACATAGATATCACGGAAATTCTTCCCGGAAACTATCTCTACACTAAGGATATTCCCGTCCCTCAGGATATTCCGAAGGGTATATACAAGCTCGAGATAGGTATCACGGACGGAAAATGCGACGTGCTTATCGCTACCAAGGCAGAAAGATCAGGCCCCTACACTATTGTAGGCGAAATAGAGATAATCTAAGGAGGCATTATGGAATTACGTAAGCTTTGCAAGGATGATTATGACGAGCTTCTCTACGTGCTCAATACAACCTTCGGAAACAAGTATAAAAAAGAGGTTGACTTCCTCACCACTCAGCCCAAAATGTGGGTAAGAGACGATGAGCATATGTCACGCCATATAGGAGTCATCGAGGACGGTAAGCTTGTGGCGGTAGGAGGAATCTACCCCTTAAGACTCGTTGTTGACGGAACGCCCATACTCCTCTTCACCACGGGAAACATCGCTACTCTCCCCGAGTATGAGGGAAGAGGATATTTCACTAAAATCTTCACCGAGCTCGTTTCCATGCTCGATACTCTCGGAGCTGACGGAGCACGTCTCGGCGGAGCAAGACAGAGATACGGACGCTTCGGCTACGAGCCCGCAGGACTTGCTTATAAATTCTCTTTCAATGAAGATAACAGACGTAAATATTTCAAGGACAGAGGCGAGGATATTGAATTCAAGCTTATAGAGCGTACCGATGAGGAGTCGCTTCTTTTCTGCAACAGGCTCGGCCGTGAGTCTCGCTTCTACGTTATCCGCTCCGAGGAGGATAAGTGCCGTGACGTGTATCTCGCACTTACTACAAAGCACTCTCTTCCCTACCTCGCACTCCGAGGCGGTGAGCCTATCGGATATCTTAGTGCAAATGCCGACGGAGTTCTTGTCGGTGCTGTCGAAAACGGTAGGAATATCACCGAAATAAGAGCGACCTCAAAAGAAAACTATATAGATATCATCTCCGCATGGCAAAGGCACGTCGGAGTTACCGTTGTCGTTAACGTATCTCCTCATCTCGAGGAGGAATTGGATATTCTAATCAAGGGTGCAGAGGCTATGTCGATAAGCTCTCCCTCTCACTTCAAAATCATAAATTACGAAAAAATTGCTAACGCATTCTTTAAGCTGAAGGATCCTCGCAAGATGCTCGACGGTGAGGCCGTGCTGGGCATCGAGGGCTACGGAAATCTTCTATTCTCGAAGAAGGGAGACTCCGCAGTGTGCACGCTTACCGAAAGGGACGCAGACATCACCCTTGACCGTGCTGAGGCGACCCGTGCAATATTCGGTCATTCTCCCTCTATAAAGCTTAAGTCCGGCTCTCCGCTTCTTGCATCCTGGTTCCCGCTTCCCCTCTCGTGGGATACGCTCGATTACACCTGATATGAGGTTTTAAAATGCAAAAGAAAAGATTTTTCTCAGCCCTTGTGCTCTTCGGTCTTATGGGGCAGGTAGCTTGGGTCGTAGAAAATATGTATTTCAACGTATTTATCTACAATATGTTCTCGGCATCTGCATCCGATATATCGCTTATGGTTGCGGCATCAAGCATTGTTGCGACGGTAACTACGATCTTTATCGGAGCACTCTCTGACAGAATCGGCAAGAGGCGTATATTCATCTCGCTCGGTTATATCCTATGGGGTATATCCATTCTCTCCTTCGCCCTTGTTCGTGAGGACGTGATAGGAAAGCTCTTCCCCCTCGCAAGCACTGCGGCGATAGCGATCACAATAACCGTCATTCTCGACTGCGTAATGACCTTCTTCGGCTCATCTGCTAACGATGCCTCCTTCAATGCGTGGCTGACCGACAGTGCAGACCCCGGTGAAAGAGGAAGGGTAGAAGGAATCAACTCAATCATGCCCCTTCTGGCAATCCTTGTGGTATTCGGCGGATTCATGTCATTCGATCTGTCGCTCGCTTCAAGCTGGACCTCTATATTCATCATAATCGGAGCGGTTGTCATTGCACTCGGTATTGCGGGCTTCTTCATAATAGAGGAGCCAAACGTTGTAAGAGAGCATAATACGTCCCTTATTGCAGAGACTCTCTATTCATTCAGAGTGTCAACCGTGAAGACAAATCCCGTTTTCTACGTGGCAATACTCGCATTTGCGATCTTCAACATCTCGATACAGATCTTCATGCCATATCTGATCATTTATTATGAAGTTTCACTCGAGCTTGAAAATTACGTTCTCATTATGGCACCCGCGATCATTATTGCGGGAGGCGTGACCGCAATTTACGGAAGATACTATGACAAGGCGGGCTTCACACGGGCAGTCATCCCTACTGTGGCCTCGCTCTGTGTAGGCTACCTGATACTCATTTTTTCGAGAGCCGTTCCGCTCGTCTTCGTGGGCTCGCTCTTTATGATGATAGGATATCTGTCGGGAATGGCTATTTTCGGTGCTCTCCTGCGTGACAGAACACCGCCTGAGAGAGCGGGAGCATTCCAAGGAATCCGAATCGTGGGACAGGTGCTGATCCCCGGCATAATCGGCCCCGCCATAGGCTCTATGCTCCTCTCAAACGCTGACGTTATAATCAGCAGCGACGGACGTGAATCGTTTATTCCGAACGTTAATATTTTCATAGGTGCACTAGGCGTGGCGGTAATCGCATTCCTCGGAATATACGCAGTATACCTCACCGAAAAAAGAAGCAAAAAATAAAAAAGATCTCTTGCGAACGGAGCAAAGAACACGCTTGTATCCCGATATCGCAAGAGATTTTTTTACATCAAGTTTATAATTTCAGTGGTGATCTTGTTGCCGAGGTTCGCGACAGCCTCATCCACTGTGGCACTACCCGAGGCAATGACACCGAGAGTACCGTAAATATAGGTAAGAAGGGTTATCGTGAGAACCGATTTATCCTCATCGTTAAGCCCCTTTAAAATAGAAAAAGCTTGAATACACGAGCGAAGAGGCTCATCAAAGCTCCTGAGCTTCTCTCTCCACTTCTCTGACCCGTCACCGGAGGAGGCAAGGAGCATGGAACGAATGCCTCCGTTGCCAAGCCAGAATCTGACAAGCATGACCGAAAGGTGCACAAGTGTACCGGGACTTCCTCTGCCGTGAGAAATAATTATCTCATTCGCAAGAAGGTCCCAACCGTCCTTAACGTATTGTATTATCGAGAGGATAAGCTCATCCTTATCCTTAAAATGCCTGTACGGTGCGGCACAGGATACTCCCGCAGCAATGGCGACACGGCGAAGTGAAAAATCACGCATACCGAATTCATCAAGCTCACGAAGTCCCGAGAGGATCAGCCTCTTACGCACGTCCTCGGAAATATATGCTTCCTCCATTGAGTCCTCCAACAAAGTTAACAGTATTAACATTGTAGCATACAATCAAAAAAAATGCAAGTACTTTTGTAAAAAGCATTGACAAATACATTTTATCGTGTATAATTATTATAAAAGATCGCTTGTTAACAGTGTTAACATACCAATTTTGAGGTGTATAATGAACAACTTACTTACAGAAGCAAGAGAAATAATCAACCGTGTAGACAAGGAGATGGCCGCACTCTTCGAGGAGAGAATGCGAGCGTCCGAGATGGTAGCGAGATACAAGCTCGAGCACGGTCTCAAGATCCTTGATAAGGAAAGAGAGGCGGAGGTCATACGTAAGAATTCCGAGCTCATTGTAAACGATGAGATACGCGGATATTACGTTAATTTTCTCGAGGAGCTGATGGGCATCTCCCGCTCATATCAGTCAAAGCTTAACGAGGGAATGAGAGTCGCCTACTCGGGACTCGAGGGTGCGTTCGCTCATATTGCGGCATCGAGACTCTTCCCCGGTGCCAAGAAAATAGGCTATCCATCCTTCGAGGATGCATATAGTGCAGTTGTTACGGGAGAATGCGATACGGTTGTTCTCCCCATCGAGAACAGCACCGGTGGCGAGGTAGGACAGGTTACCGATCTTATCTTCTCGGGCTCTCTCTACGTAAACGGTATGACCGAGATAAGAGTAACGCAGGACCTGCTCGTTCCCAAGGGAGCGTCCCTCTCGGATATCAAGGAGGTTATAAGCCATCCTCAGGCTCTTACACAGTGCAGAGAATTTATAAGGAAGCACGGCTTCGCTATTCATGAATTTGAGAATACAGCCCTTGCGGCAAAATACGTCAGTGAGCGTAATGACAAGTCGCTGGCGGCAATAGCAAGTGCTGAGGCGGCAGAAATCTACGGCCTTGACGTTCTCGAGCAAGGAATCAACTCGGCAAGCCAGAACTCTACAAGATTCGTAATTCTCTCCCGCTCCGAAAATAAGAGTGAGGCTAAATCTCACAATTCCACAACACTTCTTCTCTTCACGGTAAGAAACGAGGCGGGCTCGCTTGCAAGAGCTATTGACGTTATCGGTAAGCACGGCTTCAACCTCAAGAGCTTACGCTCAAGACCTATGAAGGACCTTCTCTGGCAATACTATTTCTATATAGAGACTGAAGGAAATCTCAACACCCCCGAGGGTAAAGAAATGATGGCTGAGCTCGGAGAATATTGCGACAAGCTCAAGTCTGCAGGTACTTTCATTAAATCTTAAGGCAGGATGACAGATGATAACCGTAAAAATGAATCTAAGTGACCGTGGGTATGATATAGTTGTAGGAAAGGGTCTTCTCGATGAGGTCAATAAATACTTCAACCTTGAAAGGAAGGTATTCATCGTAACCGATTCGGGTGTCCCCTCGGAGTATGCTCTTGCAGTAAAGGGCGGATGTGATGACAGAATGATATTCACGGTGGAGTCGGGCGAGGGCTCAAAGAGCATCACGACTCTCGCCTCCCTTCTTAATGAAATGTCGCTCTTCGGAATGGGTCGTACAGATGCCGTGGTAGCTGTCGGAGGCGGTGTTGTAGGCGACCTCGCAGGCTTTGCCGCCGCTATTTATATGCGTGGTGTTGATTTCTATAACATTCCCACCACAGTCCTCTCGCAGGTGGACTCCTCGATTGGAGGCAAAACCGCAATCAACCTCGGCGGTATAAAGAACAACGTTGGTGCATTTCATCAGCCAAAGGGTGTCCTTATCGACACAGACACCATAGCAACTCTTCCCCCGCGTCAGATCTCGGCAGGACTTGCGGAGGCTGTAAAGATGGCTGTAACCTCCGATAAAGAGCTCTTCGAGATGCTCGAGAAAATGACGTATGATGAAATAATCGAAAATATTGACAAGGTGATCGTTCGCTCGCTCAACGTCAAAAAGAGCGTTGTAGAAGAGGACGAGCGTGAAACGGGACTCAGAAGAATACTGAACTTCGGACACACCTACGGTCACGCCATAGAGGCAAAGGAGGAGCTGGGCGGTCTCTATCACGGAGAATGCGTCGCTATCGGAATGATACCGATGTGCGAGGAAAAGGTTGCATCGAGGGTGAAGAGTGTACTGAAAAAGCTCTCGCTCCCCACAGAATACGAGGGTGACGTACAGTCTATTCTTGATCTCATAGGCCACGACAAAAAGCGTGCGGGAGACAAAATCTCGGTGATACTCTCGGAGGAAATAGGAAGCTTCGAGATAAAGAAAATGACGGTCTTAGAGATCGGAGAGCTGATAAATACGGCTCGATATAACGGTTGGAGGAAATAAAATGAAGAATATATTCGGAAACTCTATTTCCGTCACACTTTTCGGTGAGAGCCACGGCGAGATGATCGGAGCCGTGCTTGACGGAATAGCTCCCGGAATAAAAATAAACAAGGAACACATCGACGCCATGCTGACTCTTCGCCGTCCTGTCGGCGACATCTCTACCCCGAGATGTGAGAAGGATGAATATCGCATCGTCAGCGGTGTATACAACGGATATACAACGGGCACACCGCTCACTCTTCTTATACCCAATCTCGATACGAGAAGCGGCGACTATGACAAGCACAAGGCTCTTCCCCGTCCCTCTCATGCTGACTATACTGCCGAGTGCAAATACCACGGATATCAGGACGGACGCGGCGGAGGACATTTCTCGGGCAGAATTACAGCGGCACTTGTGGCGGTAGGAGCTATTCTCTCCTCTGCCCTTGCAGATAAAGGAATATATATCGGAACTCACATATCATCTCTCGGAGGCATCAAAGACAGAGGCTTCGACAAGCTCGAGTCGGATATTGCGCTCCTCTCAAAGAAGCGTTTCCCCGTCATAGACGGCGAGGCGGCGGGAAATATGATGAAGTACATCAGGGAATGCGGCGAGTCGGGTGACAGTGTCGGAGGAATTCTCGAGACTGCGGTTATCGGAATGCCCGCAGGCGTTGGCGAGCCGTGGTTTGACAGTGTCGAGAGCGAGCTTTCGCACATACTCTTCTCCGTGCCTGCGGTTAAGGGCGTGGAATTCGGAGCGGGCTTCGCATTTGCCGATATGAAGGGCAGCGAGGCAAACGATCCGTTCAGTGTGTCGGGTGGCAGGGTTATCACGAAAACCAACCACAACGGCGGTATAAACGGCGGTATCACTAACGGTATGCCGATAATATTCCGCACTGCTATCAAGCCTACCCCGTCTATTTCAAAGGAACAGACAACAGTTGATTTATCAACCATGACCGAGAGCACCGTGACAGTCGGCGGAAGACACGACCCTGCAATTATTCACAGAGCACGTGCCGTTATCGATGCTGTAACAGCGATAGCGATAGCTGATATGCTTGCAGTACGCTACGGCACGGATTGGCTCTCAGGGGGATCGGCTCTATGAAGTACGGACTTATAGGAGAAAAGCTCGGACACAGCTTCTCGCCCGAAATACACGGGATGCTGGCGGACTATTCCTATGAATTGAAGGAGCTTAGTCCCTCTGAATTTGACTCTTTTATAAAATCGGGTAAATTTGACGGAATAAACGTAACCATCCCCTATAAAAAGACTGTGATGGATCACCTATATTATATAGACACCTCAGCCTATGAGATAGGTGCCGTGAATACCGTACTGAATACCGAGGGTCATCTTTTCGGGTTCAATACAGACTTTGACGGTATGGTCGCTATGATAAGGCGTGCAGGCATCTCACTCGAGGGAAGAAGCGTTGCTATCCTCGGCACGGGAGGCACGTCCTGCACTGCGGCGGTGGTTGCGAAGAAGCTGGGTGCAAGAGAGATAATCAAGGTCTCGAGGAATAAATCCCAAGAAACCGTAAGCTATGATGAGCTGTATGAGAAATGGGGAGACGTCGAGATCCTTATAAATACGACTCCCGTGGGAATGTATCCCGACTGTGAGAACACACCCGTCGATCTCTCGAGGCTCACAAGGCTCGAGGGCGTAGTTGACGTGATATACAATCCTATCCGCACACCTCTCGTCTCCGAAGCCACAAAGCGAGGCATCCCCGCAACGGGAGGAATGTATATGCTTGTCGCTCAGGCGGTACGTGCATCCGAAATCTTCACGGGAGAAAAATACGCGGAAGAGATCACGGAGAGCGTATATGAAAAGATCATCAAGGACAAGGAAAATATTGTCCTCATAGGTATGCCCTCATCGGGAAAAAGCACGGTTGGCAAGCTGCTTGCAGACGAGCTCGGCTTTTCCTTCACCGACACGGATGATGAGATAGTGAAGAGAGAGGGGACGGATATACCCACGATCTTCAGGCTGAAGGGAGAGGAGTATTTCCGAGACCTCGAGGAAGAGGTCATAAAGGACGTCTCACGTGAAAGCAGGCGTGTAATTGCCACAGGCGGCGGCAGTGTTCTGAAGAGCAGTAATATAGAGCGTCTCAGGAGAAACGGAAGGATCATCTTCTTGGACAGACCTCTCGATATGCTGATGCCCACCCCTGACCGTCCCCTTTCGTCTGACAGAGATCATCTTCTTTCTCTGTATGAGAAAAGATATCCGATATATTCGTCCGTGTGCGACCTTGCAGTTGATGCAAGCGGAGCACCCGAGAGTATATCACTCGAAATAAAGAGGAGAATAAAGTAATGAGGATCTACGTAATCAACGGACCAAATTTAAATATGCTCGGCGTAAGAGAGCCCTCGATATACGGAAGAGTAACGTATGATGAGCTCTGTGAAGTTATAAGATCCGAGTGTCTCAAAAGAGGAATAGAGGTCACTCTCTGCCAATCAAATCACGAGGGAGATCTCGTTGACAAAATACAAGAGGCGTACTTCGAGGGTGCTGACGGTATCGTCATTAACCCGGGTGCGTATACTCACACAAGCATTGCCATTCTCGATGCTGTTAGATCTACCATGCTCCCCACCGTGGAGGTGCACATTTCCGACGTAAACTCCCGTGAGGAGTTCAGGAAGGTAAGCTTCATAAGAGAGGCGTGCATAGGCACCATATCGGGGCACGGAATTATGGGATACGTCGAGGCTATCGATCTTCTGAAGGAGCATATTAAGGAATAAGAAAATGACAGTTAACTTTAAGAAAAGCCAAGCTCACGGAGTCATAAATGCACCGCCGTCGAAATCTATGGCTCACAGACTTCTTATCTGTGCATCCCTCTCGGAGGGTGTCAGCAGAATAAGCGGAATCTCCGACTGTGATGACGTAGAGGCAACGGTAGCTTGCATGCACTCCTTGGGTGTTGACATAGAAAAAAACGGAAGCGACGTTACCGTAAAGGGTATAGACGTGTTGTCCGCTTCCCCGACCGAGCCTCTATACTGTAATGAGAGCGGCAGTACTCTCCGCTTCATACTCCCGATAGCACTTCTCTCGGGCAAGACGGTAATGCTGAGAGGCCGTGAGGGTCTTATGAGACGTCCTATGGACATCTACCGTGACCTGTGTGATAAAAAGGGGCTTGTATATTTGTCGGATGAGGGAAGCATCACCGTGAAGGGCCCTCTTGACGGCGGGGACATTTCTCTCCCCGGAAACGTGTCGAGCCAATTTATATCGGGTCTTCTATTTGCCCTTCCCTTACAGAAAAAGGACAGCAGGATAAAGATCACTCCCCCTATTGAGAGCCGTTCATATATAGAAATGACTCTCGAGGCAATACGTCTGTTCGGTATCGAGGCTAAGTGGGAGGACGATTACACCCTCTTTATAAGAGGAGGACAGAAGTATTTCCCCCGTGACGTTGAGGTAGAGGGAGATTATTCGGGAGCCGCTTTTCCCGATGCACTCAATCTCTTCGGCTCCGAGGTGAAAATAACGGGACTCAATCCAAACAGCATCCAGGGCGACAGAGCGTATATGAAATATTACGAGATGCTCTCGGAGGGTACGCCCACGATACACATAGGCGACTGTCCCGATCTCGGCCCGATTCTTTTTGCAATTGCGGCAGCGAAGTACGGAGGAGTTTTCACAGGAACCAGGCGTCTTAAAATAAAGGAGAGCGACCGTGCGGCTGCAATGGCGGAGGAGCTGGAGAAATTCGGAGTCTCGGTAAGCGTATATGATGACAAGGTGATTATTTACCCTGCCGAGTTCACAAAGCCGAAGGAGAAGCTCTTCGGTCACTCCGATCACAGAATAGTAATGGCACTCTCGGTGCTCTTAACGCTGACCGGCGGAGAGATCGAGGGAGCAGAGGCGATCAAAAAGAGCTATCCTGCATTTCTCGACGACCTGACCACCCTTGGAATCGAGGTGGAAGCATATGGAGCTTGATAAAAGCACAAAAATACTCATCGTGGGCCTCGGTGTAATAGGCGGCGGATATGCCTCGGCACTTACAAACGCAGGCTACACTGTAAAATGTATAACGAAGGAACAGAAGGATATTGATTATGCTCTCGCTAAGGGGATGATCAAGGAGGGTGTTACCGAGCCTGATGCAGACGTCATCGGTTGGGCTGATCTATTCATTTTCGCCCTCTACCCCACCGTCTTCATCGAGTGGATAAGACAATACCAGCATCTTATCTCGAGCGGTGCTGTAATCACCGACGTAACGGGTGTAAAGCGTACCGTTGTAGACGAGGTTCAGGGGATCTTACGTTCTGACGTAGAGTTCATAGCGGCACATCCCATGGCGGGACGTGAGCGAAGCGGTGTGGAATTCAGCGATCCCTCGGTATTCAGGGGAGCTAACTACATCATTACTCCTACCGAGAAAAACACAGAGCGTGCGAAGGAAATATGCCGTGAGCTCGGCCGTATACTCGGCTTTGCCCGAGTGAGCGAGCTGTCGGTTGAGGAGCACGATGAAATAATAGCATTTCTATCACAGCTGACACACTGTATTGCAATATCTCTTATGACGTGCAATAACACTCCGAATCTTGAAAAATACACAGGAGACTCCTTCAGGGATCTGACGAGGATCGCAAAGATAAACGACAGAATGTGGTCTGAGCTTTTCCTTATGAACCGTGATGCACTGCTGGAGCAGATGGACGTATTTATTAAGGAGTTTGACAGACTGAGATCAATGATAGAGACGTGCGACAGTGACGGAATGAGAGAAATGATGAGAAAATCAACCGAAAGGCGTTCGCTCTTCGACAAGCCGCAGTAAGGCTTCGGCAAAAGAATCTTTAATATTGGAGTTAAAAATGGTTGAGAATTTAAAATTTTACAGAAAGCTTCCTATTCCAAAGGATATAAAAGCAGAATATCCCGTCTCCGATAAGCTTAGTGCCGTAAGGACTAAATTTCTGAGCGATATGAGGGACATATTCGAGGGAAGATCAAAAAAGCTTCTCTTGATAATAGGTCCGTGCTCTGCTGACAGTGAGGAGCCGGTAATGGATTATATTCACCGTCTCCGTCTTCTTCAGGACGAGGTTGCGGACAAGATAATGATGGTGCCGAGAATATACACCAACAAGCCCCGTACTACGGGAGAGGGCTATAAGGGTATGCTTCATCAGCCCGACCCGAGTGCGAGACCCGATCTTCTCAAGGGTATAGTTGCTATAAGAAAGCTCCATCTCCGTGCACTTGCAGAAACGGGCTTCTGCCCCGCTGATGAGATGCTCTACCCCGAAAATCACAGATACCTATCCGACCTTATAGGCTACGTAGCTATCGGAGCAAGATCGAGCGAGGATCAGCTCCACCGTCTTGTAGCCAGCGGAATCGACGTGCCCGTAGGCATGAAGAATCCGACAAGCGGAGACATCAGCGTAATGATGAACTCCATCAATGCTGCACAGAGCTCACATATGTTCCTCTACCGCGGATGGGAGGTAGAAAGTGCGGGAAACCCCCTCTGTCACGCTGTGCTTCGCGGTTACGTGGACAAGCACGGACAGACACATCCCAACTACCACTTCGAGGATCTTTATCACCTCTACGAGGAGTATGCAGGCTCGGGACTGAAGAACCCCTCCGTCATCGTGGATACGAACCATTCAAATTCCGGCAAGAGATATCTCGAGCAGCCGAGAATTGCCAAGGAGGTCCTTCATTCCATGAGACACTCGCCCGAGATCGCATCCATCGTCAAGGGATTGATGATAGAGAGCTATATCGAGGACGGCAACCAGGGAATCTCACCCTGCGAGGTTTACGGCAAGTCGATAACCGACCCCTGCCTCGGATGGGAGAAGACCAAAGATCTTGTATACCGCTTGGCAGACAGCCTTTAATGCTGAGCCAAGACAGCGAAAAGAGCGGAGACACACGTCTCCGCTCTTGCTTTTTATATACCGAAATAACCGAGATTTCTCTCGACGGTTTTTCTGCCACGCCAGGCGAAGGCCCGCCTGAGAAACTCTTCCTTGCTCATTCCCCCGAGAACCTCGCTGTCCAAATACGCAATTCGCTCCTCTCTGAAGAAATCCAAGGGTGTTACTGCCACACAGTCATTATAAGGGCACGCCGTCTGGCATATATCGCACCCCCATACCGTGTTAAATTTTCTCATCATTTCGATCTCACAGGGAGTAAGCTCGCCCTTTCTCTGCGTTATCGCACTGAGGCAATCATCCCCCTCGCCTCGCAGTATACCCGTAGGACATGCCGCCCTGCATCTTCCGCATCCGACACAGTGCCCTGCCTCCATAGGTAAGACCGCACCGAGCTGCACGGGAGGGATATCCGTTATCACGTCACCGATGAAAACGTAGGTACCGTATTTCTCGTTGATCAGAAGACCGCTGTCACCGAGAATACCGAGACCCGATACAAGTGCTGCGTGACGCTCATCGATGGGGCTGTGATCACCGTATCCGCGTGCACCTACCTCGCCTCTTTTTTCCTTTATAGCACCGATAAGCCCCTCGGCCGTTCTCTTCAAGATGATATGATAGTCAAGAGAGGTCGCATAAGACGACAGGTTCTCACCCGCACCGACGTAATACGGCAAAAGGTAAACTATCACGCTTCTCGGGGTGAAGGACTCTCTCGCCATTATCTCTTTTCTCGTCTCTCTCACGTCACTGTATGAAAGGACCGAGTAGTATTCGATTTTATTTTCCTTAAAAAAGGTGTCTATCAAGCTTCTCATAATACCGCCTCCATAGGTAAGTATACTACATATCAAAAGAAAAATCAATCACTTTCGGAGAAGAGAGAGACAAGAAATCTTGACATTTCCTAAAATATGTTATATAATATAGTGATTTAATATAAGCCACGGAGGTTTACTAAGGTGCTAAATTCAGGATTTCTCGGTACAACTGTTCAATTACCCGTATATTTTGCATGCCTTTTCGGAGTTATGGTTATCGCATATCTTCTCGGCAGCATCAACTCTGCTATTGTGATATCGAGGCTTGTATACAAGGAGGATATCCGTACTAAGGGAAGCGGAAACGCCGGAATGACGAATATGCTCCGCACGTACGGTAAGAATGCCGCTCTTCTCACGCTCGCCGGAGATCTCGGTAAGACGGTGATCGCTCTTATTATATCCGCACTTACATTCGGCTTCAATTATAAAGGCGGCACCGCTCTCGGCGGCCCTATGGGAGAGTGCTACCTCGCAGGTCTTTTCGCAGTGCTCGGACACATTTTCCCCATCTACTATAAGTTCAAGGGTGGAAAGGGCGTGCTCGTAACCTCTACTATGGCACTTGTCCTCACTCCCATCCCCTTCCTCATTCTCTTCGTATTATTTGTTCTCGTGGTATGGATGTCGAGATACGTTTCTCTCGGCTCTGTAATAGTAGCTATGCTCTACCCCATCCTCCTCCACGGATTCTTCAGCGTTCGCTTCAACGGTCTTACGATGCCCCCTCTCACAGCTATCTCCACGATCACTCTCGCTATTATCATAGTGTGGTGTCACAGAGCCAACCTCGAGAGGATCAGCAACCGTACCGAGAACAAGATCTCGTTCGGTAAGAAAAAATGAGCCGTGCCGATGAAATGCGAGATACGGTTATAACCGCATTCTCGTTGGGAATACTCTCAAAGCTTGTTTTCTCAAGACCGAAGGAGGGCGAGATCGTCAAGATCAGCGGAAGAACCTGCGTCATAAAGGATAGACGTGTGCTCGCTCTTGAGTATTCTCTTCCCGGAAATACCGTATCACATAAAAACGTAAGTGAAAGCGAGCTTGACGCAATCCTCGGAGAGCTGATTGCAAAATACAGTCAGGTCAACCTCATAACCACGTCGGGTGACGTTGAATACAAGATATCATCCTCGGGCAAGGAGGCCCTTCTCGGCAAGGAAAAGCTCTTAAACAAGCTCACCTTCAATAGGGATGCTCTTGAGAGTGCGATAGAATCGCTTGATACGAAGAAAAAACGTATTCTCTCAGGCAACGAGGACTTTCTCACCGCTCTGGGGATCAGTGATAAAAGCGGAAGAGTACACGATAAAAAGCAAGGAAAATTCCGTCAGATCAACAGATTTCTCGAGCATATTGAGGACGTATATAAGAGCCTTCCTCAGGATGGGGAGCTTCTTATTTACGATCTCTGCTGCGGAAAGAGCTATCTCAGCTTCGCAGTATACTATTACCTCACGGCAATAAAGGGTCGCAGAGTGCGTCTTCTTGGAATTGATTTAAAAAGAGACGTTATTGCGTGGTGCGGAGAGCTTGCATCAAAATGCGGCTTCGTGGGTATGAAATTCATTTATGATGACGTAAAAAACACGCCTGAGGGAGAGAGACCCGATATGGTAATCTCACTTCATGCGTGCGATATAGCCACAGATATAGTAATCGACAGAGCGTGTGAGCTCGGTGCGAGGGTGATACTTTCAACCCCCTGCTGTCACAGATATCTGAATGACAAAATAGCAGAGGACACTCTCAGATTCGTAACGAAATATCCTCATTTAAGAAACAAGCTCGCAGAGGCCTTGACCGATGCGATAAGGGCTGAGAGACTGGAGGCTAACGGTTATTCCGTATCCGTACTCGAGCTGACAGACCCCGACGATACACCGAAAAACACCCTTATACGTGCCATACTGAGGGATAAACCTTCCTTGAGAGCGGAGGAATACGACAAAATTCTCGAATACGTGCTCGGCGATAAAAAGGGTGATTACCTGAAGGAAATAAAATGATTTACAACGTACATGGCTCCGACAAAACGGAGGAAGTAGGCCGTGAGCTGGCAAGGATGCTCGATGAAAAAGGAATAAAGCGTGCCTTCATTGCCATGAGGGGCGAGATGGGTGTCGGAAAGACGGTCTTCACCCGAGGATTTGCATCCTACTTCGGAATATCGGGAGTTAAGAGCCCGACGTATACCATCGTCAACGAGTATTCGGGCGGTGGTGTAAGAATATTCCACTTCGATCTCTACCGCATTTCCGACTCGGACGACCTTATGTCGATCGGTTATGACGATTACGTGCTTCGTGAGGGCTATTCCATCGCAGAATGGAGCGAAAGAATCCCCGAGGATATCCCCGAGGATGCGATATTCGTAAGCATCTGTCGCTCCCCTTCGGACGAAGACAAAAGAATTATAGAAATAAAAGGGCTAGACTGATGAAAATACTCGCTTTTGACAGTGCAGCAAAGATCGCTACCGTGGCAGTAACCGAGGATAGCGAGCTTCTCGCATTATACAGCATAAATAACGGACTCACACAGAGCGAGCTCCTTCTGCCCATGGCGGAGAATATGCTCGCATCCCTGCGTCTTGGCATATCCGATATAGACCTGCTCGCAACGAGCGTGGGCCCCGGATCATTCACGGGTGTCAGAATAGGCACCGCTCTTATCAAGGGGCTGGCATTCGGTAAGAATATTCCCTGCGTAGGCGTATCGGCACTCGAGGAGCTTGCGGAGAATCTTTCGGGGCTCGACGGAATAATTGTCCCCGCTATGGATGCCCGCAGATCGCAGGTATACAACGCCATCTTCAGATGCAAGGGTGGCTCTCTTACACGACTCACAGAGGATAGAGCGATATCGGTATCCGAGCTCGGCGAGGAGCTGAAGGCATACGAGGGCGAGAAAATTTACGTCTCGGGTGACGGTTATGACGGAGTCAAGCGTGCTCTTGATTCTCTCGGAGTCAAGGTGGAGGATACTCCCCCGCTACTCATCCCCGAGAATGCGTACTCCGTAGCAAGAATAGCTCACAGAATGTATCTCCGAGGAGAATACACAAACGATTTGGGAATAAATCCGACCTATCTCCGCATGCCTCAGGCAGAAAGAGAGAGGCTCGAGCGTATAAAAGAAAGTGAAGGAAAGTAAAATGGAAAAAAGAAAGATTTTTATAGGTGCAGACAGTGCAGGATATACTCTTAAGGAAATACTTAAGGAGAAGCTCATCAAGGATGGCTATGACGTTACCGATTGCGGTACCGATTCTACTGCATCCTGCCACTACCCCGTATTCGCTGAGAGAGTATGCAAAAGCGTGCAGACGTCCCCCGATACCATCTTCGGAATTCTCGTATGCGGCACGGGCATAGGCATGTCTATGTGTGCAAACAAGTACAAGGGCATCAGAGCGGCACTCTGCTCTGACACCTTCTCCGCGAGAATGACAAGACAGCACAACGATGCCAACGTCATCTGCCTCGGTGCACGTGTAACCGGCGAATGTCTCGCTGAGGATATCCTCGATGCCTTTCTCGGTGCATCCTACGAGGGTGGCAGACACGCCATCAGAGTAGGCATGATGATGGATATCGAGAAATAATCAAAGCCTCGAGAAAACGGAGATGGCATTATCCTTCACAAGGATGTGCCCTCTTTCACTCTTTACGTCGAACGGTATCTCAGCAATTCTATCTGCAAACTCATACAGTATCATAGCACAGCTGACTCCATCGACACTATGCTCCCTGATCTGTATGTAATAGTCACCGTCATCGCTCAGGTACACGTCGCTCTTAACGTTTCTGTCCTTCAGGACACGTGCCGCAGTGAGCAGATCGTCAAGGCAAGAGAAGCGAAAGGCGGAGCTCGCCCTCTCAACGGTAGAGATGTTGTCGGCTCGGAGAAGGCACCTTTTCTCCTCATCCCCGAGGAAGGACAGCTTTGTCAAAAAGAGCTCGCATCCGCCGTCAGTACTCGGATAGACCTGAATGAGAACCTTCTCATCACCTATCTCGAAGCGGCAGCCCTCCTCAGCCTCACTGAGGATATCGCTGATCACACCTCTTATCTTGTTTTTATCAAGCTCCCCCTCGGTCAGCGAGATATTATATTTTTCGCTCTCCTCTTTTGAAAGAGCGATCTTTAGCTTAGTCATTCCAACACGCAAAAATTTCAATATAAAACACTCCATTAAATATTTACTATATTCATTTTACACCAAGCGGAGTAAAAATGCTACCGGTATATATTGGGAGTGAGGTGAGTTCGAGACCTTCCTCACCTAACGTGCGGTAATACGCACGCCAAAAAACAAAACTAAAGGAGAAAAAATGAAAAGGCAAAAAAGAAGCACGGGAGCAATATACCTGACCCGTGCGGCAATTATCGGTGCTATGTATATAGCACTCACTTACGTATCAAATATGTTCGGGCTTGCAAGCGGAGTTATTCAGCTTCGTTTATCCGAGGCCCTGCTTATCCTACCTGTATTTTTCGCCGAGGCAGTTCCCGGTCTTTACGTAGGGTGTCTTCTATCCAATATTCTGACGGGATGTGCCCCTTGGGATATCGTCTTCGGAAGCCTCGCTACCCTGATAGGTGCATTCTTCGCTTATATGCTGAGGAATTTGCCGAAAAAGCTGATTTTCATAGCTACAATACCAAATATTATTTCCAATACGGTTATCGTCCCTCTCGTCCTGGCGTACGCCTACGGAGTCGGGGAATCTATTATGCTTATAGCATTTACCGTAGCCATCGGCGAGATACTCTCGTGCGGTGTGCTCGGCACTGTGCTCTACTACTCATCGGCGAAGATGATTAGGAAGCATCTTTAAGCTATATTCGTGTTGGAAGGAAGAAGAGGCTGTCTCAAATTTTGCATTTGAGACAGCCTCTATATATTGATAAAGGGGATAGGCAGATTTGAGGAGGAAGCGTCGTTTTTCGTTCCGAGGGTGTACAAATGTACATTGCGAGGGCGAAAACGGCGGTAGAATAAGACCTGAAAATTGAAGTCAACGTAAAAAACCGTCTCGTTTGCGTTTGGTTCGTGCTTTGAGTTTTTTAATACTTATCGGTCTTTTTCGGCCTTACAAAATGTGACTGCCTATGCTATTACTTATTTTTAAGTGCCTCGTCGATCGCAATAGCAGCCCGCTTACCCGCACCCATAGCAGATATTACGGTTGCCGCACCCGTTACCGCATCACCGCCGGCATAAACAGACTCACGGGAGGTAAGTCCGTCCTCGTTTACGATAATACCTCCGCGGGAGTTGACCTCAAGACCGTCGGTCGTGGATTTGATAAGAGGATTAGGCGACGTGCCGATAGCCATAATAACGGTATCGACCTCCATAATGAACTCGCTGCCCTTTATCTCTACCGGACGGCGTCTGCCTCTCTCATCGGGCTCGCCGAGCTCCATACGAATGCATTTCATACCCTTGACGAGGCCATAGGTATTTCTGTCAGACTTATCGTCATAGCCGAGAATCTCGGTGGGAGACGTAAGGAGCGAGAACTCTATTCCCTCCTCCATAGCGTGCTCTACCTCCTCGTGTCTCGCAGGAAGCTCCTCAAGTGAGCGGCGGTAGACGATATACACCTTGTCCGCACCGAGACGAAGAGCGGTTCTTGCGGCATCCATAGCGACGTTTCCGCCTCCTACTACCGCTACAATGCCACCCTTCATAATGGGGGTCACTGCATCGTCTCTGTATGCCTTCATAAGATTGGAGCGAGTGAGGAACTCATTTGCCGAATACACACCATTCAGGCTCTCGCCGGGGATACCCATAAAGCTGGGAAGACCGGCACCGGAGCCGATGAACACAGCCTTGTAGCCCATATCGAAAAGCTCGTCGACCGTAAGGGTCTTTCCTATGATCATATTGGTCATTATCTCGACACCCATCGCGGTAAGGTTATCAACCTCACGCTTAACGATGGACTTGGGAAGTCTGAACTCGGGAATTCCGTAGACAAGAACTCCGCCTGCGGTATGAAGTGCCTCGAAGACTGTAACGGAATAACCGCGTCTCGCAAGCTCACCTGCACAGGTAAGACCCGAGGGGCCCGAGCCTATGACGGCAACCTTATCACCGCCCTCACGCTTCACTGCAGGCTCTGTTACGTTCTCATTATGGTAATCAGCGACAAATCTCTCAAGGCGTCCAATACCTACGGGTTCACCCTTGATTCCTCTTACGCACTTGGACTCGCACTGTCTCTCCTGCGGACATACTCTGCCGCAAACAGCGGGAAATGCTGAGGACTCGCTTATTACCTTGTACGCCTCCTCGAAGTTACCGTTTTTGATTTCCTTAATGAAATCGGGAATACGTATATTTACGGGACAGCCCTCTACACAGGGCATATTCTTACATCCGATGCATCTTGTCGCCTCATCAATTGCCATCTCAGCGGTATAGCCTAGTGCAACCTCCGAGAACGAGTGTGCTCTCTCCTCTGCTGAGGCGGTGGGCATCGGTGTTTTCTTTAAAATATCAGCCATTATATGCCCTCCTTACCGAAGAGATTACACGTCTTTTCATAGGCATGTCTTTCAAAATCACGGTACATGCTTCCTCTTGACATAGCCTCGTCAAAGTCAACCTCGTATCCGTTGAAATCAGGACCGTCTACGCAAGCAAACTTAGTCACGGGCACCCCGTCAACCTTAAGAGTCAGTCTGCATCCGCCGCACATACCCGTACCGTCTATCATAATGGGGTTCATAGAAACCGTGCAGGGGATATTATAGGGGCGTGTATGCTCCACAACGAATTTCATCATAATAAGAGGGCCGATGGTGATGACCTCATCGAATTTCTTTCCTCCCTCGAGCATCTCGTCAAGAGGAAGGCATACGTTACCCTGCCTCATATAGCTGCCGTCATCGGTAACGACGTGAAGCTCGTCGGACACATCACGGAATTCATCCTCCAAAATAACGAGGTCGCGGCTTCTGAAGCCGATGATAGAGGTAACCTTAGCACCTCTTCTGTGAAGCTCACGGGCAATGGGGAGTGCTATCGCACAGCCGACGCCGCCTCCGACTATACACACGTCGGTAAGGCCGTCAAGCTCGGTGGGCTTTCCGAGAGGGCCTGCGAAATCGAGGATATAATCGCCCTCACACTTCATAGACAAAAGCTTAGTCGTAGCACCTACGACCTGGAATATTATAGTTACCGTACCCGCATCTCTGTCATAGCCCGCAATGGTAAGAGGTATTCTCTCACCCTCGTCGTCGACTCGCAGAATGATGAACTGACCTGGCTCTGCCCTTCTCGCAACGAAGGGTGCCTCGACATCCATCATAACGACAGTGGGATTTAATTCCTTTTTTCTTACAATTTTATACATATCGCACCACAAAAAGATAAAAATATTTTCAAAATAAAGATAGATTACATTATATCACACTACAACGTGTCTTTCAAGTGCTTTTTGTATTTTATGTATATAAAAAAGGCCTTATTTATTGAAAACAAGACCTTTTTCTTCGTTTTTAGTCGGTAAGCGACCTGAGAGCCTCGCCGAAGCGTTGGTAGTGAACTATCTCACGCTGGCGGAGGAAGCGTATAACGTCATTGACGTCGGGGTCATCCGAGAGGCGGAGGATATTATCGTAGGTTACCCTCGCCTTCTGCTCTGCGGCAAGATCCTCGTTGAGATCGGATATAGCGTCTCCCTTAGAGGATATCGCCATAGCCGAGAAGGGCTCGCCCGATGCCGCGGCAGGAAAGATTCCCGTGCCGTGTCCGATATAATATTTATCAAATCCGCCCGCAACTATCTCGTCGGGGGTAAGATTACGTGTAAGCTGATAGACCAGCGACCCGACCATCTCTGCATGCCCCAGCTCCTCGGAGCCGATATCCGTCAGGGTTCCTATTATTTTACCCGAAGGCATGGAATACCGCTGATTGAGGTATCTTGTAGCTGCACCGAGTTCACCGTCAGGCCCGCCGAGGGCGTCTATAATATAGCTCGCAAGCCGTGCGTTCGGTCTCTCTATCTTCACGGGGTACTGAAGCTTTTTCTCATATATCCACATACTATCTTCCCTCTCCCCTTCCGTTTTCCTGACCGTTCATCTGCCATGGCCAAGCACCGTCTATCCAAGCCCATCTGTCACCCAGAGATGCCTCGGCAACGATAGGACCGTACTTATTCTGGTATTCCGTCATAGCCATATCGAGCTCCTCGGTCACACCTCTGTAATAGTCAAGAGCCGCCTTACACTCGGGGTGGGTGTCGAGAAAAAGCTCCGTCTCCACCTTAGCGAAGGAGAGCTCCTGTATTCTCTTCATAAGCTCATCCCTATTCACGTCCGTAGACCTCCATCGGCTTATAGAGCTCCTCGAAGAGCGTACCCATTCCAAGGGCCTTATCAGTCGGATAAAGCATTCTCCAGCGTTGAATGGGAACGTACGCATAAGCGAGGGGCTTATCGTGGAGAGTAGCCTCATCGCTCTCGGGACACTCGGTCCTCGGTGTGGGGTATCCCCTTTCGTTTCTTTCCATTTTGTGTCATCCTTATCTTTTTATCGAGGTATTTATACCTCATTTTCCATTATATGCTACCGTGTGCGGATTGACACGCCAAGCCCTTGACTTTCTACCTGAAAGGTGATACAATCTATTTACCGAAAGGAGTAGCATATGGGTAAGCTCGTACAGTTCGAAGAAGAAAAGATGATAATGGGCGTCATATTCCACGATAGAGGGGTATATGACGAGGTTATGGAAATACTTAAAGAAAAATTTGGCCCCATCGATGATAAAACGGAGGAATTCTCCTTTTCCGAGGAATTCTCTACCTATTACGATGAGGAGCTCGGCGGTGAGGGTACACGTGTTATCCTCTCATTTGAGAGGACCGTTGATGCTTCCCGTCAGGCTGAGATCAAGACCTATACAAACTCTCTCGAGGCTAAATATTCCGTGGACGGTGCACGCAAGATCAACCTCGACCCCGGCTTTATGAACCACGGCAGACTTATGCTGGCTACAACGAAGCCGACAGGCTTCCGCATTCCCCTCTCGGACGGCATCTACACCGAGCTGACACTCTTCTATGCAAGGGGCGGGTGGCAGATATTCCCGTGGACGTACCGTGATTACAGATCAGAGCGTGTTCAGAGCTTCTTGACACGTGTCAGAAAAAGCTATCTTCTCGAAAGGAAGAAGGCATTATAAAAAACGTCTCTTCAGGCAGTGCTTGGTCAATTCCAAGTGTAACCGTCCGAAGAGACGTTTTTTTATTTTCGTGATATCCTTCCATCCTCTATAACGAAGTCGCGAAGATACCCCTTCCTCTCCATTTTCGAAAGGAAATAGTTTATTCCGTGCTCCTTGAGTCTCGCTCTTTCTCCAAGCTCATCCACACAGGATACGCCCTCGTTCAAGAGCTCTGTAAGTCGGATAAACGTTTTATTATGGCGGTAGGCGATAAGATAGAAGCCAAAGCCGTAGTAGCCGTGACCTACTATCGGTATCATTATACATAGGAGCACATACTTAGCCTTAAGAGCCAAAATGGCCATAAGCGGTGTTCCCACTACTATGCTGATGAGTGATACGAATATCATCACCAGTGCACGTATCTTACGTCCTTGCATATCGATCAGTTATCCCAGTTGTGGTAAACTGCGTTAACGTCGTCGTCCTCGTTAAATCTATCGAGCATCTTCTCCATGTTCTCGATATCCTCTTCGCTTGTAAGCTCAACATAGGTAGAGGGTACCTTAGCGAGGTCGGCGGTATCAAGCTTGTATCCAAGAGCAAGAATAGCATCTCTTACAGTATCGAAATCGGAAGGATCTGTGTAGATGGTATACTCACCCTCCTCACATCTGATATCCTCAGCTCCGCACTCGAGAGCATCCTCCATGATCTTGTCCTCGTCGATCTCCTCGTCCTCGTCAATGATGGTGATAACACCCTTCTCCTCGAAGAGGTAGCCTACGCATCCGTTCTGACCGAGGTTTCCGCCGTACTTGCTGAATGCCGCACGCACGTTACCTGCGGTACGGTTACGGTTATCGGTAGAGGTCTCAACGATGATCGCAACGCCCGAAGGACCGTAGCCCTCGTATACGATCTCCTCGTAGTTGATGTCGCTGTTATCAGTGAACTTCTTAATAGTTCTCTGAATGTTGTCGTTAGGCACGTTGTTTGCCTTAGCCTTCGCAATAAGATCGCGAAGCTTGGAGTTGTTGTTAGGATCGGGGCCGCCTGCCTTGATAGCGACAGCCATCTCCTTGCCTATTTTGGTGAAGATCTTCGCCTTAGCGGCATCGGACTTCTCCTTCTTGTGCTTAATGTTGTTCCATTTTGAATGTCCTGACATGTTTATATCTCCTCTTTTTATATCTTATCGGGGCTCTGCATACAGATGAGATGAAGAGCGGTTTTGAGAACTCTGTTGGTAGCACGGGTAAGAGCGAATCTCGATGCTCTCAGTGCCTCATCCTCGCACGTAGCGATCTTACACTCGTGATAGAAGCGGTTGAACGCTGCAGCGAGATCAAGAATGTATCTTGTAACAATACTGGGCTCATAATCTGCGATAGCACTCGCCACTCTCTCAGGGAATACGGAGAGAGTCTTGGAAAGCTCAAATTCAACGTCCGTGAGGGGTGCATCGGTCATAGCGTAGTCCTTATCCGCTCTCTCGAGCACTGAGCAGGTTCTCGCATAGGTGTACTGAACGTAAGGTCCTGTATTACCGTCAAAGGAAAGTGCATCCTCCATCATAAAGTTGATGTCACGCATACGGTTGTTCGAGAGGTAGTAGAAGACGATAGCACCGACTCCCACCTTCTCTGCTATTTCCATACACTCCTTTTCGTCAGAGTGCTTCTCACGGGTTATCTCGGCTACGCGGGAGATAGCCTCACGGAACAGATCCTTAAGAAGAATAACGTTTCCTGTTCTCGTTGCGAGCTTCGCACCGTTTATGCTTACTGTACCGTAAGGAACGTGTACAAGCTTATCATACCAATCGTAGCCCATAAGCTCGACAACCTTGAACCACTGTGCAAAGTGGAGAGACTGAGCGGCACTGGTAACGTAGATGGCCTTATCGAAATTGTAGGTTTCCTTTCTGTATACCGCCGCGGCGATATCACGGGTAGGATAGAGAGTCGAGCCGTCACGCTTAAGAATAAGGCAGACGGGCATATTCCACTTCTCAAGATTTACGATCGATGCACCGTCATCTATCTCGAGAAGACCCATATTACGAAGCTTCTCAACCTGAGCGGGCATCTTATCGGTGTAGAAGCTCTCGCCCTTATAGCTGTCGAACTCGATGCCGAGCTGACGGTAGGTCTTCTGATACTCCTCAAGGCTGACGGAAACGAACCAACGCCAAAGCTCGAGATTCTCCTCGTCTCCGTGCTCAAGCTTGGTGAACTCCGCACGCGACTTATCTGCGAGGTCGGAATGCTTGCTCTCGCCCGATGCATCCTCCTCGGCCTTTATTTCATTGTTAATTCTTACGTAGAGCTTAACAAGCTCGTCAACACCGCCATCCTCGACGGTCCTCTTATCGCCCCAGAGCTTATAAGCCACGATGAGCTTACCGAACTGAGTTCCCCAGTCGCCGAGATAGTTGATACCTACGCACTCGTAGCCCTCAAACTCATGAAGAAGCTTCAAGGAGTGTCCGATAACGGTAGTGCCGAGGTGTCCGATGTGGAAGGGCTTCGCAACGTTGGGAGAGGAGTAGTCAAGAACAACTGTCTTACCTTCACCCGTCATGCCCGAGCCGTACTTCTCCCCGAGAGTCTCGATATCGGATACGACGCGGCGTGAGAATGCCTCGGGGCTGATCTTGAAATTAAGATATCCGTTCAGAGCGGTGACCGAGGAGAACTCCTCGCAAGAGAAGCTGTCCGCAAGAGTCTTCGCGATATCAACGGGAGAACGGCGAAGAGTCTTAGACAGACGGAAGCAAGGGAGAGCTACGTCACCCATTGCTCTGTCCGGAGGATACTCCAGCATGCCGAATATCTCTTCCTGAGAGAGGAGTCCCTCTCCGAATTTATTAGCAACGCACTCGGCAAGAAGTGCGGCGGTTTTCTTCTTAAGCTTTAACATTTTATCTTCCTCTTTAAATCGAATTTTTCATCTTCACGTGCTTTACCCCGTTATCGGTGTAAGGAACGAGCCTCGCGGGAACGTACGTTGCGAAATTGAACGCATATGCAAGAGCCGACTCAGCTCCCTCCGAAACGTAGAATTCACCGTCGTGCTCGCACACGGTAACCTCGGGAATGCACTCACCAAGCTCGATACGTCCCGAAAGCTCGGCAACCGCACTGTGGTCGGGCTCATCGTCGGGATAAGAGAGTCTGTCGGGGCAGATGAAGGCGAGAGACGTTACAGACTTATCAGCCTGCCAGCGTCTGAACTGTGTAACGATGGCCTCCGCAACCTCCTCGGGGCTGGCGTAGGTGGTATCCACAACGAGATCGTAATTGGTAAGGTTTTTGATATCTACACCGTACTGATCCATATATCGCTTCTGCTCGGAGAGTCTGCGTGCACGGGTCTCATTCACCGTCTCCTCGAGAGTTGCTGAATGCTCACCCTTTCGGTTGGCGTTCATTATACGGAGTGCACTTGTCTCAAGGTCGACTGTCATATAGACCTTAAAGGTTCCCTTGGTAAAATGCCAAGCCATTCTCGAATCAATGACAAGCATACGGGGGTCGTCAGAAAGAGCGGCTATGCCGTTATCGATCATGGTGTCTATCTCGGGGTGAGTTTCCATATAGCGGTTAAGCTCTACAACGGTCATGTTCATCTCTTCCGCTATCGAGCGAACTATCGATCCGGTCGAATAATACTCAGCACCAAGCTCTCGCATGAGTATCTTCGAAACCGTGCTCTTACCGCTACCGAGATCGCCTGCTAAAGATATCTTATCCATAGGATGACTTTCTTCTCCTTTTACACGTGGTACGCACAATATATTTTAACTTATATATTATAAACTAAATCTAACGCAATGTCAACACCGAGTTCCGAAAAAACACACCTTTCTGCCAATAAAAAACTTTTTTGCCCATTTAAGTGAATAAAATTCCGAACAGGCGAGGAAAATAGATACAGAATTTTTTGAAAGGAAACAGCTTTTATGGAAAAGAAGTTTAAATTCACCGACAAGCCTGCAGTAAGCAAGGTCATCTACGCTGCGGTAATTGCAATCCTCTGCATCACCGCTATTGTTATAGGAATAGTGTCTGCGAGCAGAAAGGCTCCCGGTACCGAGCTCCCCACCCCCGACGGAGAAAATGGCGAAGACAACAATATAGACGAAGAGCCTCCTCTGGATGATAAGGATGACGGTGAGAATAAGAAGCTCACCTTTGCACTTCCCCTAGACGGTGAGGTTGTGAAGGGGCACAGCCTGTCCACACCCGTTTTCTCACTCACGCTCGGTGAATGGCGTATACACGCAGGAATAGATATCGAGGCGGATGAGAAGGCACCCGTTATGGCTGCCGAGGAGGGCGTGGTATCTGCAATTTACAACGATCCCATGCACGGATGCACCGTAGAGATCACTCACTCGGAGGACATCAAGACAAGATATTCAAATCTTGATAAGGACTCGGTTAACGAGCTCACTGTCGGAGCGAAGGTGGAAAAGGGCGACGTCATCGGCGCTGTCGGAGATACCTCGGTCTCAGAGCTTGCGGAGGAGAGTCACCTTCACTTTGAAATGCTTGTGAAAAACGTCAAGGTGAACCCCTTAGATTATATAAATCCAACAGATAAGGAAAGCGAAGAGGCTTCTTAACAGTACAAATCGTAAAATTTGATGATTTTACTTGAATTTTTTGTGCCCTTGTGGTAGAATAGTAGAAAAACCATTTAAAGGGCACAAAAAATGACAACAACACATAAGATCGCCATTCTCGGCTTCGGTGTCGTGGGCGGCGGAGTTGCTAATCTTATTACCAACAATAAAAAAGAGCTCTCGGGATATCTCGGATGCGACGTTGAGATCGGCAGAATACTCGATCTGCGTGATTTTCCCGGCTCCCCCTTCGAGAGCCTTATAACACATAGCTATGACGATATCCTTAACGATGAGTCCATCGACACGGTCATCGAGGTGATGGGCGGAAGCCATCCTGCGTATGAGTACACCGTGG
This sequence comes from Eubacteriales bacterium, assembly GCA_045633405.1. GTDB lineage: Bacteria > Bacillota > Clostridia > Oscillospirales > CAG-272 > UBA1740. Next base: position 7,171 of record JAZQYD010000024.1, on the reverse strand, counting down.
CGGCTCTCTGGAGCGGTAAGAACGTGATAACCTCTAACAAGGAGGTCGTTGCCAATTTCGGTGATGAGTTTTTGAGACTTGCAGAGGAGAGGGGCGTTTCGTACAGATTCGAGGCAGCGGTCGGCGGCGGTATTCCCGTCATAGCTCCCCTTATCTCGTCGGTCAGACAGAATAAGATCACCGAGGTCAGAGGTATTCTCAACGGTACTACAAACTACATCCTCACCAAGATGTTCACCTACGGTGACAGCTTCGAGAACGCACTCCGTGATGCTCAGGAGAAGGGCTATGCGGAGAGAAATCCCGATGCTGACGTTCTCGGCACTGATGCTTCACGTAAGATCACGATACTTACAGCACTTGCATTTGATATGCTGATGCCCGTCTCGGATATCCCCACTGAGGGAATTACCGCTATCCGTCTCGAGGACGTTCTGGCGGCTGAGAGCATCGGTCACAAGATTAAGCTGCTCGGCAGATGCATAAGAAGAGACGGAGACGCTCCCTTCGTTATGGTTGCACCCTTCCTTCTTCCCTCTGACTCGCCCCTCTCGGGTGTCAGCGGAGTATACAACGCCATCGAGGTAGTAGCAGAGCCTCTCGGTAACGTTATGTTCTACGGTCAGGGTGCAGGAGCGGGAGCGACTGCATCGGCGGTTGTCGGTGATCTTCTGCCCATCATCGCCTATAAGGGTGCTGAAGGCTTCGCTCCGAAGTTTACCCGTACGGATATCTCGCAGAAGGAGATATTCCCCGAGTTTGAATCCAAGAAATATATAGCCCTTCCGAAAACCGATGAGAAGCGTATCAGAGAGATTTTCGGCGAGGTTAAATTCCTCTTTGCAGAGGGTGAGACCAGATTCATCACCGAACGTGAAAGTGAGAAGAAGACGAACGAAAAGCTTTCGGCTATCGGTCTTTCTCCCCTCTCCTTGATAAGATTCCTTTAAACAAGCTGCGTGGGACAACCCCGCCTCTTTCCGACAGGAGCAAAATCCTGTCGGATTTTTTTATTATCAAAAGGAGTGTGATCGACGTCATTATCAAAATAAAAATGTCGGTCGCCGCAACGATCATTCTGTTGTCGATGAAGGGCGTGATTACAATAGCGAAAAGATATAGGGGAAGAAAAACAAGCCTACCGAGCTTACCGAAGAGAAAGGTCGCACATTGCGATCCGTAATAATACCAGCACACAACGGTTGCGTACGCAAAGATAATAGATGAGAAAACAACGCCAACTCCCGCCCACCTGCCAAGAGTCATAGATACAGCATCAAGAACCAACGTCATACCCGACGTATAAGAGGAATAATCCGTGGGAGACGTAAGAATGGCGAGAGCGGTAAGCATGCATAGAAGAACCGTATCGAAAAAGACCTCGACTATCCCCATAAGGCCTAAGGATGACGGATCCTTCACACGGCTTCTCGAATGAGCCATGGACGAGGTGCCCGTACCCGCCTCGTTGGAAAGGATGCCCCTTGTATATCCCTCACGCACAGCACGGGAGAAAACAAATCCGAATATACCTCCGACAGCACTCCTCGGCCTTATGGCGTCTTTCATTATCAGCACGATCGCATAGCCTATTCTGTCGGACGAGACAGCTATCGAGCATGAAGCTATGAAAATGTAAAGAATTGTAGTCAAAGGGATTGCAAGTGCCGTGATTTTTTCTATTTTCCCGACACCCTCCTTGACCGAAAACAATATAATTAAAAGGGCCAAGAGACCAATAACGATAGGGGGCGTGTTAAATAAAGTGCATATTGCTTCGCTCACTGCCCCAACCTGAAGTCCCACTCCCATCGAAAAAGATAAAAAAAGACAAGCAAGTGCATAAGTGATGGAAAGAAGCACTCCCACACGTCCGAGATTTGATGGCAGGGAACGAAAAACAGAGCCCTCATGCCCCTCGGATGCAACACCGTCGGTGGATATCACGATCTCGGAATATTTAATGACAGATGCGAACACTGTTGAGACTAGCATCCAGAATACACTTCCCGGCCCTCCTATGATGATCCCGAGAGAGACACCGAATATATTCCCTATTCCGAGTGTCCCCGCAAGAGCAAGTGCTAAGGACGTGACCGATCCTCGATCCTTCACGGTGCTTTTTATTTTTTTCACCGTTTTTATAGGGTGGAGAATAAAGAAAAATCTTAGTTTAAGTAGCATATATACGCCTACCGACGTAAGCATAATGCTGAGTGGATTAAACAACATAAAAAAGCCCTCCGCATTATTTTATGCAAAGGGCATGACGTTATATGTTTATGATAAGAACTTGAAGACAATGAAAGCGACTGCGAGGGCAGCGACGCCGAGAGTTACCCAGTTGAGGATCTTATTGAATTTCTCGAGGGACTGAGCCTCCTTCTCATCAAGAAGTCTATCCTCCTCGGTTTCCTTCATGTCCTCGGGTATATCCTCGATTACGTCCTCGGGCTCCGCCTCATCCTTCGAGAAGTCATAGGTGCCGTTTTTGATTTCAATAGCACGCTCCATGGCGGATTCAAATATTTCACTAACGGTTTTGATCGTTACCTCATCATCTACGTGCATCCCCCAGAGCTTGTTTCCTATTCTATCCATCACCTCCTCGATCTCTTTGCAGTCGGGAGATGTGGTTGCAAGAGTGAGATCGCCGGCACACTCCTCACAGAGGTAACGGGGATATCCGTATCCTCCCATGGTGAGTATTTCGGCATTTTCGCTGTCAACCGTACTTAAGCATATAGAACAATTACAAGTGCTCATTACTTATCCTCCTTATAGAGATCGGGACGGAGTGTCCGTCTGACCTCGGCAATATATTCCTCACGAAGAGCGGTCTGCTCACGCTTCTCTTCATCGGTAAGCTGACGAGTCTTTGCTATTCTCGCAAGCTCGTTTATTCTGTCCACCTTAACCTTTTCCATACTATCCTCCGATATTTCTCATACGATTATAACACAAGGTTAAGAAAAATGCAATAGAAACCCGCATTCGGGCGAGCTTTTTATTATTTTTCGTGCAAAAACGGCACCTTATGCGTTTTCCGCCTCTTTTTTAATAAGTCCGTCGAGCGAACGCTCTACGCTCTCGAGGAAGCGAGGCCACTCTTCCCTATCCATAATATCACCGCCCGAGAGGAGAGTCGCCAGCTTCTTCTCCGTGCCGCTTTGCTCGGGATGATTACCTATAACAAGATCAACGCTCTCATCCTTCAGAAGATGAAGGCTCTGTCTGAATATATCTCTCAGCTCAAAGGGGAGTCCGTAACGCCTGAGGATATCACCTCTCATGCCGTTCATTCCTATACCGCCGTGCATGGCGGCAACCTTGCCGTCATCAAAGGTGATGAAGAATGAGAGAACACCGGGTGTATGACCGGGAGTGAGCCTGCATCTTACGGAGGTGTCGCCGAAATCAAACACGTCACCGTCCTCGACAAGCACGTCGCAGTCAAAAAATTCAAGGTGCGGAACACCGAATTCATTAGCCCAAGAAAGGTCGAGAGTGCCGTTCACAATATCGTTGTCTATACGGGAGATGTACGTCTTAGCACCCGAGATAGCCTTCAGTCTCAGGGTTGCACCTATGTGATCGTAGTGACCGTGAGAGTGGAAGATATGTGCGATCCTCGCAGGGTCGAAGCCGAGGTAGCGTATGCTGTCCAAAATCTGCTCATACATACTCGGATAACCCGTATCAATGATCACTAACCCCTCACGTGTGTCGATAAGATGAACCGAGACCTGGCGGCTGCCTACAAAATACAGATTCTTATATAGCCTGAAGGGCTGTATGTCCGAAATATATCCTTTTTCCATCACTTTACTTCCTTATAATGGATTTTATTTTTTCCAGGGTTTCCATCTTTGCACCGCAGTCTAAGAGGAAATTCTCGACAGCTGATGAAAGTGTACCGTCAGCAGAATACTCGAGTATTCTATCTATGAATGAGGAGTAGTATCCGCTCGTCCTCTTTCTGAAGCCTGTGGCAGATGCCCCCTCAGCGATACCCATTGCGTATGCGGAGAGGCTCGTCAGCTCGTAGTCGGTGTGAAGGATATTGTCATCCTCACCTGCCAGTGCACGGAGATAAAGAGCGATCATACCCGTTCTGTCAGCACCGCCGAGACAGTGGAAGAATACGGGGTAGTTGCCTTCATCCGAGAGAAATTCCATAATTTTAACGATGCCTGCTCGGTGCTGATCCTCAAAGACCTCGTCGTAGGGTCTATACGGCATCTGGACGAGCTTAACCTTGTCGCCCGCCGCGCTCTCCGTAATCCGTCCGATCATATCCGCACGGAGGTCGAGCTCTGTTCTGATACCGAGCTCGTCAGCGAAGGCTCTCTTGCCCTCGTCTGTGATCGTATAGCATCTCTCAAGCTCGCCTCCGCGGTAGAGCAATCCCTGCTTTATATTAAGACCGCCTATATCACGAACGTTGGGTACGCCCTCGATGCTTATAAATCTTGTAAAGCCGCCCTTGGTGGTGAACGTGGAGACGGCAGAGCCGTTAACGCTCCAGTAATATCTGCACCCGACAAGAAGATTTCCAACACTTACGGTGTTTTTATCCGACGTATATTCGACCGCATCCTTCATATCGGGATCGGTAGCGAGTGAAAGAGTGTAAGGTGCCACACCGCCTTCCCACGAGAATTCAACCGAGCGGGGGTAGGATATTTCCTTACCGTCCTTTATCGGGAGAAGCCATTCGAGAGCCGACTCGATGCCATCCCTTGAGATTCTATCAAGAAATTCATTCTGTACATCAGTATAAGTATCTACGGTCATACCGTCAGTCGGGAAAAGTAATTTTATCACCGTACACCTCCAAAACATCCTTAAAAGAATTATATCACTACTCCCCTTCTTTTTCAATATAAATCGAAAATTTTGCCTCTTTTTTGACAGGTTTAAAAAAGAAAATGTTTTTTCCGAAAACACCTTGACAAACCGACTTTTATTTAGTATAATATTTCTGTTCGTAGGGGTATAGCTCAGTTGGTAGAGTACTGGTCTCCAAAACCATGGGTCGTGGGTTCAAGTCCTTCTGCCCCTGCCAACAAAAAACGCACTTTTGTCTATCGACAAAGGTGCGTTTTTTGAATGATGTTTGCCTTCGGCAAATGATGTTGGCTTTGCCAATGATGACGGCTACGCCTAATGATGTGTGGCTTCGCCACATTTTATGGCAAACATCGCATCATTGCGGAACGAAGTGGAGCAACATCATATTTGCGAAGCAAATGCATCATATCGTCGTAGGCGATGCATCATTAAAGATGCAAGGCTCCGCCTTGATTTATTTACAAAAGTGTGATATAATAAACTCACCGAAAATCAAGAATTTGACGAGGTAATTAAGATGTCTTTACGCACAGATTTAGAAAAACTTACCGACGAACATTGGCAGAATGTATATATAAAAATCAAACCGCTTTCAACTATGTCTGATGTGATATATGCAGGCTGCGATTGCCAGTTGACCGATGAGCAGAAAGACTTGGTTAACCCCTTTTGGTTTTCTATTGGAAGAGCTTATTTATTCAGGGAAGATAATTACCCATGTATTATTTATAATGCGCACAATGAGCCCGTTGGCTTTATCATCTTGAGTAAATGGCTCGCCAACGGCGATGCATATTCGTGGAGTTACTTTATCGATAAGGGTCAACAAGGAAAGGGGTATGGTAAGCAGGCTGCGCGGCTAGCGGTTCACATCCTGAAAACCGCAAACCCCAACAAGTGTATCAAATTAGCGACAGAAGCAAATAATAAAAAGGCTCAACAATTATACACATCTCTGGGATTCAAGCAATTATCCGAAATGGATGGCGACGACCTTGTTTTTGGTCTGTAAATTCCAATTTATCGAGTAGCTTTCCGGTGTACTTTTGGTCGTTTTTACCCCACTTTACGCACCGTTTAGTCGCTCTTTCGCAGACGAAAAAACCTTGAAAATACTGGATTTCTCAGCATTTTCAAGGCTTTTTTCTTTTCTATTTCATTCCGTTTCGTTCCGTTTCGTTCCGTTTTATTCCATTATTAGAGGGTCAAAAAAGGGTCAAACAAATTTTTATTTATCACAATTTAATGATGTCGGCCGCTTGTCTTTACATTATCAAAGCAAGAGGCAGGCTCGTAATTATTAAGTATATCTTCGTTATTACTCATTACTACCTCCCCTTATCTTTACTTAGGTATGAGTATAAAAATAGCACCCTACCGTTTAAGTAGAGTGCTCGTATGTTTAGTTGTTAAGACTGGTATATATTCTCTATACTCACTTTTTGTAGCCATTCTTGTATAGGTTTAAATGCAACAAAAAACTTTCGCACTTGACTTTTATAACCTCTACCAAATGCCGTATTGTCTTGTTCATCATAAAGCTCTTTAAAGACTTTTTTCAAACTGTCTGTATATTCAATACAGGAAATTGCATAATCAGAGTTAGTAACATCTGATGTTGCTTTTTCGTCACCGTACAAATCAACAATTTCATCTATACGACTTGTAATAGCTTCTCTCAAACATTGATTTGCTAAATTTATACCGGAGTTATAAAGATTAGTATCTGCTTGGTCGTTTAAATTTTCTTTAATAATATTTAACCGACGAATAGTTTCACTTACTACAATATTCACTTACATCCTCACCTCTTTCTTTCAAGATGTCTATTCGTTCTTGTATAGCGATTTCATGTGCTTTAATTTCTTTTTCCCAAAATTGAACAAGACCCTGTTTTCTTATATCGGATAAATTTTCCCAACCTATGCAATGATTTTCGGGACTGTTGATTTTATCTCTATGTTCGCTTAATCTTTTCAATTTTGACCTTATACCTCTTCTTAATTGAATAGAAGGTTTATTTTGCAATCCTTTTTCAGCAAAGAAATCAAGACCTATTTTAAAGTTTAGCAGAGGTTTATTTGACACTCCTGCTTTATATAGGTTTGTTCCACTTTTCTCTGCAAATAGTCCCTTATCATCGTGCAAATTTCCTTTCCTATCTATAACCATTATACTACTTCTCATCTTTATTGTCAACATAAAAAGCACCCGGAATTACCCGAGTGCTCTCTTTTATTGGTGCCGCCTTATACCGTACGCCAATACGGAGGTTATTGTGGCTCGTCTCCGAGTGGCATCGGAGCAACCTTGCTTT
>JAZQYD010000023.1:0-15401 GCA_045633405.1 Eubacteriales bacterium | reverse complement strand
GAGCCCGTCCCGCTGAAGAGCTAAGGGTAATTTCATCTCCTCGTTTGCCAATATACCGCAAGCGGTATGCACGATGTGGATTAGTTAGAAAACGGTCTAGTAGCCAATGAGGCTGGAATATCCAACCTCTTTTTGTTTTATAACAGAGTGGGTAACCAGCGACATCATGTTTAACAGTCATGCCTTCTATCATAACTGATCTATCGAAGATAGCGAAGTCGTAGCAAGCCAAAAACCTTCTAAACGACGGTTTTTGGTGCAGCGAAACCGCCGAAGAACGCTTTGCGTTCTGACAAGCAAGGAGTCGGCAGAGCCGAGCCGGTCGAGGTGATAGCCGACGACTATGCGACGGTGGAGGGATGTGCGCATGACTGTTGTTTTGTGAGTTTGTCAGGATGTGCATGAATAATACGTAAAATCAAGATATTAAGCTTATAGGGCGGGGGATTGCCCCGCCTTTTTTATTATTTATACACCCTGAGAAGTGATTTTGTATCGGAATGGGTAGCTTTTTATTGTGAGATGTGACGTTTTTGTCACGTAAGAAAAAACAAAAGGGAAAGTTCCCTAAAATCACTTGACAAAAAGGGAAAAGTGTGGTAGACTTATTACGTTAACAGATTATCGAACGTTGTGGAGGGAGTAAGTATGAAGAAAATTATCGCAATTACAGGCTCGTTTAACCCCGTGACGGTAGCTCACTACAAGATTCTGTCTGACGCTGTGAAGCGTTACGGTGCGGATGAGGGAGTGTTCATACTCACAAGTGACAAGTACCTCACCCGTAAGGCTCTCATTAAAAACAAGGAGCCGTCGAGCTTTACACTTTCCGAAGCTATTCGCAGTGAAATGCTCCGCTCGCTCTCGGAGGATGATCCCAAGCTCAGGTATTGGGACGTCGAGGTCGGAGGTGCGGCACCCAGCACGTATAGAACGCTTCTTAAGCTCTTAAAGGACAAGCAAAGGGAATACCCGGGTGAACAGATCAAGCTCTATTTCCTCTTCGGTGCCGACAAGCTGAAGGGTATGCCCCGTTGGAGGAATGCGGACGAGATGTCCGAGCTTTGCGAGTATCTTGTTTACGCCCGCAGATTCGATCTTGATAAGCTCCTCTCGAGCGATCCCTTCTTCGAGCAAATACGTGACAGAATCCACCTCCTCCAGGTAGAGGACGAGGATCTCGAGGACGTCAGCTCGACCGAGCTTCGCCGCCGTTTCTTTGCGGGCGAGGATTACAGCGACCTTATGAACAAGGGCCCGTATGCTATCATGCAGACCCTCTCTCCCTCGGATTTCAAGCCCGTGTCGGATGAGGATATCATCAAGGCCCACATGCTCTACGACGGCAGATTCGGTGCTAACGCCGCACGCCTCAAGGTCTACAAGTCGAATTCCGCTCTCTTTAAATCGTGGCCGACGTATCTCGGAGACAGAGACGAACACCGTGCGGCTAAGGCTTACACCGCCACCTTTACCGTTAATATACCCGAGCAACCGACAGAAACCGTGACCGACTGCGTGAACGCCGACTGTGCCGACGTTGCGAAATCGCTCATAGACGAGGGGTTCAACCCCGCTATTCTGAACCTCGCATCGAGAACCTCACCGTGCGGAGGATACCACAAGGGTACATCGGCACAGGAGGAGTGCCTCAGCCAAATGTCCACGCTCTCACAGTCGCTCTATGCGTTCGGCGACCCTAAGTACAAGCACATCCGTGAGGCGGGAGTTACCCACGTACCGGGCATATACCCCATGGACATAAGCTACGGCGGTGTCTACTCGCCGACCGTCACCTTCTTCCGTCATAATTCGGATTCCTACTACGCTCTTCGCCGTGAGACCTTCGACTGTGCGGTGGTTTCCGTGGCATCTCTCTCCAACCGTGAGAAGAACAGCTTTACCAATGACGAGCGTTTCTACTTCGATGAGGACGGCTGTCTCACAGACGAGGGCAGGGAGATAGAGAAGAACAAGATTCGCACTGTTTTCCGCATCGCACTTGAGAACGGTCATGACAGCATGGTTCTGGGTGCCTTCGGATGCGGAGTTTTCCGCCTTCACTCAGACGAGGTCGCGGGTCTGTTCCGTGGTATCCTCGACGAGCCCGAGTTCCAAAACCGCTTTAGGAAGCTTGTCTTCGCCATCTATGAGGGCAAGCCCTCCGCAAGAAAGAGGACACCTATGGGACGCGAGGGCAAATTTGCCCCCTTCTATGAGATCTTCGGAAACTGATCCCCTAGAAAAGGAGCAAATGGAAAACGAGAATAATATGAACTGCCTCGATCTTGACGAGTGATCGGGGCTCTAAGCCCGAGATAAATAAAAAAGGTAAGAAAATATAAAAACAATCGGCGATTTAGCCGAAGAAGGAGAAGCCATGGATCATATTTATTATGCTGACTTTTATAATTTGCTGGACGAATACAAGGAGCCTGCCACAAGAGAGGAAAAGCTGATAAAGCACAAGTTAGATTATATCGTGGCACTTTTCGACAGCTGTGATGAGGGGGAGGGTGGATTTGCGGATGAGATCACCCTTGAATTCTCCCGTATTATAGCTATATTGAAAAACAGCCACCGTCAGGAGCTGATGGAATTGACGAGGAGATATCATGAGGCGGAGGAGAAAGGCGAAAGGTCTCTGTCCCCCTCGCCCTCGGTGAGCCCCACCCCGTGCATCCGCTATGAATACGACCGTGACGTGCTGAGCGAGTTCTACGATTATTTCAAGCGTGAGGGAGAAAAACAGCTTTCGTATTGGCAAATCGAGAATTACGAATTCGAGAGCGAGGAAGAGAGAAGGTCTATTGTCAACCTGACGATGCTCGACTACTGCAACCGAATTAAGACCTTTGCAAAGAAATATTTACATGAGATATATCCTATTGACTCCATTCCCCGAGTCATTCACGACGATGATGCCGACGACTATGAGACCTATGAGCCCATCGTCTTCATTTACAACAATATAGAGGTAATACTTGCTAAGATGAAGACCGCTGACGAAAGCGGCAAGGTTGTAAAGCAAAGGCTGAATATTCGCTCCGCACTGAGAAAGCTCAACGAGTTCAAGCAGGATATGGAATTCAAGGCTGCTGTTGCAAAAGCCATAGAGGAATGGTAAGGCGTTGCCCCTTTGACAGCCTTATAATTCAGATAATAGGAGAAAAAATATCGGATATCATCATAAGCGAAGCGGTAGAGGAAATATTCGCCGAGTGCGACAAGGACGTCATGAAGGTTTTTAAGGTCATTAACCGTTTTCCTGAGGAAGGCGAAGGATACACCCCTCGTTACTATTGAGTTCGAATACGGGACCCTTGTACTTCTGCAAGCCTTCAAAAAACAGAGCGTGCCTCTTTCAGGATACGCTGAACGAATATATAGGGGAGCTTGGCGAGCGTTTACGCTTCGAGATACCCCGCAAAAATAAAGGCGTAAGTCATGGAAAGTATCGATTATGATAAAACGTTATATAAAACCGTAGACTCCAAGAAAATTTCTTATGCTAAAAGCTTTCTCGGGATCAATTCGTCCTGCTATGATATAGATGATCTGGTAGAGCAAATCGAGAAGCAGCAGGGATTGAAGAAAATATTCGTTTATGGCGAGAGGGATGTTGATTTTGGTTACATCGTACCGAGGCTCAGGACGCTCGGATGCGACAATTTGAAAATAATCACCATAGAAGGCGTCGATCACAAATTTAAGGGAAGAGTTGACGATTTCATCGCCTTAATCGACCTTATATAAGGTACAAAGCGGTATAACTTCTAAAAAACATAAATCTCCACTAAAATTTGTCAAAAACCACTTGATAAGTGTAAAACGTTATGCTATAATATACATACCGAGAGTGGAGATTTCCTCTTTTTTGGGTGCTCATAAATATTGATGGGTAGCTTTTTACGTTATCGGTTATTATAATTCAGAGGGAGGGCATGAATATGGTGGAGAAAATTATAGTTTCGCGAGACGAGGTTTTGGGGTATCCCTGGCTTGACCATACGTGGGTGTACGTTTATTATCCTGATACCGAGGTTACGAGAGATCCCACGTTCGAGGAGCTTCTCGGGATGCTCTTGCGTCAGGGAATTAAACAGATGCGAGGCGAGAGGTTTGACGACGTGACCGTATCGGGCGGGCACGCTTTTATCAAGTACGATGATAACGATATCATAGATTATCTGATCGGTGCTTCGTCATGGTTCTTGAACGGCAGCCTTGTGCCCAAGGACCCCTCCTCCCCTAAGGGAGAGTTTTATCTCAAAAACAAAGAGGTATTCTACTCCTTCTTCGGTAAGCTGAAGACTATGCTTGAGGAGCGGGACTACAAATACTATTACCAGAGCATTGACGGCATGGAGTGACAAGCCGTCGGGGAAGATTTACTTTAATTATAATAAAAAGGAGATATAAGGTATGTCGAGAGTAGAGCACAGGATTTGGGGTATCGGTAATGTCATCAAGAGAGAAAAGGTTATTAACGGCGTCAATACCGAGGTCGAATACGGAGGTAACTACATAACGGTTAGCTTCGAGGACGGCACGGTCAAGCCGTTTGCGATTCCTGCTTCATTTGCTAAGGGACATCTCACAGCCCTTGACGATTACGCTGAAGAGGTTGCCGACGTAACCGAGGCAATTGAAAGGGCACGCCTCGAAGCATTTAAGGATAGCGGGATCACCGACGGCAGACGTGATGATGAGGATAGCGACGAGTGGGGGGAGAAGATCCCTGCGAGAATCACCGTTACGGGTAACCTGAAGGAGGATTTCCGAGTCTATCTTACTGAAACCGGATACAGACCTAACGTCGTATACTCTTATGCAAACGAGGTCGGAAGAGTGTGTGCGGAGGAGAACGTCAGCTGGAAAACTCTTCTTCTTTCCATCGGTGCCATCGTGCGTATGTACGGTGAGGGCGGCGTCAAGGAGAGTATAGGAAACGAGCATAACAAGACCGTTATCAACGCACTGAAGAGATACCGCGACTTCTATATCAAGAATCCGGACGCAATCTGATCCAAGTTGAATTTGCGGCCTTTACCACCCCACTGTGGGGTATAATAACAGCAAAAGACCGCACACGGAAGAGATTCCTAAGTGCGGTCTTTTTTGTAGGGCGGGGGGTTATCTCCCGCCGTTTTAATGAATAATGAAATCGCCTCGCTACCTGCCAGGAAAGGCTTATGGCGGGAGATACCCGACGTGTGGATGACGTTACGCCACGGACGTATATTATTTCAGATAAACGTCAACGATCGTTACACCTGCGGGCTGGATTTTGATCTCGAACGCCTTTTTCACGGGGATTTCCTGATTATAGAAATAGACCTGCTTGCCCGTAGCGGTGTCCATATATCGGGGAGGAAGGATGGGGAACTTGCTTACGATCCTCGCATCGGCGATCTCTCCCTTCGCGGCAACGAAGGCTCTGTGATATTTAATATCGCTGTCGTTATACAGATATAAACGGTAAGCACCGTCGGGGACAAAGCCCGTCTGCTGAAGAAATCTTTTTGCACCTCTGTCCTCATCGTCTCTGTTAAATCCGAGCAGCTGCATCCATATAAACACCTTGCCGTCTTTCATAAAAACCTCCGTCTCTCTCCCTTATCTTCTGAGGGGATAAGTGTTATAACTGTATTGTAGCTTACATCCTCTTCTTTGTCTTTGATATTTTGCTATTTGTTTACCATTTCTTGCGGTAGAGAGTTAAGAGGTTGGAGGAAAAAAGCACCTTATTGACGTTCGGGAGCTTTACCTTTATTTTTCTTATGAAAATGGGCAGAACTCCTTGACAGACGGGGAGTTATTTGGTAAACTTGAGAGGACCGCGGAAGACGGTTTTTTAAAAAGCCACCTTCTATTTTTTTGAGTAACAGGAGGAAAAAATGAACGTTACAAATATTATGAATTTCGTCCGTACCTTCGAGCCGAGAAATCAAAAGGTCGAGCTTAAGCTCTTTGATGCGGCGGCAGGAGAGCTTGCCCTCTGTGAGGAGCTCGGACTACCCTCGACCTTCCTTTTAGAATATGACGCACTCTGCGACGAGCGTTACGTAGAGCTCTTCCGCGGTGCGAGTGACAATATTGAGCTCGGTCTGTGGTATGAGATAGTCGAGCCCTTGACCACCGATATAGGCATCCCCTACAACTCGGAGAGGGGATGGAGATGGGACTGGCATATAATTCCCGGCTTCTCTATGGCGTATGACAATCCTACGAAGGAGAAGCTCATCGATCAGGCGATGAAGAAGTTCCGTGAGGTCTTCGGCTACTACCCCCGAACCGTTGCGAGCTGGGCTATCGACACGCACACGATGAACCATCTTGCAGAGCACTATGACATCGACGCTATCGCTATCTGCCGCGATGAGGTGAATACCGATGCTTACACCTTTGTCGGAGGATACTTCAACGGTATCTATTTCCCCTCGAAGAACAATATCCACACTCCTGCGAGAGTGCCCGAGAGACAGTGCAAGGTTCCCGTCATCCGTCTGCTCGGCCCCGACCCCATACACAATTACGATAATAAAAAACACCTCCCTGAGGAAGCACAGTTCAGAGGTGTATGCACTCTGGAGGCAGCCTCTCCTCTCGGAAGCAGGCCCGAGGTTGTGGACTGGTTCTTCAAGACCTTCTACGATAACGAGAATCTCGGCTTCGGCTACACTCAGTTAGGTCAGGAGAACAGCTTCGCTATGTTCGATCTCGTGACACCTCTCAGGATGCAGTGCGAGAAGCTGATGAGGAAGGGCACTCCCTTTATGAAGATGGGCGACACGGGTGCTATGTTCAAGAAGCTCTATTCCGAGACCCCCGCAACCGCCGTATGTGCATTTGACAGCTGGGAGGGCACCGATGAGCGTCAGTCGATCTTCTATGACTCTAAGAATTATACTATAAATATCTTCCGTAACGGCGGTCGGGTGACCGTCCGTGCCTTCTATCTCTTCGACGATAAGATACCCGATATCTACCTCACCGAGAGCTGCACGACCTTCGACTGCATATTCGAGAATATGCCCATTGTCGATACCTTCTACCAGAGGGGCGAGGGCGACGGCGGATGCGGTATGATACTCGCAGAGAATTCGCCTCCCATCACGGCGGAGAAGACGGGCGAGGGAGTTCTCACTGTAAAATTCGGTGACGGCTCTGCCGTTCTCTCGGAGGACTCCGTGATACTCAGCGGATGCTCGGTCACCTTCACACCCGAGATGGTGGGTACTAAGATCGAGGCGGGTGACGGCGTGCTTCTCTATGAGTACAAGGGTCACAGGTATACTCTCCGTATTGCGAAGGGCTCTCTTACCCACAAGGGCGACACCTTCAAGATCGAGGGCGATGAGATCGTCCTTATCCCCGAGCCTAAGGAGTGATAAATATTTGATGGGCTCTCGCATTCAGGCAGAGCCGAATAAAAAAGGGGTATTGTGAAAAAACACAGTACCCCTTATGACAATAAGTGTAATTTTGAGGAAGTCAAGGTAAAGGTCTATGGCTTTCCTCATTTTTTATTGTTTTTTATAAACTCCTTCGGGGATGCTCCGATAGCCCTTTTGAAGGTGGTCGAAAAATAGAGAGGGTCTCTGAAGCCCGAGAGGAGAGCGACGTTCTTGATCGAGCTGAGGCCTAATTCGAAGAGTGATATTGCATATTTCAGGCGTAGCGAGCGGAGGTATTCGCTGAAATTCATATTCATTTTCTTTTTGAAAAGATGAGATAAATATTTTGAATTGTAGCCTATTTCATCGGATATCTGCGAGATGGAGAGGTCGGGATCACGGAAGCTTTCGTCCGTATATTCGAGTATTCGCTTTATAATATCGCTTTGCGATGACGTGTCCCTTGATAGTCTCGAAAGGACGTATAGCAGCACGCCCTCACCTGCGATATCGATATTTTCAGGCGGAGTTCGCACGAGTGAATCACGAAGAAAGGGAATGAGGCTCTCGAAGCTGTCAAGCTTGCGTGATGATGCACTGATGCCGAAGCGATAGCAGAGCGAGCTTCCGCGTGAGCCCGAAAAATCAATGTATATGTACTGTATATCCTCCCCACGTATAAGCGAGAACGTCTCGCCCTCAAAGCCGAATATGAGCGTTCCGCAACAAACGGGGAAGGTCTTATCGCCAAGCTTTATATCTCCCCTACCGTCCGTTATAAGAAGCATTCTGTTATACTTCAGCCGTTTTCTCGCCCTCATGACGTCTATATTCGATTCGAGCACGAACGCCTTAATGGAAAAATCCTCCGAGGTATTCGTTATCGGTATTTTGCATATATTAGTGTCCTTCATTTTATCCGCCCTCCTATATACAGTATACACTAATCGGCAGAAAAATCAAGCAAAATACAACCTTTTTCCATAAATGTATGGAAAAAATCTATTGTCGGGGCTATGACGCTATGGTATAATATAGGCATCATGGGAGGCTTTTTATGTATTACTCTCTTATTTTGGTGTCGGTAGTAATGTTTGGAGGGTGCTTTGCACTCAAGGATAAATACAGGAAAATCCGAGGGAGCGGTCTTCTTGTCAGCATGGAGGCTGCTTGCATAGGCGGTATTGCAGGATTTGCCGTTCTGACTGCAGTTAACGGCTTTATCATCGAGATAACTCCCTTTACCTTGCTTATAGCTTTTGTGAAGGCACTTAACGGAATTTTGTTTTCCTTTTGCTCATTTAAGGCACTTGACCGTATAAATCTATCTTTATTTTCTCTTTATTCGATGCTCGGCGGTATGTTATTACCGTTTTTGCAGGGAATCATCTTCTTTGACGAGACCTTTACCTTCGGCAAGGCAGTTTGCGTAGCCTTCGTTTTTTCAGCACTTCTCTGTACTGTGAAGAAGGGGGACAAAAAGGGCGGGGTGATCTTTTACGTCGGAATATTTGTGCTTAACGGTATGAGCGGCGTTATTTCAAAGATATATACGTCAAGCGATTTTCCGAAGGCAAGTGCCGCGGGGTACAGTGCACTCGGGTCTATGATGACGGTTCTTCTGTCGGGTATGCTCTGGCTGTGCCTTTGGAGGAGGGCGGGGAGAGGTCATGGGGAGTGCTCTCACTCCCGTCTCTTATACGTTAAGTCCTCTGCTATCGTCTCGGTGTCAGGGGCTGTCAACACGGTTGCGAACTTCTTGCTCGTCTTAGCACTTTTACACGTTGACGCATCCGTGCAGTATCCTATGGTCACGGGAGGCACGATGATAGTCTCCACGGCAATCAGCTATTTTGGAGACAAGAAGCCGAAAACAAGAGAGATAATAAGCGTGTCCTTGGCATTTGTCGGTATGCTTGCATTATTTATCATTCCTATATAATAAAAGGAGAATTTTATGAAAAGGTTAAGAATAGGTATATTCGGAGTAGGAAGAGGCATGGATCTTGCCAAATGCTTCATGCTCTTGGATGAGGAAATAGTAGCTGTCTGCGATCATCATAAGGAGAGACTTGGGGAGGCACTTGCCTCTCTTGACAAATCCGTCAAGGCATATGATAGCTTCGATGAATTTATAAACTATCCTATGGATGCGGTGGTTTTAGCCAACGACTTCCACCAGCACGCAAAATATGCGATCAAGTGCTTCGAGCGGGGCATCCACGTGCTGTCGGAGTGCATTTCAAATGCGACTATGGGCGAGGGAGTTGAGCTTGTCCGTGCGTTCGAGAGGAGCAAGAGCATATATATGCTCTCGGAAAATTACCCCGAGATGCTCTTCAACCGTGAGATGAAGCGAGTAGCGGACAGCGGAATGCTCGGAAAGATTCTCTACGCCGAGGGAGAGTATAATCATCCCGGTGACCCAAACAATGCAAGCTTCAGGAAAAGATATAATTATTACCCGAGACACTGGCGTAATTACTTGCCCAAGACCTATTATATCACCCATTCTCTCGGCCCGATAATGAATATTACGGGTGCTTCCCCGAAAAAGGTCAGTGCATTCGGTATATTCGCACCTACCGAGGAGGACGTGCCGTCTGCGTCATACGTTGCGGACAAGGCGGCAAATATCACCACCCTGAACGATGACGGCTCTGTATTCAGGCTGACGGGACACGCATCCTTTGCCGCCCCCTACAACTCCTACCGTATCTGCGGCTCCAAGGGTCAGATCGAGAACGCACGCGGACTCGGCGGCGAGGTTCTTTTGAGATTTAACGACTGGACTGTTCCCGAGGGATACGTGCAAAGACAGCACTATTTTCCTGAGTGGAATGATAAGGACGAGCAGATACTGAAGAAAACGGGACACGGCGGAAGCGATTACCTTACCGTGCGTATGTTCAGGGATGCCCTGAGAGAGGGAAAGCAGCCTCCTTTCCCCTTTGATATCTATTCCGCTACACTTATGTCCTCGGTTGCGATCCTTGCACACAGATCTGTGCTCGAGTGCGGTAAGGTGTACGATATACCAGACCCGAGACGCGAGGAGGACAGAGTGCTTTATGAGAACGATTATCTCACACCCTTCTGGGGTGAAGACGGCACACCTCCCACGCTTCCGTGCTGCAGTCATCCCGATTACAAGCCGACAGAGCGTCAGATGGAGCTCTATCTTGAGATGATAAAATAACAGATCGGGGCTCAAGCGTGCAAGGCCTCGGATGTTCCCCCTAAAAATGTGAAAACATTTGTATTTTTGGCTTGACTTTTAGAAAAAAACGTAGTATAATGCTATACATAAAACCGAATAAAGCTAAATGAAATCAGCAGGAGATAGGCGTTGGCCTTTCCAAAGGGGTAATACTCTCGGGAGTCATTTTGACGGGACTGTTGACGGATAGCAATCTGGAGAAGTCCGCCATGTGCGGATGCCGAAGGGGCAAGGGCGAAAGCCATAATCTCTCAGGCAAAAGGACAGATCTATTTTTTGGTAACCTTTTTGCGTTGCCTTTCTGTAATTTCCACCGCTATCCATATGGTTAGCGGTGTTTTTGTTTTGTTTGGTTAATTATCAGGGAGGTTCATATCAATGGACAAATTACTTAAGGCCCTCGAGTCCGTAAACGGTGAGATAAACGGAGTCGTATGGGGCATGTTCGGTCTCGTTCTTCTGATCGGTACCGGCATACTTGTTACTCTTCTCACTAAATTCTTCCAGGTAGCACATATCGGCTTGTGGTTTAAGAATACCATTGGAAGTCTTTTCAACAAAAGCGTTATCAAGCACTCACGTGAAAAGGGAACTATATCGCCCTTCCAGGCACTCTGTACCGCTCTCGCCGCAACGGTAGGAACGGGTAATATCGCAGGTGTAGCCGCCGCTATATGCATAGGCGGTGCGGGTGCTGTATTCTGGATGTGGGTTGCCGCATTCTTCGGTATGATGACTAACTACGCTGAGAACGTTCTCGGTATCTACTTCCGTAGGAAAAACAAGGCGGGCGAGTGGTCAGGCGGTGCGATGTACTATCTCGAGGACGGTCTCGGAAGGAAGCGTGGAATGAAGTACGTCGGTAAGGGGCTTGCGATCCTCTTCTGTATCTTCGCTATGCTTGCATCCTTCGGTATCGGAAGCATGGGTCAGGTCAACAAGATAGTTACCAATATCGCATCTGCATTCGACGTTTCCGCACTTTCATCTGTTAACGCATTCGGTGACGTCTCTCTTTATAACCTCCTTCTCGGTGCGTTTATTATGGTGCTCACGGCACTTATTACCCTCGGCGGACTCAAGAGAATTGCGAACGTTGCAGAGAAGATCGTTCCCGTCATGGTGCTTCTCTTTGTTTTCGGAAGCCTTGTAATAATCGGTGTGAACTATGCGAATATTTTCCCCGCATTCAAGGCTATATTCGTTAACGCATTCTGCCCCGAGGCGTTTGTCGGAGGCGGTATCGGTGCTGTCATCAGCAAGGTTGTAACTCAGGGCTTCAAGAGGGGCGTGTTCTCCAACGAGGCAGGTCTCGGCTCCTCGGTTATGGTACACTCGAACTCGAACGTCAAGGAGCCCGTAAAGCAGGGTATGTGGGGTATCTTCGAGGTGTTCGCGGATACCATGATAGTTTGTACCATGACCGCTCTTGTTGTGCTTACCTCGGGCGGACTTGACGGAGGAGTATTCAACGTTGTGACGGGTGAGGTAGCTGCGGGCTATTCGGATGCGACTCTTGTCGGCGGTGCCTTCAACGAGGTCTTCTCCTGGGGTAATATAGGCGAGAAGTTCATCGCTGTTGCCATGTTCCTCTTTGCATTCACCACCGTTCTCGGCTGGTCGCACTACGGCTCGAAGGCGTGGGAGTACCTCTTCGGTGCTAAGACGACTGTCGTCTTCCGTATTATCCACGTATGTACCGTTATCTTCGGTGCGGTGCTTACCTCCTCTCTCGCATGGGATATCTCCGACACCTTCAACGGTCTTATGATGATCCCCAACCTTATAGGTGTTCTCGCACTTTCTCCCCTCGTCGTGAAGATCACGGTGAACTACCTGAGAAGAGTAAAGGGTGGAGAGAAGATCAAGCCTATGTATAATTTTGATCCCGAGATTCAAGAGGAAGAGATGAAGAGAGTAGAAGGGGAGGAATAACTGCTCGCTTTCTCTCGCTCGATTTTGAAATCTTTGAAAATCCGCCTTCACGGGCGGATTTTCTTCTTTAGTAACAGTCTCCTTATTGAAAAAGGTGTGTCTCT
This sequence comes from Eubacteriales bacterium, assembly GCA_045633405.1. Classification (GTDB taxonomy): domain Bacteria; phylum Bacillota; class Clostridia; order Oscillospirales; family CAG-272; genus UBA1740. The sequence continues at coordinate 2,742 of JAZQYD010000023.1, read as the reverse complement.
CTTTTATATTTTTCTTTACAAGCTATTTACAAAACGGATAATAAATGCTATAATGGTAAGGTCAAAAAGATTTTTCAAAGGAGTAGGTTATGAAATTAATCATCAAGGACAATTATGAGGCAATGAGCGACTGGGCGGCGGCACATATTGCAGCTGCTATAAATAATCATAAGGAGAACCGTCCCTTCGTTCTCGGTCTTCCCACCGGCTCTTCTCCTCTCGGAGTATACAAGAGACTCGCTGAGATGAACAAGGCGGGCAAGGTTTCCTTTAAGAACGTTGTTACCTTCAATATGGACGAGTACGTAGGTCTTCCCCGTGAGCACGATCAGAGCTACTGGTACTTCATGCACGATAACTTCTTTAACCATATAGATATCCCCGCAGAGAACGTTAACATTCTTAACGGTATGGCAGAGGACCTCGAGGCGGAGTGTCAGAGATACGAGGATAAGATCGCATCCTACGGCGGTATCGATCTCTTCCTTGGCGGCAGCGGTGTTGACGGACACATCGCATTCAACGAGCCCTTCACCTCTCTTACCTCGAGAACGGGTGTGAGAGCACTCACCGAGGACACCATTATCGTTAACTCCCGCTTCTTCGGCGGTGACGTTAACAAGGTTCCGAAGACCGCTCTTTCCGTTGGTGTAGGCACCGTTTGCGATGCTAAGCAGGTTCTTCTCCTTATCTCGGGACACAACAAGGCACGTGCTCTTCGTCACTGTGTAGAGGGCGGAGTCGACCACGCTTGGACCATCAGTGCACTTCAGCTTCACAAGGATGGAATTATCGCTTGTGACGAGGCCGCATGCGGTGAATTAAAGGTTGATACCTACAAGTATTTCAAGGAAATATACAAGAACGAGAAATAATCTGCGGGTACTCCCCGTAATCGGAAAGAGGCTCTTTGAGCCTCTTTTCCTCTTTTTAAAAGGATGAAAAATATGAAAAAGGTGTTTTTAATAGGAGACTCGACGAGAGTCGGTGCGACGGTACAGGTTGAGGGCACTGTCAGCCCCGGCTATGAGAGATACGTGAGGGATATTTTGGATGAGTGCGAGATTTATTCGCCCTCCGAGAACTGCCGATTCTCTCAGTACACTCTCCGCTATCTGCACGAATGGGCATCGGGTGTGCCGAAGGATATAGACGCCGTACACTGGAATAACGGTCTTTGGGACGTTCTGCGACTCTTCGGTGACGAGCCCTTTTCCGACCTCGACTGTTACGGTGAGACGCTTGTGAGGATTCATAAGAGAATAAGGATGCTCTTCCCACGGGCGAAGGTCATCTTCGCACTCTCCACCTCGGTGAAGGAGGAGTGGGGAAGCCCCGACTTTATGAGGAGAAGCTCCGACGTCGAACTGTATAATGCGAAGGCTATGGAGGTGCTTGTGCCCCTCGGTGTCACCGTGAACGATCTCTATTCGACAACTATCGGCTTTGACGATTCGCTTCGCTCCGACTGGGTGCACTATAACGAGGAGGGCTCACGCATCCTTGCCCGTCAGGTAGCAGAGCATATCCGTAAGGTACTCGGTGAATGACTCTTGAGGATATAGTCTTGTTTCTTAAGGAGAGTCTTTTTTGGGGGTATTACGTCCTCGTGTATGGAGTAGGACCTCTTGCTCATAGCCTTCAAGGTGCGGCCTTATATTTTTCCGCTCCCTGCAGCACTGTATAGATATAGGGAGTCTTGGGGCTCGCCTTCGGCAGAAGAAAAGATAAAAAAGTCTAAAATGTAAACAATAGTAGGTAAAAATATATGAAACAGCAGGAAATCTATATAAAATCAACGCTCGACGGCACTGATCAGCCATCGCTCTTCTTTTATGCGGGAGAGGGACGTCCCCTTCTGGTCGGGCTTCATACGTGGAGCTATGACCGCTATAATCAGGTGGATAATATGCTCCCATACTGTGAGAGGTATGGGTGGAGTCTGCTTCTGCCCGACTTCCGTGGGGCTAACACCCCCGCAAATCCGAACTGCCGTGAGGCGTGCGGTTCTCCACTTGCGATAGGTGATATCTTCGATGCGATTGAGTACGTATCTGTGACCTATCGGGTAGACAGAAAAAATATCTTCATGCTCGGTGCGAGCGGAGGCGGTCATATGGCTCTCCTTACTCTTGCCGGAAATCCCGAGCTTTTCCGTGCGGTCGGAGCCTTCGTGCCGATCACCGATATGATAGCCTGGCACGAATACAGCGGTTACCGTACCCACATCGAGGCCTGCCTCGGCACACCTCCCGTAGGTGACGGTATTGCTCTGTATAAGGAACGCTCCCCGATATCCTATATTGATGAGCTCTCACGCGGAAATCTGAAGATATTCCACGGTAAATTTGATAAGGTGGTGCCTTTCAGACAGAGCGTAGACCTCTATAACCTTGCGTGCGAGAAATACCCCGAGAGCCGTATCTTCCTCGACGTCTTCGACGGCACCCACGAGATGGATATGGAGAGTGCCTTTTTCTGGCTGACGAGCCAGCTTGATAAGAAGGAAAAGACCGCGGTTACGGGATGAATAATTTTGTGCTTACTCTGACTTACGCGTGCTCCCTCAGTCACCTGCGGTGTAAGATAGCGAAGCGGAAGGGTAATGAGCCTCCCTGCGGGAGGGAGGTGTCGCGAGCATAGCGAGTGACGGAAGGAGCCTGCGTCAGATTTACCTTGTGCTTACTTCGACTTACGCGTGCTCCTTCAGTCACCTACGGTGCCAGCTCCCTCCCGGAGGGA
>JAZQYD010000022.1:0-4339 GCA_045633405.1 Eubacteriales bacterium | reverse complement strand
ATACTGTTTCGAGTGACGAGCATCCCTCGAACGCCTCCTTTTCGAGGGTAACGGTACCCTCGGGCAGATATATGCTCTTGAGTGCGGTACAGCTAAAGAAGGATCTGTATCCGATTCCTATGAGTCCCGAGCCAAGGGTGAGTGAGCTTAGGTTAGTGCAGTACTCAAAGGCGGAGTTGTTTATATACTTAACTCCGTCGCCTATAATGACACTCTTGAGATTGGTACAATTGCGGAAGGTATCGTTTGTGATCGTCTGGATTCCGTCTCCTATAACCACGCTCTCAAGCTTGGAGCATCCCTCAAAGACACCGTTATTCGAGTTATCGCCGAGTGTCGTTACGCTGTCGGGAATCACTATCTCGACAACAGCGGAGCTCCAAAAGGCAGAGTGGTTGATCGTCTTCAATCCCTCGTTCAAGGTAACGGAGGACAGAGCATAGCAATTCTTAAAGGCAGAGGTGCCGATCAAGGTAAGCGTAGAGGGGGTAGTGACGGACTCGAGCGAGGTGCACTCATAGAATGCTTCCTGCCCGATTGTGTGAAGACCCTCGGGGAGATCTATCGCCTTCAGGCTTACACAACCGAAGAAGGCCTTGTATCCTATCTCGCTGACAGAGTTCCCGAGAGATACCTTGCGTAATTTCGAACAGTTTGTAAAGGCCTGCGAGCCAATGATCTTAACTCCGTCCGCTATCCTTACCTCCTCGAGCGAGGATGCTCCGTAGCAGAGATCGTTGCTTACGGTAGTAATGCTTCCGGGAATGGTAAGATAAACTACGGTTGAGTTATTTTTGAACACGCCTCTGTTGATGGCTGTAACGGGTATGCCGTCAATATGTGCAGGCACAACAACGTAGGTTTCGGGACCCTGGAAGCCCGTGATAGTTATCTTGTTATCCTTTACAGTGTACGTAAAGGAGGTCTCGGGAGTTGTGCCGGGGATGTTTTCATATATAGCCTCAACCGTCACGATAGTCTCGAGTGAGCCTAATGTAACGGTTACAACGTTTGTACCGCTGAGTGTAAGAAGATCGTTTGTAAGAGTATAATCCGACGTTACTGCACGTGTGCCGTCAGAAAGAGTAACGGTTACGGTCAGATAACGCTTGTATACCCTCGTGCCCGTGAAGATCAAACCGCCGTTATAATTATATACTGCATCTATCGAGACGGCCTCCTTCGTATGGTCGCATCCCTGACAGATGCTGACCGTCCTGCCGTTCTCGTCGACACTCCACGGAGTGTAGGTGTGACCCTGTGATGCCGTGAGAGCATCAATATAGCTGTCAAGACAGCCCGAGCAGGTATAGAGAGTGTATCCCGACTCGGTGCAGGTGGACGCAACCGTGCTGGGGATATAGTTATGATCGAGCTTCGGGGTGACCGTCCTTTCCTTTATCACAAAGGAGCAATCGGGGCATACTATGTACTCGGTATATCCGGTAGAGGTGCAGGTAGACTTCACCTCAGGGATAACCTTTTCGCTGTGACCCTTAGGTGCGATGACCGTCTGGGTAGCGTAAACCTCTCCGCAGCCCGAGCAATACGAGCCCTCAGTGAGACCCGATGCCAGGCAGGTCGGTGCTACCGCCGATATTACGGTCACGCTGTGACCCTTGGGAGACACGTAGGCGTCGGTATATCCCTCGCCGCAAACCTTACAGGTATGTACCGTATAACCGCGCTCGGTGCAGGTCGGGGACACCACAGTGTCCTCGTAGCTATGAGGTAAGATAGGCGTTACGGTCTGTGCAACAAGCTCGGATAGACAGACAGAGCATCTCTCTCCGTCGGTAAGACCGGTAGTCTTGCAGGTAGCCGCATAGCCCTTAGTCACCGTGACAGTGTGACCGAGAGGCTCAACGGTCAAGGTCTTTACGTAATTGCCGCAATCCTCGCACGTGCTCTCGGTATAACCGTGCTCGGTGCAGGTGGGTGCGGTCGTTTTTTCAGTGTATCTGTGTCCCTTCGCGGGTATGGTCTGTTGCACAGTCAGAACGGATTTACAGTACGAGCACTCCTTACCTTCGGTAAGACCCGTGCTGTCACAAGTAGGAGCGAGAGCAGCGAGGGGGACGGGGGTATGGTCGATCTTCGCTATCTCAGTCTGTTCGACGAATACTTGACCGCATTCCGAGCAGTATGAGCCCTCGGTAGCTCCGGTAGAGATACAGGTGGGCGCTTTCTCTACGAGAGTCACTACGGTGTGACCCTTAGCCGCGGTGTAGGCGTCATTGTAGCTATCCTCACAGTGCGAGCAGGTGTTTATCGTATAACCTCCCTCTGTGCAGGTGGGGAGGATTACTTCTACGTTATAGCTATGACCCGTCTTAAGAGTTGTCTCTCTTGGGACGAGAGTTTTGTCGCATACGAGGCAGATCACACCCTCTGTGAGTCCCGTCGACTGGCAGGTAGCCTCGACTGCGGGGATGACTCCCTCCTTGTGTCCAAGGGGTGCTATAACAGTCTGCTCGCGGTAGACGGTCTTACATACGGTACAATAGCTTCCGTCGGAAAGGCCGCTGTCGGTACAGGTCGCTCCCTTTCCTACGAGGATCTGTTCGGTGTGACCCGTGGGAGAGGTGATGTCGGATTTTGTTTTGGTATGACAGATGAGACACTCGGTCTCCGTATATCCGCCCTCGGTGCAGGTGGGGGCTACCGTAGTCGTAACGTTAGAGTGATCGAGCCTTGCGAGGTAGGTAGGCTCGAGAATATAGGTCTTGCATACGGTGCACTGTATGCCCTCGGTGCTTCCCGAATTTTGACAGGTAGGTGTAACTGCGGGGATGAGGAGCTCGGTGTGCTTCTTTTGCTCGATTTCCGTCTGTGCCTTGAATACCCGCTGACAGTCGGGACACCACTCACCCTCGGTCTTTCCGGGAGCGAGGCAGGTAGCCTCGACGGCAGGGAGTATCACGTTATTATGACCCTTCGCGGGAATCGGTTTTGTTATGACGTCGGAGTAGCTATTCTCGGAGAATATGACCGTTGCAGTCAGCTCGAGGACACCGTCCTCCTCGCATCCGTGCTCGAAGGTCGTCTCTCTCGAGACCGTCGCGTTGATCTCTACCGAATGTGAGCAGCCGTAGATACAGAAGATCTTCGCCGACGAGGTCTCATCGTCCGTCCAAGTCCATACGATGTTTTCGGTGTCATAGCTATGTCCGTGCGCCTTGATCTCGGTTCTGGGAGTCAGCACGGTATCGCACGCCGAGCACATAACTCCCTCGGTATATCCGGAGGTCGTACAGGTGGGATCGATCCTCTCGAGCTTAGTTGTGACGTGTCCCATAGCGGGGATGACCTCTGCAGCCTTTAACGTTTCGCCGCAAGCGGAGCAATATATTCTCTCCGTGTATCCGACAGTTCCGCAGGTGGGGAGTATGGGATGCTCGGCTACTATGGTATGCTCTTTTTTGGAGATGGGCGTGCTCGCGATCTCGCCGCACTCGCACGTTCTTATCATCTCGCCCTCAGCACTGCACGTAGAGTCGCTTTTTATGACCCATTCACCGAAGGCGTGTGTGTGCTCACCCTTCGGCTCCTGCGAGCTATCATCGCCGCATGCAGTGAGTAGTGTAAGTATTAAAAGGAGAAATGCTCCAATAATTATTCTGAGCTTCGATTTCATATTATCCCTCCGATTGTTGGTGGTGAAAGCTAATTACGTCTATTATAGCGTATATTTATATCAAATGTCAATTTATTGCGCTAAAGCGTGCACGCAAAAAAAGAGATGCGACCATCATAGCCGCATCTCCATATGCTTATTCAGAACGCAAACAAGAACGTCGAGGCGAATGCCCCGATGACCGAGCACCACTCGGTTCTTGAAATCTTCTCCCTAAAGAAAAGGGCAGATACCGCCGCTGACAGAGCAATAACTCCGCCCGACACGAGAGGAAATTGCACCGACGCCGGTACCTTTTCAGCCGCTAAGAGGAGAAAGAAATTGCCTCCGTAGGTCGCTATTCCCAAAAGACACATAATGAGGATAGCACAGCGGGACATGGCTTTCTTTGCTTCACTTGTTACCTTGCTTCGGTTGCCGAGATAGCTTGTAAGGAGAAATATGGAAGAAAGCATACAGACTGATACAGCAGGGTAGAGCAGACGGTTAGCTCGCTTGGCTCATAACCAAGAGGTCGCGAGTTCGATCCTCGCCTCTGCTTCCAACGAAGATGACTGTTTCTTCTTCGAATGATGTGCATCTTGACATATCAACCTCCTTTCATAAAAAGCAAGGTTGCTCCGATGCCACTCGGAGACGAGCCACAATAACCTCCGTATTGGCGTACGGTATAAGGCGGCACCAATAAAAGAGAGCACTCGG
>JAZQYD010000021.1:0-45192 GCA_045633405.1 Eubacteriales bacterium | reverse complement strand
CTTTTCGATCTTCGCTCGGGGTATGCGAACCCTGCGACGTGCGTCGCAGGGTTAAAATCACACTTCTCTCCGGCATAAAATAAATTAAGCACCCTCGAATGAGGATGCTTTTACTTAATTTGGGATATTCACTTTGTGAAGATACCCACTCGCTACGCCTGAAAAGCAAGCTTTTCGATCTTCGCTCGGGGTATGCGAACCCAGCGACGTGCGTCGCAGGGTTAAAATCACACTTCTCTTCGCCATAAAATAAATTAAGCACCCTCGAATGAGGATGCTTAATTTATGGCGGAGAGAAAGGGATTCGAACCCTTGAAACCGTATTAGGGTTTACACGATTTCCAGTCGTGCGCCTTAGACCAACTCGGCCATCTCTCCACGGACTCATTTATTATAACAGAAGATATTTTAAAAGTCAAGTAGTTTTATCAATTTATTTAAAAAAACTCTGCCAAAAGACAGAGTTTTTCGTTTTATATTCCCGGCTTACTTAGAACAACCGCATCCGCCCTTGTGAGGCTGTGTATCTACGTCACGTGTTGCACAGGTGGTTTTAAACCTGGATGTGGGGAAAGCAATCGTTCTGAAGAGATCGCAAGGACTTTCGTTGTTTGTGGCTGCATAGCATTCTTTATCGGGAACACTGTAATCTGTTGCCTGAACAAGAAGCTGTGCAGGTCTCTCAATACGAACTACCGAGAATAATCCGATAGAGACGAAGAGCTTGGGATAATCAGACGTGTTACAGATTTCTCCATCAAGAAACGAGAGGACGTCCGAAGGTATCTCTCCGCAGTCACAGTCGCACTCACAGCCACATGCACATTCCTTTACCTTTGTACCAAGAACGACAGGTTCAACCGTCTCTACAACAGCGATCGGAGCATTTGTGCTCGCATTAGAGTGCGTACATACACTGCAATAACCGTTTGTGGGACTGGATGCGAAAGAGGTAACGTTTCCTTCGCCTCCGTAAAGAACAACATCCTTTTCAATAGCGGCTATTCCCTTTATGCACTGGCTCTTACCAAGACCTACGCAAGCCTCAATCTCAATAAGAATGTAGTATCTGACAGTAACCTTATAGAAGCCCTGGTTGAAGGGGACCTCATCGACTCCTACGTAAGCACATACTATTTCAGCCGACTTGGTTCTTATGTTACCGGCATTTGCGAGTATCTCCTGACCGTAATTTGTCAGATAAACACGGGTATCCTCGAAGCAGTCTCTATCCTTGCAGCTATCAAGAACTCGTCTGGTGTCAATGACGACCGTTCCTCTGCCGTCAGAACAAGGCGAAGAACAGTTATTTCTATTTTCTTGCATTGTAACTTCTCCTATTTTCAGCAATATATTGCATAAGACAAGGTATGCCCCCGTCTTGATAACAGAATATGCAAGAATATTAAAAAGAGTGCACCGTGAAGTACACTCTTTATAGATTAAACGTAAGCCTTGATCGAGTCGGGGCACTCCTCAACAGCGATGGAAAGAGTCATCGTAAGGTTAACGTCCTTAGCGATATTCTCAAGCTTGGGAAGAACCTTTTCAAACTCGGGAACGTCATTTCCGCAGATCTTAAGAGCGGAATCAACGAAGATATCGGTGATATCAGTATTTGATGCAAGAATACCGGCTATGAAGCCGTAAAAAGCTGTGCAATCGTATACGGAATAATAATCTGTATCAATAAGACGAGCCTTATATGTAATCTCATGCTTGAGCTTATCGCCCTTCTCTATACATACAACAGCACCGTTAGAAGTTTCTGCTGCAGAGTTAGTAAGCTCGATGAGTGTTTTTGTTTTTCCTGAACCTTTGCTACCAATGAAAAGCTTAATCATTGAATTTCCTCCTGACTTTCAGAGACTTTCCGCCTCTTCTAATAATATTTTACAACAATTCAAATAAAATTGCAATAGCTTTTATATAATTTTTATATAAAATCCAAAATTTGTAAAAAATTAACAATACTAATAATTTAAATTAGTCTCCGTTAATTCTTTTATTAAGCATAACGCCCATTTCTTCATATCCGGGCTTGCCAAGAAGAGCGAACATATTCTTTTTGTAAGCCTCAACTCCGGGCTGATCGAAGGGATTTACATCGAGGATGTAACCGGATACAGCACACGCAAGCTCAAAGAAATATACAAGATATCCGAAGGAATATGCGGTCTTGTCGGGAATCTCGAGAACAATGTTGGGAACGCCTCCGTCATTATGAGCGACAAGAGTAGCGAGCATAGCTGTCTTGTTTACGTAATCAAGCTTTTTACCCGAGATAAAGTTAAGTCCGTCAACGTTAGCTTCATCGTTGGGGATAACAAACTCGGAGCCCTGATCTATAACGTTGATTACAGTCTCGAAGAGGTTTCTCTGTCCGTCCTGTATGTACTGTCCGAGAGAATGAAGGTCTGTGGAGAAAATAACAGATGCCGGGAAAATACCCTTCTTATCCTTACCCTCGCTCTCACCGTAGAGCTGCTTCCACCATTCGTTAAGCATAAGGAGATAAGGCTCGTAGCCCACAAGTATCTCAGTGCTCTTTCCCTTTCTTAAAAGGATGTTGCGGATAGCGGCATACTTAACAGCAGCGTTGGTATCAATAGAGGAATCCGAGAAATCAGCCTTTGCTTTTACTGCACCGGCCATCATAGCGTCAATATCTATACCCGCACAAGCGATAGGAAGAAGGCCTACTGCGGTGAGGACAGAATATCTACCGCCTACGTTATCGGGAACAACAAAGGTCTCGTAACCCGCCTCATCCGAGAACTTTTTAAGAGTACCGCGGCACTTGTCTGTGGTTACGAAGATACGGTCCTTAGCACCCTCGACACCGTACTTATCAATAAGAAGAGCCTTGAAGACTCTGAAAGCAATGGCGGGCTCGGTAGTGGTGCCCGATTTGGAAATAACGTTTACAGCTATATCCTTGCCTTCACATATGGAGAGAAGCTCATTAAGAGCAGTAGTGGATATATTGTTGCCTGCAAAGTAAATGTCAGGAGTATCCTTCTTAAGATTATTGTAAAGAGGGCTCTTAACAAACTCAATTGCCGCACGTGCACCGAGATACGAACCGCCTATACCGATTACAACAAGTATATCGCACGACTTTTTGATCTTCTCTGCCGCGACCTTTATACGCTCAAACTCTTCCTTATCATAATCACAAGGCAAGGTAGACCATCCGAGGAAATCGTTACCGGCACCGTTTGCATTGATTACCTTATTAAAAGCTACGTCGCACTCACCCTGAATAGACTTTATTTCGGCCTCTGTTACTTCATCGGTGAGGAATTTTGTGTTTACATTTATCATCATAAAACCTCCGAGTTTTTTGTAATATATTATACACGAAACTCGAAATATTTGCAAGTATTTCTTAAGATATTTTAGATTTTTATGTGAAAGGTTTAATAAGAATTTTCCAGAATAGCCGAAAAGCACCAATAGACTTTACCGAATCCTTAACGTAAATGTCCGATTCACCTATTTCACTGTCATTTATGTAATATTTTACCTTTCCTATGACCTGCCCTTCGCTTATGGGAGCAACAAGATTATCGGGGATAATATATCTTTTTTCAATTTTGCCTTGAAGCTGTTTATCGCATAGGAAAATGAATTTTTTCGAGTATAGTTGAGCTGTCGTTATATCGGATCGCAAAACGTTGATATCCTCAAGAAATGATTCATCATCCAAATAAAGTGCATAGCTTGCAAATCCGAAATCAAATAGCATCCTTGCGGCGTTATTTCTTTCATCTCTACTTTCAGATCCCATAATCACAGCTATGAGGTGCATACCGTTTCTCTCTGCAGTCGCACTTATGCAATATCCCGCTTTATCGGTATAACCCGTTTTCAGGCCCGTACAGCCCTGATAGAAACGAACCAGTCTATTTGTATTGGTAAGGGTGAATTCTCCGTCTCTGATAGTATCCTGCCATATTCCACTGTATTTAAGTATAACGTCGTGTCCCAACAGCTCCTTCGACATAATGGCGATATCATAGGCACAGGTAAGATGACCCGATACGTCATCATCAAGTCCGGTTGTATTTTCAAAATGTGTATTTTTAAGGCCAAGCTCACTTGCACGCTTGTTCATCCGATCAACAAACGCACTCTCGCTTCCGCACGTAAATTCGGCAAGAGCTACCGCTGCATCATTCGCACTGGCTATAACAGTACATTTCAACAGCTCTTCAACCGTGAACTCCTCGCCCTCCTCGAGGAATACCTGGCTTCCTCCCATAGAAGCGGCGTTTGAGCTGACAGAGACCTTATCTGTGAGCTTATACTGTCCGTTTTCAAGAGCCTCACAGACCAATAAAAGAGTCATAACCTTTGTAACAGACGCAGGGGGTAATGCTTCCTCCGAGTTCTTTTCGAAGAGTATTTCTCCTGTATTTGCTTCGATTAAAACAGCTGATTTTGCTGAAATACTATCCGCATCAAAGCTTGACGTAAGGTAGTCGGATGCGTCCGAATCAACATCAGTCATATCGGATGCAAACGACGTAATAAGACTCGCACTTACTATTGCTAAAATTAGCAGTAATGATATTATTTTCTTCATAATAACCTCCTATTGTTGATATATAATATTCATTTTCCATAGGAGTTATGTTATGTAAGAAACAATAAGTTAAAAGTTACTCTTTAGTCATTTAAAAAGCTTTCCTTTATTATTCTCGAGAGATGAACTTCAACAAGGTTTCCCTTACAGTGTATGAATTCACTATATTCACTGTCCTCGGTCATTCCGACACGTAAAGCCAGATCCTTGCTTGATGTATTGCTTACCATATATTTTGCACTGATGCTGTCTAATTCAAGAGTATTAAACCCGAAATCCAATATACGCTTAACAGCCTCAGAGGCTATTCCAAAATGCCAGTACTTTCTATTGAGAACATATCCGACCTCAGCTGAATTATTATTCAGATCGATTGATGAGAAGCCAACGGTTCCTATCATTTTACCATTGTATATTATACCCCAGTCATAAAAGCGACCCTTTGAATACAAAATCTGCAGATTAAGAAGATAATCCCGAGTATATAAAGAATCACGGTGTGGAGACCACAAAAGATAACGTGAAACCTCACGGTCAGATGCATATTCATAAACATCATCTAAATCGGATGGCATTATCCTTCTTAACGTAAGGCGATCTGTACGTAGGGTGGGTATATTTTTAAAAATTCTCATATCCTTGCGTGTCATAACCGATTCCTTTTCTGTATTAACTGCTTTATTATAGCATTATTGATTGTGCTATGCAACTTTTTTATTAAATTTATTTAAAAAACTTGTTTTTATTATTTATTTATGTTATTATATCTATATCAAACTTTTGAGGTGTTAAATTGAAGGATAAAAGCAAAAATAAAAGGTTGCGTTTATTTGATATAGCAAGAGACGGAAAGGGTATCGGTAAGTCGTCGGCAGATCTAGGCTGGGGATTCAAGAGATTCTTTGTTACTCTTAAGAATAATTTCAATAAGCTTCTTTATTGCAACATATTCTTTGTTTTGGGTAACTTCCCGCTTCTCTTCTTAATAGCGACCATACCGGGTTATACAAAAATTGAGAGTTTCCTTCCCTTCCAGGATCTGTATCAGAATATAGCCCATATCTTTACAAGCGGCGACGTAGGCTCGTATGATATGACTCTCTATGCTCTTGAGGGCTTAATGAGACAGAATTACGCTCCTACGACACTCACTTATGTATTCTACGGAATAAGTGCACTCTCGCTCTTTACCTTTGGCTTAGTGAACGTTGGTACAGCTTATATCTTCAGAAATATAGCAAAGGGTGAGCCCGTATTTGTCTGGGGAGACTTCTGGTATGCTATCAAAAGAAACTGGAAGCAGGCACTTCCTTTCGGAATGTTAGACCTTGGAATTATCGGTCTGCTTTTAAATAACATCCAGAAAATGTTCTTTAGTACCGGACAGAACACACTCTTCACAAGTACCATGCTTTGGTCGAACGTTGTAATACTTCTCATATATTTCTTTATGAGATATTACATCTACGTACAGATGGTAACGTTTAAGCTCAGTATATTTAAGATTCTTAAGAACTCTCTTATTTTCTCGCTTCTGGGTATCAAGAGAAACCTTGCAGCATTACTCGGAATAATTATCGTAATAGTTCTTGAGCTTATCTTCGTACTCTCTCTTAAGGGTGTTCTTCTTCCCTTGGCAGTAGGACTTCCGCTTTTGATACTTATTTCAATCATGGCATATATGAAGGTCTTCGCAGCCTACTACAAGATCAAGGTTGTAATGATCGATCCTTACGTAAATGAAAACGTAGAGCAGCTGAAGAAAGAGGATGAAGAGATCATCATGCGTGATGACGTAACCGAGAGAGAAAGACTCGAGGAAATCAAAAAGAGAAATAATATTAATTAACTGCTTCCAACAGCATTAAGAGGCTCCAATAGAGGAGCCTCTCTTTTATTTATTTCTGTCTACCAAGCTATCTAAGGTACCAAAGGAGTAGCCTAACCTTCTCCATTCGCATATAAGCTTTTTTAATATACGTACATTAATATCGGACGTCGGATGAAGCAAGATAATAGCACCCGGATGAGTATTATTTATCAAATTAGACACGGCCTTATCCTCTGAAACCTTAACACTATTATCCCAATCTGCATAAGCCAAGCTCCAGAAAAAGGTTTTATAGCCCAGTGCATTTGCATTTTTGAGAGTTCTCTCTGAAAACTTGCCTTCCGGAAATCGGAAATATTTTGTCATTTCAAATCCCGTCCTTTCCTTACACAAATCCTCGAGAAATTTTAAATTATCCTTCATCTCTACATCGGTAAGAGTGGACATGTTTTTGTGATTTTTCGTATGATTACATACAAGATGACCATTCTCGAACATTTTTACTACTGTCTCGGGGTTCTTGTATAAAATATTGTTTAGAATGAAGAAAGCTGCTTTAACATTTTCTTCCTCAAGAATTTCAAGGGTTCTTTTTACGTTACCGTTATCATAACCTGCATCAAAGGTAAGATATATGATCTTTTCACCGTTATCCGCTGCCCTTTGATCAATATAATAACCGCCCTCTTCACGAACCAAATCCGTTTTGTCGGAAAAACCCGGTGTACAGTTTCCTCGCTTTTTAATGTACCAATTGTAATCTATATCCTCAGCGTGCACATTAAGTGTCGCAATTAATGAAAAAATCAGTATTAAGCTAATTATTACTTTTATCCTTCTCATATATAACCTCTCTTCGGTTATATTTTATCACAGATCAATCAATATACACAATGAAAATAATAGAAAAATGACGCACTCAACATGAGTGCGTCATCTGAATTACTTATACTTACGCTTTCTAGCAGCCTCAGACTTCTTCTTACGCTTTACGCTGGGCTTCTCGTAATGCTCTCTCTTACGAAGCTCGGTAAGAACACCGGACTTCTGGCACTGTCTCTTGAAACGACGAAGTGCACTATCGAGAGTTTCATTCTCTTTTACCTTAATTTCAGCCATCTACATTCCCCTCCCTTCGCTCTGCAAAGAGATAAATAATTTATTACTAGATAATTATACATTACAAATATTGATTTGTCAATACCTTTTTTCCATTATTTCTAAAATTATTTAGACAAAACAGAAGCTGCAGTAACCGTATTTCTAAGTAGCGTTGTAATAGTCATAGGACCTACTCCGCCGGGTACGGGAGTGATATACGACGCACGCTGAGCAGCTGTATCAAATTCAACGTCACCGCACAGCTTGCCATCGGGAAGTCTGTTTATTCCGACATCAATAACAACAGCACCCTCCTTGATATCATCGCCCTTAATAAAATTAGCTTTACCGATCGCAACCACAAGTATATCAGCATCTTTTGTAATTTCTTTAAGATTCTGCGTTCTCGAATGGCAGATGGTAGGTGTACCGTTCTTCTCAAGAAGAAGGAGAGCCATAGGCTTGCCTACAATATTACTGCGTCCAATTATTACACAGTTTTTTCCGGATATATCGATCTTGTAATAATCAAGAAGAGTCATTACGCCTGCAGGAGTACAAGGTAAATATGAATATTTTCCCGTCATAATACGGCCAACGTTTACGGGATGGAAAGCGTCGACGTCCTTTTCGGGGGATATTGCGAGAATGATCTTCTCTTCATTTATATGCTTGGGAAGCGGAAGCTGAACCAATATACCGTGAACAGAGCTATCGGCGTTTAATTCCCCGATTTTAGAAAGAAGCTCATCCTCTGTTGTTTCAGCAGGCATATAAATTTGTACGGAGTTAATCCCTACATCAGCACATGCCTTATGCTTATTTCTAACGTAAACCTGGGATGCAGGATCCTCACCAACAAGTATAACTGCAAGACCGGGAGTAATTCCCGACTGCGATTTTATAGACTCTACATCCTTTTTAATTTCTTCTCTAATATGAGCCGATACAAGCTTACCGTCGATTATCTGTGCCATTGAATTTAGTCCTTTTTTTCAGAATTATAAACGAATTTTTCCTTTTTCGGGGGCTTTTTTGCGAAATAAATAAGCAAAGCCGTACAAGCAACAAAAATACAGAATGCAAGAAGCTGGGATACCCTTATACCCGTTCCGAAGAGATAAAGGCTATCTGTTCTGAGTCCCTCGATCCACATTCTTCCAAGTCCGTACCAACCGAAAATAAGAAGGATGATCTGTCCGTCATATTTTTTCTTCTTGAAAAGAAGATTAATAACAACAAAACCTACAAGATTCCAAAGCGACTCATAAAGGAAAGTAGGATGGACACCCAACGTTCCCTCAATAATGCTATCATACTGAGCAGAATCGGCCATATCCTTCAAAGACATCTCGAAAGCGATCTCCTCACCGCACATACGCCACGGAAGCTTAGTTAAGCTGCCGTATGCCTCGGCATTAACAAAGTTACCCCATCTTCCAATTGACTGAGCGAGAATAAGTCCGGGAACAACGCAATCGCCGAATGCCGGGAAGGATATCTTCTTTACAAGCGAAACTACAAGAACGGTTATAGCACCTGCAATTATACCGCCATATATCGCTAATCCGCCGCCGCGAATATCTAACATTTCACCTAATGAATTAAACTGATCGAGCTCCATTAATACATAATAGAGTCTCGCACCGATGATACCGAGCGGAATAACAAAGATTGCATAATCAATAATAATCTCAGATTTAATACCGATCTGTCCCGCTCTCCATATGACGTAAAGTACGCAAAGGATCATTCCGACAGTAATAATCAAACCGTACCAGGCAATCGGAGTATTACCAACGGTCTCGCTCAGCTCGATTTTATCAATGCCAAGACCGGGAAATGAAATAATATTATCCATAACTATCCTCTTTATGCTAAAGTAAATTCTCTATTGAGAATATCCTTGATCGTAATATTGCTAAGTTTTCTCGCTACATCCATACTGATACTATCAAAAATATGGTGATAAATACAGGCAGATTTATCAGAGATCATTGTGCATCCCTCATTATGCTCGAGGCACCGAGCAATAACAATAGGCCCGTCAATGAGCTCGATCACAGATTTCAAGGTAATTGAATCGGCATCAAGCTTTAATTTATATCCGCCCTTTACTCCCTTAAACGAGCTGATTAGCCCTCCCTGAACAAGCTTGTTAAGAATCTTCAAGGTGAATCTCAAGGTAACATAGGTTCGCTCGGACAAGGTCTTCGCATCAACTACGTCATCAACCTCTGCTAAAGCGGTAATTATTCTGAGAGCATAATCAGATTCAAGCGTTATTCTCATATAATTATACAAACTCCATATTAAAATACATTGGGATCGAAGCCGTGAAGCCCCGATCCCGGCATATTATCACTTCTTAGCCTTATTATTCTTATGCTTATGTGCATGAAGCACCTTGTGAATCTTCTTAGACTGATCAAGAAGATGGCTGATGGTCTGATCGTGGTTAAGAGTGTCTATTATGTATGCAACATATTTACACATATTAACCTCAGAATACCATTCTCTCTCAAGAAGCTCAGGCATTCTATAAACAAGGTTGGTTGTGAAAATTCTTGTAATGACGCCATCTTCGTATGCTGCATCGAGATTCTCAAAGCCGTTGCAGAAAAGACCGAAGGTAGCGAATACGAAGATGCGGTTTGCACCCTTATCCTTGAGCTGACGTGCTACATCTATAACAGAATCACCGGAAGAGATCATATCGTCAACGATGATAACGTCCTTGCCGTTAACGTCACGGCCAAGATACTCGTGAGCGACGATGGGATTCTTGCCGTTAACGATTACAGAATAATCACGACGCTTATAGAACATACCGAGGTCAATTCCCATAACCGAGGAATAATACATACACTTGGTCATTCCGCCCTCATCGGGAGAAATAATCATTGTATTCTCGGGATCGATCTCAATGTCGGGGAATTCACGAAGAAGAGCCTTGATCATCTGATAAGCAGATCTTACGTCCTCAAAGCCTGAAAGAGGAATAGAATTCTGCACACGGGGATCATGTGCATCGAAGGTAACGAGGTTGGTGACACCCATATTTACCAGCTCCTGAAGAGCTAAAGCACAGTCGAGCGACTCTCTTCCCGATCTCTTATGCTGTCTACCCTCATAGAGCATAGGCATAATAACGCTGATTCTACGAGCCTTACCGCCTATTGCACCAATGATTCTCTTAATGTCCTGGAAATGATCGTCGGGACTCATGGGTACGGTCTTGCCATACATATTATAAGTTACACCGTGATTGAAAACATCGGCAATGATATAAACGTCATTACCGCGAAGGGATTGATGAATCGTACCCTTTCCTTCTCCGCTGCCAAATCTGGGACAGGTTGTGTCCACAAGGAACGTACCGTCCGTATCATGACGACGCCATTCCTTTAAATAAAAATCGACCTGGTTCGCGAAATCCTCACAACCACGCATACCAATAACACTGAGTTCACCGTATAAGCTATCCTTCATAAAGCACCCCACTCATTTTTATTATATCTGTAATTATATAATATGTTGTGTCAAATGTCAAGATATAAGGTCATAAAGATTGTAAAATTTCTTAGCAAAAACGGACATAAACGAATATTATTTAAATAGCATACAAAATATGGAGGTGTTTATGGAAAAATCAAGCGGCATATTATCGATAAGGACATATGCGGCATCTGAGGCAATCCCCATTGAAGGGGTAAACATAATTATAGAAGGAACAGATGACGTATCCAGGGACGTGTTTTACAGTGTAATTACAGATATCGACGGAGTTACACCGCGTATTCCTCTTCCGACTCCTTCAATAAGCTATTCTTTAAGTCCGTCCCCAAAGGAACTGCCGTACTCAACTTATGATATTACCGTCACAAAGGACGGTTATCAAAGTAAGACAATAAGGAACGTTGCAATTTTCGCCGAGCGTGACGCAGTATTACCTATTAACATGATCCCATCCGACGGATCTATTAATCCGAGGGGAAACTCTAACGCTATCATTACAGAAAACGAATCATTACAATGAAGGAGGTTCTACATGCCCGTACTACCAACAATTCCCGAAACGATAGTAGTTCACTTAGGAGCACCTGACAGTGATGCAATGAACGTCAGTGTTCCCTTTCAGAATTACATAAAAAACGTAGCCTCCAGTGAGATATACCCTACGTGGCCCGAGGAAGCCATCAAGGCAAATATCCTCGCTCAGATATCGGTGGCATTAAACAGAGTATACACCGGCTTTTACCGTAATACGGGAAAAAGCTTTGATATTACCTCCTCGCCTGCATTTGATCAAACCTACGTATATCAAAGAGATATTTATGAAAACGTCTCAAGGCTTGTAGATGAGATATTCAACAGTTATATCAGAAGAAAAGGAAGTGTTGAGCCTCTCTTTGCGGCCTTCTGTGACGGTGTTGAGGTCACGTGCGACGGTCTTACTCAATGGGGCTCCGTTGAGCTTGCTAACCAAGGACTTAATTACGAGCAGATATTAAGAAGATTTTACGGCAACGATATCGAAATCGTCACTGACGTCCCTGTGGAGAATATCAGCATTAATGCACCGCGTTTTCCACTTTCAGAGGGGGATACAGGCCCCAACGTTGAGCTGATTCAAACGAGGTTAAACAGAATATCATCGAATTTTCCCGGTATACCAAAGATCTCTCCTGCCGACGGATTCTTTGATACATCTACAAAGGAAGCAGTTATGAAATTCCAAGAGGTGTTTGACCTTACCCCTGACGGCATAGTTGGAACTGCTACGTGGAACAGAATTACATATATCTACAACAGTGTCAAAAAGCTGTATTCCATCTATTCGGAGGGGCTAAAGCTATCCGAGCTTGAAACGGTTTACCCCGGCGTCCTCCGAGAGGAAGATTCGGGTGACGGAGTATTTACTCTTCAATATTATCTCGGGTATATTTCTCTTTTTGTTCCAAACGTTCCTTTTGTTTCTGCAGACGGATCATTCGGTCCAAATACAAAGGATGCAGTAACGTCATATCAGATAGCATATTCGCTCCCTACAAATGGCATAGTTGATGAAATTACATGGAACAGTATCGAGAACACATATTATGATATTCTGAGGACTATTCCGTATGAATACGAGGAGGGGTTGATTCTTCCCTATCCCGGACGTGTTTTGCGAATAGGAGTCTCGGGTAATGACGTTGCAGCACTCCAGCAGTACCTAAACTATATTTCTAATAGATATCCGAGTATCCCCAAGCTTACGGCCGACGGAGTATACGGTGAAGGAACTGCAAAGGCTGTCAGCGAGTTCAAAAGAATATTCAATATCCCCGGTCCGCCCGAGCGAGTCAACGCATTGACGTGGAATGCAATCATCAATGTGTATGACGACCTGTTTGTCGGGAATACCGTGAGAGAAGATCAATTTCCGGGTTATGAAATCGGAGGTTAAGCATCAATGTATCAGATCAGCGATAAAGCTTCTGCAATTAAGGCTATACAAAGGTTACTTGGATTAAATGAAACGGGGATATATGACAAAAAGCTAAAGGAAGCAGTTACATTATATCAGAGAACCAATTCTATTAACGAAAGCGGTTCGGTAAATTACGATACCTACATTTCATTAGTCGAGAGGGATAAGAAAAATACTATATCGAGTACAGTAAAAAAGAATCTTCCCTTTCTTAGCCGTTTTCCCTACTCACGCGGGGATATGGGCAATGACGTTCTCTTTATCAACACTCTCATTTCAGAGGTAATAACAAAATACGGCTTTGATCTTAATAAGCCTAGAGGAAAATATTTTGGTGACGATACCGATCGTGCTACGAAATTTATAGGAAGTATAATTCTCAGTGATACGAAAGATGAAATCGACGAGCTTTTTATTTATCGCTTGATACGGCTTAAAGAAGGATAATCCGTCAATAATATATTAAAAACCACGTAAGGTGAAGATAATGGGCAAACGTTTTACCGAAAAGGCAGAAAAAGCACTGAATACATCCGTTAGTATTGCAGAAAAGATGGGCCACACCTATATAGGAACCGAGCATATGCTTCTGGCATTGCTTGCAGATAAGGATTCCTGCTCATCATACATCCTATCAAAGCACAATATCTCCTATGAGAGGCTCGAAAACGTGATAAAGGAGTATTCGGGGACCGGAACACCAACAACGCTTACCGTGAAGAATATAACACCGAGAGGTAAGATAATCTTAGAGGCCTCTTATACCAATGCGATAAAATATGATAACGGGATAATAGGCACAGACCACATACTTCTAGCCCTTATTGATGAAAAAGGCTCTGTCGGCATAAAGCTGATACGCATGATGGGCGGAGACATACCTGAGATAAAGAACGAGCTCACTGCCTTTTTAAAATCCAAAGAGAAAAAAACAGCAAAAACAAAGAATGACTCTCAGGCGGCAATCCTTAATCAATACGGAATTAATATGACCGAGCTTGCCTCCCGTGGCAACTTCGATCCTGTTATCGGTAGAAGCATTGAAATTGACAGAATTATACGCATATTATCACGTAAAAATAAAAACAACCCATGCCTGATAGGTGAGGCGGGAGTTGGAAAAACGGCAATAGTAGAGGGACTGGCATCGAGAATTGCATGCGGAGACGTGCCTGACACATTAAAGAACAAAATTATCATCTCGGTAGATTTAACCTCCATGGTAGCGGGTGCAAAATATAGAGGCGATTTCGAGGAAAGAATCAAAAACATAATAAAAGAGGTCTCCGAAAATAAAAATGCAATTTTGTTCATTGACGAGATTCATACAATTGTAGGTGCAGGAGCAGCAGAGGGAGCGATAGATGCATCGAATATTTTGAAGCCACAGCTCTCACGCGGTGAAATACAGCTCATTGGTGCAACAACATTCAAGGAGTACCACAAGTATATCGAAAAGGATCCCGCTCTCGAAAGAAGATTTCAACCGATACGAATCGAGGAGCCCAGCGAAAAGGCAACGTATGAGATGCTTCTAGGACTCCGAGAAAGATACGAGGAGCACCATAACGTGAATATAACAGATGATGCCCTACACAAATGTATAGAGCTCTCGGTGAAATATATGTCGGATAGGTTTTTGCCTGATAAGGCACTCGATCTTCTAGATGAAGCATGTGCCTACGTCACAGTCAAAAACAATATAAATACTAAAGAACACGAAGATAATCTCGGGCAGTATAGCAAGGAGAAAGAGAAAGCAATAAAGGAAGGAAACCTCGAGCTTGCGTTTGAATATAAGGAGCTCGAGGAAATTTACAAGGCTGAATGCACCAAGCAACAGCCCAACGAACAAAAGTCATACAATCATCCAACTGTTGACGAGAATACTGTATATGAAATAATATCGGAAATCTACGGAGTAAAGGCAAATACAACCGATTCATCGAGAGATTACGTATCGATCAGCAAATCCTTGAATTCCGAAATAGTTGGACAAGAAAACGCTGTATTCAGCCTTATCAACACTCTAAAACGGAATGACATCGGACTTATTCCCCGGGATAGACCGAAAGGAATATTCATGTTTGTCGGAGAAAGCGGAGTCGGAAAAACAGCTCTTGCCTGTTCACTGGCAAAATTACTTTTTGTTAATTCCTCATCATTTATAAGGCTGGATATGTCTGAGTATTCAGAGAAGCACAGTGTATCAAAGCTTATAGGCTCGCCTCCCGGATACGTTGGCTCGGAGGATGGTGGACATCTGACCGAAGCGGTAAGAAGGAATCCCTACTCGTTAATATTGCTTGATGAAATAGAAAAGGCTGACAGTGAGGTATTAAATATATTCTTGCAGATTTTCGATTATGGGACAATCCGAGACTCTATCGGTAAGCAGATCAATTTCAGAAATACTATTATTATAATGACTTCAAATGATAAGGATGGGTATAGTATACAAAAGAATCTTGGATTTATAAGCAGCGGAAATGTTAATCGAGGACAGATATATGATAGACTAAAGTTGAAATTCAGATCCGAATTTCTATCCAGGATTGATGAGATAATTGAGTTCAATCCTCTGTCCCGGGCTGATTTATCTATAATCGCACAACACCATCTGGAGAGAATAATTCAACAAGTAAAGAAAATGAATGCGAAAATCACAATTGATGAATGCGTCCCATCATTTATATGTGAAAACGCCTACGTCAGCGGTCAAGGGGCAAGACCAATAATACGTTACATTCATACGAGAATCGAAAGAGATATAACCGATCTTTTGCTAAATAACGAAGGAAAAGATGGAATTAATGCACGAATAACAGTTAAAGATGGAAGGTTAATTATCGACAAAAGCGAAATGGCGACATTAAAATAAAAAACCCCGTCATCCGACGGGGTTAAACTGGGGTGAAATATGGGATTCGAACCCACGACCTCCAGGGCCACAACCTGGCGCTCTAACCAACTGAGCTAATTCCACCGAATGAATGGCGTGCCTTGAGGGACTCGAACCCCCGACCTACTGCTTAGAAGGCAGTTGCTCTATCCAGCTGAGCTAAAGGCACACAAACTTTCAGCGACGCCTTATATTATAACAGACTATTTCAATTTTGTCAATAGTAATTTTAAACTTTTTCAAAAAAGATCGATCATAATAAAACAGAGATCAATTCCCGAGAAATTACGGAAACAGATCTCTGTTTTTTATTAAATTACTTGGTTTCTTTAGAAGATGCCGAAATCTCGGTAAGAGACGTTGCAAGTCCTGCGAGACTCTGAATCTCGGAAGGAATGATGATCTTGGTAGCCTTGCCGTCAGCAGCTTTCTCGAATGCCTCGATACCCTTCAGCGAAAGAACGGCCTGAGAAGGTTCTACATCATTGATCATCTTAATACCCTGTGCGGTTGCCTCCTGAATCTTGAGAATAGCCTCAGCCTCACCCTCAGCCTCACGAATCTTTGCCTCCTTGGCAGCCTCAGCTCTGAGAATAGCAGACTGCTTCTCTGCCTCAGCCGCAAGGATCATTTCCTGCTTTCTACCCTCTGCAACAAGAATGGTAGAATTCTTCTCGCCCTCAGCCTTAAGAATAAGCTCACGGCGCTCACGCTCAGCCTTCATCTGCTTCTCCATGGCATCCTGAATCTCTCTCGGAGGAATGATATTCTTAAGCTCAACACGGTTAACCTTAATTCCCCAAGGATCGGTAGCCTCGTCAAGAATCGATCGCATCTTAGTATTTATAATATCTCTGGAAGTAAGTGTCTGGTCAAGATCGAGCTCACCTATGATATTACGAAGAGTTGTAGCGGTAAGGCTCTCGATAGCAAGAATGGGATTGGTCACACCGTAAGTATAAAGCTTACAGTCGGTAATCTGATAAAATACGACAGTATCGATCTGCATTCTTACGTTATCCTTAGTGATAACAGGCTGGGGTGGGAAATCAGCAACCTGCTCCATTAATGTAAGCTTCTTCGCAACCTGCTCAATAAAAGGCAGCTTGAAGTGAAGACCGGTAGTCCATGTTGTTCTGTAGCTTCCAAGACGCTCAATAACCTGAGCATTAGCCTGTGATACAATCTTGATGTTAGAAATGAGAATAATTGCTACAAGTGCAAGTAACACAAGAATAACAGCAAGAATTCCGTTCTGAGTGGACATTAAAAGAAAATTATTCATATGAACCTCCAAAAAATTAAGAATCCTTCTTACAAATCAACTTAACACCCTCTATGGCAACAATTCTGAGTATTTCACCCGGGGCGAACTCATCATCGTCGGAAACACCACGTGCAGACCATACGTTACCCTTAACCTTGACCTGTCCGCAACCTGCAAAATTATCGATTTTCTCAATAACCAAGCATTTTTCACCGATAATCGCATCAATATTAGTTTTAAGTGTAGGATCAGATTTATGCGAAGACAAGTAGCGTCTTCCGATAACTATTCCGAGAATAGAAATAACAAAGAATACAATTACCTGCCATGCAAGGTTAACAACACAGAAATCCAGTATTACAGCAACAAGAGCACCGGGGATAAACCAGATGGAAATAAGCTCCTCGGATGCTACCTCGACAACAAGTGCCAAGACAACGAGACAAACCCAAAACCACCAATAGCCCATAATAACACCTCCTTTGGTAATTATATTATAATCTTTTTTTATTGAATTGTCAAGGATAAAGATTGAAAGAATAATGTAAATAATTGTTGTATTTTCCCTGCATCTTTGAACCTGTCAAAAACCTAATTTCAAAAAAACTATTGACAAAATTAACCGGATGTAGTATTATTACATAGTAAGCGGAATACCGTATACAAACAAACGCCAATAAGGAGTAAACCTATGTTTGAGAACTTTAAGCAGTTTCTTGTAGATGATCTTCGCATCAATGCTGACGATATTACAATGGAAGCTGAGCTTACTGCTGACCTTGGCATCAACTCGCTTGAGCTTGCTGACCTTGTGTACACATGCGAAGAAAAGTTTAATGTTGAAATCAGTGATGACGATCTTCACACCTTTAAGACTGTTGGTGACGTTGTCAGATATCTTGAGTCTAAGAATTAATCTTTTCTTAAAAGCAAAAGGGCTGTTGCTGTGCAACAGTCCTTTAAAATTAACTTACGGTAGCTTTACGTAAAATTGGAACTGCCCTTCATCAGGCAAAATAAATTCCGAGTATTTATTTAGAATATAATCAGCCTCGGTAGAATGAGCTTCAAATGCATCCTCCTTTACGAAAAACTGAACGGTAGCACCTTTTTTCATAGAGGAAAGGATTTTGGTCACGCAGGTCTTAAGCCTCGAGTTTTCTTTCTCTTCATCTGTAAGAGTCAAGGAAAGCGAGACGAGCTCAGCCCCCTCCACCTTACCGGATGCAATATTATATTTGATCTCAGTATTGAAATCTCTCTTGCAAGTACCTTGCAATACATATTTTTTGAAAAGCATATTACACTCCCATGTGTTATTAGCAAATAAATTATAACATCAAACTTAAAAAAAGTAAAGATGTAAAGGAGAATTTATGATAGATTATTTAATTAAAGGATTTCTATGCAAAAACGACACCGATCCAACCTCAATAAGAAAGAAATGCGGAACCTTCTCCAGTATAGTAGGCATTTTAGCAAACATTCTTTTGACTTTCATTAAGCTTATCGGAGGTTTGCTTGCCGGTTCAATTGCGATAATCGCAGACGCACTGAACAATTTATCCGACGCAGGGTCTTCGGTTGTTACGTTCTTCAGCTTTAGGATTTCATCGAAGCCTGCTAACAGAGAGCATCCGTTTGGATATGCCAGAATGGAATACATTTGCTCGATGATCGTATCGTTCCTGATCCTTGTTGTTGGCTTCGAGCTCTTTACTGAATCTATCACCAGTCTCTATCAAGGAAAAGAAACACTCAACATTTCCCTACTCACTATTATAATTCTTTCAATATCCATAGTAATCAAACTCCTTCTCGGTCTATTCAACCTGCAGATTGCAAAGAAAATAGATTCTACCGTGATAAAAGCTACTGCGACCGACTCGTTTACCGATGCTATTTCAACTACTGCGGTCCTTATCTCATCAATTATCATCTATTACACGGATTGGTATTTCATCGACGGTATAATCGGTATTTGCGTATCGATGATCATTCTTCTTGCAGGAATTAAGATACTCAACGAAACTAAGAATTCACTTCTTGGCGAGGCACCTGTTGATGACGTTCTTAACTCAATACACAAGGTGGTCTCAAAGCATCCTACTGTTCTCGGTGTGCATGATATGATGGTACATAACTACGGCCCTCATCATTTCATTGCATCATTTCACGCCGAGGTTGACGGCTCGTCCGACGTCTTCATTCTTCACGATGAAATTGATATTATTGAAAAAGAGATAAACGATACTCTCGGAATCCTCTGCACTATACATTTAGATCCGATTGTTACTGACAATGAGGAGGTAAACAAATTACGAGAGTTTACCCTGAAAAAGGTAAAAAGAGTCTATCCTGATGCCGATATTCACGATTTCAGAACAGTGGTCGGAAACACTCATACCAACCTCATATTCGACCTGGTTATTCCATTCGAAAACAACGAGAAAACAGATGTAATCAAGAGAAATATCGAGGCAGAGATACAATCTGAGTGCCCCCATTGCTACTGCGTAATCACAATTGACAGAGCATAAAAAGAGTGCTATTCCCTATTTTTGGCATGGGAATAGCACTTTTCTTTAATCAACTCTGTTTAGTTTTTCGCCCCTTAAAAACGCAGCGATATTCTTGGAAACCACATTCATGCATCTCGCTCTCGATTCAACCGAACCCCAAGCACAGTGAGGGGTAAGTATTACGTTATCGAGCATCTTTATATCGTTATACGGATGCTCCTCCGAGAAGGGCTCAACAGAATAAACGTCACAGCCGAAGCCTGCTATACGTCCTTCTATAACCGCATCCCGCACATCCTTCTCGTTAAGCACAGCTCCTCTGGCTTCATTAACAAGGATGACACCGGGCTTCATAATAGAGATCATTTTTTTATCTATTAGGTTCCTTGTAGCATCATTCAAGGGACAGTGGACGCTTATAATATCGCTTTCTCTACATAAAGTTTCGACATCAACACATTCAAAATCAGGAGTAGGAGTTCTCTTATTTACTATTACTCTCGCACCGAGAGAGGATGCTACCCTGGCAACAGATGAGCCTATATTTCCCGCACCGATAATTCCCCAGGTTTTCCCTTCAACCTCATTGAAGAATGGCTCGAGAAGATTGGGTACTCCCGACCCGGAGTACGAACCGTCTGCGACATACCTATTATATTCCTTAAGATGTGAAATAAGTGCGAGTGCCGTAGATACCGTATATAAAACAACACTTGCAGTGGAATAAGCAGGAACGTTGCAAACTGCTACCCCATTCTTTCTCGCAGAAACAAGATCTATATTATCAAATCCCGTAGCAAAAACGCAAACCAATTTTAGATTCTTGGCATTTGAAATAACTTCATCCGTTATCTTTACTTTATTTAGAATAATTACATCAGCATCCGCTACTCTCTCTACAACCTCATCTGCAGATGTGGAATTATAAATTTCCACGTCTCCGTACTCATAGAGAGCATCATATTTCATATCAATTCCGAAAGACTTACCGTCCAAGATCTTCAATAGCATTGTAAATACCTCCAATTTCACCTATATTATAACATATATATATAAATATTTCAATATTTTTAATTTTATTTAATAAAATACTTGACAAACGAGAGCGTATGTGTTATAATTGTCATACCTCTTTCGAGGGCTTTTTTTGTGTGCTTTTTTTGGGACAAAAAGCATTACCCTCGTTATTGAGGGAGGTATTAACGGGTTTTCCCGAATTTCTATTAGGAGGTGCCGAAAAAAATGAGAGTCAAGATTACGTTAGTTTGCTCTGAGTGCAAGCAGAGAAATTATGACACTGAAAAGAACAAGAAGAACGATCCGGACAGACTTGAAATGAAGAAGTACTGCCGTTTCTGTCGCAAACACACATTGCATAAGGAAAGCAAGTAATTCGAGAGGATAACGATTATGAAGAAAAAGAATGTGTTTGTAAGAATTTGGAAAAGAATTTGCAAGTTTACCACCGACACAATCGGTGAGCTTAAAAAGGTTGTTTGGACTCCCAAAACCGAGCTTGCAAAGAGCACAAAGCTTGTCCTTGTAACAGTATTGGCTGTTGCCGTCGCGATTGCACTCGTTGATCTTGGAGCTTCTTGGGCCCTTGGTAGGCTCGCAGGTCTTATAGGCTAAGAGGCGTTTAAAATGAGTAATATTGATGAAAAAAACCTTGGTCCCAGGTGGTATGTTGCTCATACTTATACAGGTTACGAAAACAAAGTCAAGCTTAGCATTGAGAAAATAGTTGAAAACAGAGGCCTCGGTCATTTAATTTATGACGTTCAGGTTCCTGTCACCACCGAAGTCGTAATCAACGACAAGGGTGAGGAGAAGATTGTTGAAAACAAGGTCTTCCCCGGCTACGTTCTCGTAAAAATGACTATGACCGATGAGAGCTGGCACGTTGTCAGAAACATCACGGGAGTCACCGGTTTTGTAGGTCCCGGATCAGAGCCTACTCCACTTACCGATGAAGAGGTTGAATTTGCACAAGTTGAGACCGTTAAGGTTGAGTTCAAGTTTAAGCTCGGCGATAAGGTTAAAGTTGTATCCGGAATATTCGAGGGATACGAGGGTGTCCTTCAGGAGATCAGCGATGACAAGAAGTCGCTCGTTATTCTCGCTAATACCGGAAAGCGTGACATTCCTATCATGGTTGAGACCAAGGATGTCAATTTAGCAGAGTAAATACATTCACTCTGTGCCCTTCTCTTTATGAGAAGATCGTGGGAGGAAGAAAAATTCTTTTAAATTCTTCCGTTTAAAACCACATTTGGAGGTGTAAATATTATGGCAAAGAAGATTCAAGGTTATATTAAGCTGCAGCTCCCTGCCGGCAAGGCTACTCCCCAGCCTCCCGTAGGTCCTGCACTCGGTCAGTACGGTGTTTCTATCCCTAACTTCACTAAGGAGTTCAACGAGAGAACTAAGAACGATATCGGTCTTATTATCCCCGTAATCATCACCGTTTACGCTGACAGATCGTTTACTTTCATTACTAAGACTCCCCCCGCAGCAGTTCTTATCAAGAAGGCTGCCGGTATCGAGACCGCTTCCGCTACTCCTAACAAGACTAAGGTTGCTACTCTCACTAAGGATCAGGTTCGCAAAATCGCTGAGACAAAGATGCCCGACCTCAATGCTGCTACTATCGAGGCTGCTATGAGCATGGTTGCAGGTACTGCACGTAGTATGGGCGTTACTGTTGAAGAGTAAGGAGGAGTTGTAGAAATGGCTAAGATGGGTAAAAAGTATAAGGCTAGTGCTGAGCTTATTGATAAGTCCAGACTTTATGATGTAGAAGAGGCTGTTGCTCTTGTATGTCAGACTGCTAAGGCAAAGTTTGATGAGACCGTTGAGGTTCACCTTCGTTTGGGTGTTGACTCTCGTCATGCTGATCAGCAGGTTAGAGGTGCTATCGTTCTTCCTAACGGAACCGGTAAAACCGTAAGAACTCTTGTTTTCGCTCGCGGCGACAAGGCAGAGGCTGCTCTTGCAGCAGGTGCTGACTACGTTGGTGCTGAGGATTACGTACAGAAGATTACTACTGAGAACTGGTTCGAGTTCGACGTTGTTATCGCTTCTCCCGACATGATGGGCGTTATCGGACGTCTTGGTAAGGTGCTTGGTCCTAAGGGACTTATGCCTAACCCCAAGGCTGGTACTGTTACTCCCGACGTTGCTCGTGCTGTTACCGAGGCTAAGGCAGGTAAGATCGAGTACCGTCTTGACAAGACCAACATCATCCACTGCCCTATTGGTAAGGCATCCTTCGGTACTGAGAAGCTTACCGAGAACTTCAATACTCTTGTTGGTGCAGTTATCAAGGCTAAGCCCGCTGCAGCAAAGGGTCAGTACATCAAGAGCTGTGTAGTTGCCACAACCATGGGCCCCGGCATCAAGGTTAACAACGCAAAGCTTGGTTAATTAAATAATCTTAAAAAGATAAGGGACAGAGAATTTCAGTTCTCTGTCCTTTTAATTTTGAAAAGCGGTGAAGACTCACCGCTTTTCGTTGTTTATTCTTTTTTGATATTCATCATTATATGCAGAGGCAACGGAAACAGCAATGCATTCTCGTGCCTCAAGTCCCTTGATGAGCATAGCACATCCACCCATAGAAGCACCCGTTGTAATAATATCATCAATAATGATAACGCTCTTCCCTTTCAAATTCATGGGATTGTCTGAGATATAATCAAACTCTGCATTAGCCATTCTATCAGAACCTCTTGTTTCCTTCTGGGCATGCTTAGCCTTTGACTTAAGAAGCTTACAGAATTTCATTTCCAGCTTTTTTGAGACAGATTTAGCGAGGCATTCGGTGTGATCGTATCCAAATTTTATTATCGCCCCCTTACGCCTCGGAACATTAGTAATAACATAAGCATCCTTATCGAACAGATTTAAATTTGAGCGAATGCACTCAGCAATCTCCTCAGCAAGAAAATCTATAACATCCTCACGGTAGTCCTGCTTTAAGCTGAAAATCAGATTATTTCCGGGCTCTGCTTGCTCGGTATTTAAATACTTGAATATTTTCAAGTGCTTCTTGACTGAGTGGGCTCTCATATACTCATTACTGCACGTACAATTGAAAAGCTCACGTGCACACCTTGAGCAATTTCTTGTTTTATGCATTTCGTAAATCTGCCTGCACGATTTGCATAATCCTCTGTCACCAAAATCAAGCCGTTCATTACACAGCACACACTTGGGTACTGAGATAAAAAACAACATAGAATGAACTAATTGCTTAATATTCATAAATATCCTTACAGTAAGAAAACCGAGCAAAAACTCGGTTCTCTCATATTTACTTTGCAGCCTTGGGGAAGCTGTCCTTAAGACCTACTATTCTGTTAAATACGTTCTCACGCTTTGTATCCTTGACGAAGTAACCGGTTCTGACAAACTGGAACTTATCACCGGGAGCCGCATCAAAGAGTGAGCTCTCAACCTTACAGTTCTTTAGTTCTACTACGCTGGCAGTATTGAGATAATCGTCATACGTCTTATCCTCGGGGATATCGGCAGTATTCTCGATGTCGAAGAGGAAATCATAAAGCATAACAGTAGTATCCTTTGCATAGGTCGAGGACAACCAATGAATAGTTCCCTTCACCTTACGTCCGTCAACAGGAACACCGTTACCCGTCTCAAGGTCTGCTGTACATCTGATTTCGATTACATTTCCGTTATCGTCTTTAATTATCTCATTACATTTAACGATATATGCTCCCATGAGACGAACCTCGCCGTCGGGCTTCATTCTGAAGAACTTAGGAGGAGGTACCTCAGCAAAATCATCGCTATCAATATAAAGCTCTCTTGTGAAAGGAACCTTTCTTGTGCCCGCCTCGGGATTCGTAGGATTGTTCGAAACCTCGAAATATTCAACCTTATCCTCAGGATAGTTCGTTACAACTACCTTGATTGGATGAAGGATAGCAATGCGTCTATCAGCAGTTTCGTTAAGCTCTTCTCTGATGCAATGCTCAAGAAGCTCGTAATCAACGACGCTATAAGCCTTAGCTACGCCTGCTCTCGCTACAAAATCAAAGATGGCACTGGGAGTATATCCGCGTCTTCTGAGACCGCAAAGAGTCGGCATTCTGGGATCGTCCCAACCGTCAACAAGACCGGTCTCAACGAGCTTTCTAAGATATCTCTTAGACATTACGGTATGAGTTACATTAAGTCTTGCAAACTCTCTCTGCTTAGGCTTCTTCTCAAAACCGATATTATCAACTACCCAATTATAAAGAGGTCTGTGATTCTCGAACTCGATCGAGCAGAGTGAATGTGTAATTCCTTCAAGAGCATCCTGGATAGGGTGAGCATAATCGTAAAGAGGATAAATGCACCATTTGCTTCCCTGTCTATGGTGGTCTGTATGAACTATTCTGTATATCGCGGGGTCACGGAGATTGATATTAGAGGAAGCCATATCGATCTTTGCCCTGAGAGTCTTGGCTCCGTCAGCGAATTCGCCGTTCTTCATTCTCTCGAAGAGATCAAGATTCTCCTCAACACTTCTGTCACGGTAAGGACTGTTCTTACCGGGCTCGGTTAAAGTACCTCTGTAATCACGCATCTCATCAGCGGTAAGGTCGCATACGTATGCCTTACCATCCTTTATGAGCTGTACAGCAAACTCATAGCACTTATCAAAATAATCAGAGCCATAGAAGATACCGCCGCTGGGCTCACAGCCGAGCCACTTGAGATCCTCATATATGCTCTCAACGTACTCATTATCCTCCTTAGAGGGGTTGGTATCGTCATATCTTAAATTGAACAAACCACCGTATTTCTTGGCGGTCATAGCATTTATCCAGATAGCCTTAGCAGAGCCGATATGAAGATATCCGTTAGGCTCGGGAGGAAATCTCGTATGAATCTTGAGATCGGGATTCTCGCGAAGATCCTCGTCGATTATATCGTGGATAAAATTATTTCTTAATTCTTCCATAATGTCCCCTTTATATAAAATAGGTTGTCATTTCTCTGATGCTTGTGGGTGCACCGTGACCGGGATATAACGCTGCATCCTGTTCATGTGTCAGTATTCTGATAATAGTTTTCTCAAGCTTGTCTATATCTCCAAGTGGAAGGTCACATCTACCGTAGCCGCCCTTCTCAAAGAGAGTATCGCCTACAAAAATGTTGTTCTCTATACGGTACGAGACACCGCCCGGAGTATGACCGGGGCAAGCTATGACGCGTATTTTGACACCGCCTAAGAATAACTCATCATTGTCATTCAAAGCTGAAGCCTCGCCATAAAAGCCATCATCCACGCCAAGAAAGCCTAAATAACAGTTGATATAAGAATCAGAGAGGCCTTTAATATCCTCCTTACCGATTCTGACATCCTTACAAATCTCATACCAGCTATTGATTTCAAGTATGTGATCAAAATGATAGTGAGTGAGTAGAATATACTTGATCTTCCCTTCGATTTCGGGATGTGATGAAAGCACCTCATTATACGAGACAGAGGGATCTATAACAGCATACTCTTCTCCGCACGAGATTAAATAAGTATTACTACCAAACCGATCAGTCGGGCAAAATATTTCAATTATCACTATATCAATCTGCCTTTTTAAAACTTTAACCCTATTATACCATAATAAAATTAGAATGTCTATGTATTTTTAAAAATATAAGCAAAAAAACCTCAATTTCATACAATAATATTGTACCCTTTTGGTACAAGGAAGGAGTTTTAGACTTGAAGAGGACTATACTTGCGATAGGCACAGTTACCAACGCAATAAGAGCAAAAAAGCTTCTTGGTAAAGATAATATTAGGTCAAAACTCGTTAAGCTTGATTCGACCAAGACTCTCAACGGTTGCTCATACGGCCTTGAGATATTCGATGCAGATATTTATTCCGCTTTCTCTATTCTTCGGAATGAGGGGATCGTATATTCAATATACAATGAATGATATTGTTTATCTGGATAACGCCGCAACGTCTTTCCCAAAGCCACGGTGTGTTTTATCATCTGTAAACCGATATTTGAGAGAATCTTGCGGCAACCCCGGGCGAGGCTCTTACAAATTGGCTATAATAGCAAGTGAAGCTGTATATGAGACACGGGAACTTGTAGCCGATCATATATGCTCTTCAAGGCCGCAGAATATAATATTCACCCCAAATGCCACGTATGGGCTAAACATGGTTATAAAAGGGTTAATAAACGAAAAATGCAACGTTATCATATCCAACCGTGAGCACAATTCGGTTATAAGACCGCTCCATAATCAAATGGCTGTACATGGTGGAAGCATATCTGTTTTCAGCAATACCGGCGATGTCTACACATCAATATCCTCACTGATAAATGAAGATACTAAAGCGGTAATAGTAAATCTCACATCAAATGTAACCGGCGACCGGATCGACCTCGATGCATTAGCTAAGATAAAGAGGAATTATGACGTAATATTAATTGTAGATGCATCTCAGGCACTTGGACACGATAAGATTGACGTCACGAAGCTTGAATGTGATGCTCTCATAGCCCCGGGTCATAAAGCTCTATTCGGTCTGCAAGGGTCCGGCTTTATTTATCTGAAGGACGATTTCCTAAAATCAACACTCACCGAGGGTGGAAACGGGTATGAAACGTTTAATAGAGGCATGGGAGACCTTCTTCCGGAAAAATATGAAGCCGGTACACTTGCTACACCGTCAATAGTAGGTCTTGGTGAAGGAATAAAATTTATTCGTTCGATCGGAATTGATAATATTAAGAGCAAAATCGATTCATTGACTTGCATGACAACAGCTATGCTCTCTGATTTTCCCGGTATAAAGATTCTAGGCGGTCAATCCGGTATTATATCGTTCAATTACAAGGGTTATCCTTCTCATTATATCAGCGGATTACTCGAGAAATACAATATAGCTACAAGAAGCGGATTTCACTGTGCTCCATTATTACATGAGCATTTAAAGACGAATATCGGAGGAGCCGTAAGAATATCCCTTTCTTTTTTAAACAAGAAAAAGGATATCGATCACTTATATAAGAGTTTAAGGTCCGAATTGAACATTCTTTAATAAAAATAAATAAATATATTTAAAAACCCCTTGATATTTATAAAGGCTTGTGCTATAATAATTGAGTACGGAGGCATAGCTCAGTTGGTTAGAGTACTTGCTTGACATGCAAGGGGTCAGTGGTTCAAGTCCACTTGTCTCCACCAAAAACAAAAAAGCACCCTTGCGGTGCTTTTTTGTTTTTGTCGAGGCTTGGGTTTGACCACATCGCACTGCAATCATTGACAAACAAGCAGAAAATTCAATTTAAAAAGGCACCTTGCGGTGCCCTTTTTTTAGGTTTCATTTAAGCTACGCTTATATTCAAGATACTCTTCGTAAGTACATTTCTTATCAACAAATCCATCGGGAGTTATTTCGATAATTCTGTTAGCAACTGTATTGAGTATCTCGTAGTCATGAGATGCAAAGAGTATATTTCCTTTAAAGCTCTGCATTCCGTGGTTTACGGCAGTAATAGACTCAAGGTCAAGATGGTCGGTGGGCTGATCAATAACAAGCATATTCGAGCCGAACATCATCATTCTCGAGAACATGCACCTGACCTTCTCGCCACCCGAGAGGACGTTTACAGGCTTAAATACAGCATCATTTGAGAAGAGCATCTTGCCAAGGAAGCCTCTGAGGTAAGTCTCGGTCTGGTCCTTGGAATACTGTCTCATCCAATCAAGAATGCTTTCATTATGCCCTTCAAAATACTCTGTATTGTCATGGGGGAAATAAGACGTTGTTATGGAGACACCAAATTTAAAGTCTCCGTTATCCGCCTGCTCTTCTCCCATCAGCACCTTGAACAAATGGGTAACCGCAAGCTCATTGCCAAGAAAAGCGATTTTATCATCCTTGAACACGTGGAAGGATAGATCCTTGAATAGAACGTTACCACCTATCGACTTAGTAAGTCCCTCAACGTGAAGGATTTCCTTTCCAGCCTCTCTATCCATATCAAATCCTATGAACGGATATCTTCTCGAGGATGCGGGAAGCTCCTCGACGGTAAGCTTATCAAGAAGCTTTCTTCTTGCAGTAGCCTGCCTAGATTTTGACTTATTAGCTGAGAAACGAGAAATAAAGCTCTGTAATTCAGCAATTTTCTCCTCATTTCTCTTATTCTGCGCCTTAATGAGTCTCTGAACGAGCTGGCTTGACTCATACCAGAACTCATAGTTACCTACGTACATCTTAATAGCACCGTAGTCGATATCTACAATATTGGTACAAACGTCATTAAGGAAATGACGGTCGTGCGATACTACAAGAACGGTACCGAAATAATCAGATAAGAAATCTTCGAGCCAAATAACAGCATCAATATCAAGACCGTTTGTAGGCTCGTCAAGCAAAATAATATCAGGGTTACCAAAGAGTGCCTGAGCCAAAAGAACCTTTACCTTCTCGCTCTCCTTAAGCTCCGACATCATCTTATAAAGATATTCATCAGTTAAACCAAGACCCTGAATAAGCTTAGAGGCATCGGACTCTGCTTCCCATCCGTTAAGATCGGCAAACTCCCCCTCAAGCTCAGAGGCACGGATACCGTCCTCATCGGTGAAGTCCTCCTTAGAATAAAGCTCATCCTTCTCCTTCATTATCTGATACAGTCTCTGGTTACCCATGATTACCGTGTCGAGTACAGTATATTCCTCAAATGCGAAGTGATCCTGCTTAAGAACCGACATACGAACTGTCGACGGTATAGAGACCTCTCCCCTTGTAGGCTGAAGCTCACCGCAGAGAATCTTCAGGAAAGTTGATTTTCCGGCACCGTTCGCACCTATGATACCATAGCAGTTTCCGGGGGTGAATTTAAGGTCAACATCTTTAAAAAGCAGCTGACCGCCAAATTGAAATGACAAATTATTTACTGTGATCATTTTTACCTCAATATTGTTCTGCTTTAAATTATGCCTTTATTTTATCAAACAACTCGCGTATATTATTAAGAATATACGTAGGCTTTGTATTAGAAGCCTCCGCATCAGCAACCGTTCCTTCGCCCGAGAGCACAAGCACCGTGTCGATTCCTGCATTGTATCCTGATGCGATATCCGTGTATACTCTATCCCCTACCATCAGAGCCTCTTCCTTGGTATAACCGTACTTGGCTAATGCGAGAGTCAACATATCGGGATTTGGCTTACCGATAAACTTAGGCATCCTTCCGGTAGCACGTCTGATCATATCTGCAAACGATCCACAATCAGGAACGTAGCCAAAGGAGGTGGGACATACCCAATCAGGGTTCGTAGCGATATACGCGATGGATTCATCCTTAAGAAGAATGCACATATCTGTAAGCTTCTTAAAGGTAAGCTCCTGATCGTTACCCATAATTATACCGTCAATATGGTCGCAAAGATCTGTCACCACACTTATTCCTGCAGACTCAAGCTGATCCTTGAAGGAAGCAGTTCCGCAGCAATAGAAGGTCTTCCCTTTATACTCTTTGTTTAGATATATAACGGTCGCATCGGTTGAGGTTAAAAAATCGTCCTCACACGCAGGTATTCCGATGCTCTCCAGCTTCTTAACGTACGCATCAGTACTCTTCGATGAATTATTGGTAACAAAAAGATACTTACCACCGTTTAATTTTACTTGATTTAAGAAATCGATCGTACCGTCAAACAAATCATTATCAAGGTAGATCGTTCCATCCATATCAAGTAAGAAGAATTTTTTATCCTTAAGCTCCATCTTATCTACCGTCCTTATAATCAAAAGAGGTTATAGCACTCGAGAAGACCCCAATACATAACCTCTTATATATTTTTTAATCGTCGGGATATCCGTCAGGATTCATCCTCTGCCATCTTGCGGAGTCCTCACACATCTTTGTAAGGTCACGCTCCGCACGCCAACCAAGAACCTCGTAAGCCTTAGTAGGGTCAGCATAGCACTCAGCGATATCTCCGGGGCGTCTGGGAGCAATCTTATAATTTACGGGAGATCCCCAAACGTCACCAAATGCCTTAACCATCTGAAGAACTGAATAGCCGTTACCGGTTCCTACGTTAACGTAGTCAATTCCCTTCATTCTGTCAGTGTATTCGATTGCCTTAATATGAGCAAGTGCAAGATCGACAACGTGGATATAGTCACGTACACCCGTTCCGTCAGGAGTATCGTAATCATTACCAAAGACACTGAGGCATTCAAGCTTACCAACTGCAACCTTAGAAATGTAAGGAAGAAGATTGTTCGGAATGCCACGAGGATCCTCTCCGATAAGACCGGACTCATGTGCACCGATGGGGTTGAAGTATCTGAGCACACATACCGAGAGATCCGCATTAGCGGTAGACGTATCCTTGAGTATACGCTCAATCATAAGCTTTGTCTCACCGTAGGGATTTGTTGTAGAAAGTGGGAAATCCTCACGGATAGGAACAGATTTAGGAGTTCCGTAAACAGTCGCAGACGAGCTAAAAACAATACGGTTAACACCGTGATTTTTCATACACTCTAGCAAATTAAGAGTGCTTAAAAGATTATTGTGATAATACTTGATAGGAATTGAGCAGGACTCACCTACCGCCTTAAGGCCGGCAAAGTGAATTACCGCTTCGATATCGGGGTTAGAAGCGAAGAGCTCCTCTACCTCGTTTATATTGCAAAGCTCACACTTTACGAATTTAGGACGGCATCCAACTATCGTTTCAATTCTGTCAAGAACACAAATCTTACTGTTGCTGAGGTTATCTGCAATAACAACATCATAACCTGCCTTAATAAGCTCGATAGTGGTATGAGAACCAATATATCCCGTACCGCCTGTAACAAGAATAGACATAATTTTCTCCAAATATTGATTTTTCGAAACAAAAAAGAGTAGCATGTCTACTCTTTTTTGAATTATTTAGTCAGCGTAAACGCTAACCTGCTTTTTGCCACCTGTAACGTGCTCAAATCTAACGGTGCCGCTGATAAGTGCAAAGAGAGTATCATCAGATCCGATTCCAACATTGTTACCGGGATGGATCTTAGTGCCACGCTGTCTAACAAGAATGTTACCTGCAAGAACAGCCTGACCGTCTGCCTTCTTTACACCGAGACGCTTAGACTCGGAATCACGACCGTTTTTAGTAGAACCAACGCCCTTTTTGTGAGCAAAGAATTGTAAACCAAGCTTTAACATTTCGTGTACCTCCATATTTAGTGATAGGCTTTCGCCGATGAATACTTAGATCTCCCGCTCGATCTCTTTAACGTCGAGGTATTCATAATAATCCTCAACAAGATCCATAAGCTGGTAGAAATAAGCCTTTATAAGACCCGAGATAGCAAACTGCTTTTTTTCATCTGCTTCAAATTTAGGAAGAGCGGACTTAGCAATCAAACGAATATCGGTTGTTTTCTCATCTATCGTGTAATCCACGTTAGAATCATAGCATACCTCAATTGAATTGATGATAAGCATAGTCATCGCAGATAATGCCGAACAAAGCACGTCATCTCCCGATTCCGCATATCCGGTATGCCCCTGCTCTTCAAATCCGTAATAGATGCCACCGGTCTTATAGAATGTTACTGTTGTCATTTAGTAATTAGCCCTCGATCTTTTCGATCTGAATCTTAGTATAATCCTGACGATGACCGATCTTCTTCTTTTCGTTCTTCTTAGCCTTATACTTGATTACGTCGATCTTCTTCGACTTGCCGTTCTTAAGAACGCTTGCAACAACAGTTGCACCTGCTACATAAGGAGTACCAACAGTAAGGCTGTCACCCGATACGCAGAGAACCTGATCGAAGGTAACCTTCTCACCAACCTCTTTACCGAGCTTCTCTACGAAGACAACGTCTCCCTCAGAAACCTTATACTGCTTTCCGCCTGTTACGAAAATAGCGAACATGTAAAGCACCTCACTTTCGTGTAAAATCGCTATCATAGGCGTATGAATTAACATACTTACAGAGCCTATCAATAAGCGTCATAATATTATAACATCAAATAATATATTTGTCAATAGATAAATTAGAATAATTTAATTATTTTTTAGTCACATTCGGAGCAATTCTCACAATCGCCCTCGCAAAACTCAATCTCACCGATAGGCTCACCGCAAGCGGGACAAACCATAGACTCAGTGTCAAGCTCCTCGGTAAAACAGATCTTCTCTCCGCAGGACGGGCATTCTACCTCGTAATACTCCTCGTCCTCATCGAATGCAAATTCCTCATCATCGTTAAGGTCGGAGTAATCATCGTACTCATCAAAATCTTCAGCATCAGCGTAGATATCATCCTCCATAGCAACGATATCCTCAGCCATCTGCTCCATATACTCATAGAGATCCTCATTAAGAATCTCAAGCACAGAGATCTTCTCAGCCATCTCAGAAATAACGTCGAGCATCTTGAGAATAAGCTTACCCTCGTTAGAGCTCTCGTTGATATTCATTCCCTCAGCAAGACCCTTAAGGTATGCTGCATTTTCAGTAACACCCATTTTAATATTCTCCTTTTAATTTAATATAAGGGGATACGAAACGCATCCCCTCAAAATATATCTAATTATGCACGCTCAAGATACTCGCCGGTTCTTGTATCAATTCTCAGAACGTCACCCTCGTTAATGAAGATCGGAACCTTAATAACTGCACCGGTCTCAAGGGTTGCAGGCTTAGTAACGTTGGTAGCTGTATCGCCACGAACACCGGGCTCAGTAGCGGTAACCTCAAGCTCTACGAATGTAGGAGGCTCAACAGAGAAAACGTTACCCTTCCAAGAGCAAATACGGCAAACAGTGTTCTCCTTAACAAACTTGAAGTTGTCACCAAGCTTATCCTGGTTAAGGGGAATCTGCTCATAGGACTCGGGATCCATGAAGTAGTAGAGCTCTCCATCGTTGTAGAGATACTCAAGATCACGACGCTCGATAACTGCATTCTCGAACTTCGCGGTGGGGTTAAAGGATGCCTCACGGGTAGCACCGGTAACAACGTCTCTGTACTTTGTTCTTACGAACGCAGCACCCTTACCGGGCTTAACGTGCTGGAACTCGATAACCTGATAAACCTTACCGTCCATCTCGAAGGTAAGACCATTCTTAAAATCGCCTGCTGTAATCATTTTTACATTTCCTTTACTGACTTAAATTTTGTGACCACAGCCTCTTTGGATGCAGCCAATATTAACACATAAATATTTTAACAGATTATAATACGTTTTGCAAGAGGTAAACGATATATTTTTGAATTTTTTGAAGATTTTTTTATATTTCTATGAGCTCCTTGGTGGATTTCGTGAAATTATATACTCCATCCTTCTCAATCGCAACCATATCCTCTATTCTGCATCCGTACTTACCGAACAGATAAATGCCGGGCTCACAGGTAACAATCTCTCCGACTCTCAGCTTACGACCGAAGGATTTAAATGAAACTCTGGGGCTTTCATGAATAAACAAACCAACGCCGTGGCCGAGAGAGTGACCGAATGCACCCTTATAATCCTTATCAATAATGTCACGGGCAATCTTATCAGCCTCTCCGCAGTCTGCCCCCTCCTTGAGGTACGCTATTGCACTAAGCTGAGCATTCAAAACGGTGTTATATACCTTCTTAATATCCTCGTCAGCCTTACCTATTACAACGGTTCTAGTCATATCAGAGCAAAAGCCGTCAACCTTTGCTCCGTAATCCATAGTCAAGAAGCCTGACTTCAGCTTAACATTACGGGGCGAGCCGTGAGGCAAAGCAGATGCATCACCCGATACAGCAATAGTATCGAATGCGACAGAATCAGCACCCGCCTTACGCATAGCATATTCAAGCTCAACAGCAACGTCAAGCTCAGTCATGTTATAGTTAAGCATTTTAAGCACGTGTGAAAAAGCATAATCGGTGATATTCTGTGCACGCTGAATCTTCTCGATTTCATCGGGAGTCTTGATCTCTCGGAGCTCTTCAACAATCGTACCTATATCAACGAGCTCGATATCGGGATTATCCTTAACAAGGGATGCATAAAGAGAGTAGGAAACGAATCCGCCCTCAAATCCAAGCGTCCTGCAGGTATATTTTGAGAGTATCTCACCCATGAACGCTTTCCTATCATCGGGAGTAACGGTCTCAAATTCGGAAGATGCACCTCTGATAGCCATTTCATAATATCTGAAATCGGTTACAATATGTGCACTCTCCATAGTTATGAGGAGAAATCCATCTGTAAATGCAAAATCGGAAAGATATCTCTGGTTCAGTTCATCGTATACGATAATAGAATCAACGCCTATTTCTTTCATTTTGCTTCTAAGCTTAGTTAATTTACTCATAATACCACCTTATCCTTTAATGTTAAATAATAATCCATCATTGCTTTGGAATCACGTGACTGAGTTCCAGCCGATTCACAAATTACAGTTGGAGAAAGATTCTCTCTCGCAATAACCTCAACCAGCGGCTCGAAATCAGGGCCGTACACACTGTCGTCAAACGTCAGATGCCTCTTCTCTCCTCCTGAAGACCATTCGATCTTCGAAAAATGGCAATGCAAATTGCGAGCAATATCATCACCAAGCTCTGAGCCTATTATATCAAAAACACGCTTATAATCATCCTGATTATTAAAAACGCCGCCCAGCTCACGTGAATTCAAGTGACCGAAATCAACAACAGGAACAAATGAATCGGATATTTTACAAAGCTTTATTACCTCATCGAGCGTTCCAAGCTGATTGATCTTTCCCATTGTCTCAAGACCAACCTTAATGCCTTTAAGGTCCACTCTGTCGACAAGCTTATAAAGAGTGTCGCCGGCGAGATACATTGCCTCTTCTCGTGTGATCTTCGCACACGAGCCGGAATGAACGACTATTGTTTCCGCACCAAGAAGTGACGCAGCATCTATGCTCTCTTCAATGTAATTTATGCTTTTTAGTCTTTTTTCTTCAACAACGCCTGATAATGATATAAAATACGGAGTATGATATGATAGCTTAACTCCATACTTACGTGCCTCCGAGCCAATAAGTCTGAGAGTCTCTCTGCTCGCAGACAATCCGTTACCTGCTTCATACTCATAGGCATTCAATCCAAGACTCGAAACGTACCTCGGTGCATCAATGGTAGACTTATAGCCCTCAAGGATAAAATCCTGACTGTTGCCACCCGGTCCAAAAAACGCATGTATATTGTCTACTCGGAGCATTTACTCTTTTCCCTTCTCTTAAATGATCTGATAATAGGCTTCTCAAGCAATCTTTTAAACCTTGTAAAGATATCAGTCTTATCCTTTATAGGAGGCACAAGGATCGCCTTAATACCTGCATTATGAGCACCCCAGACGTCAGTGAATATCTGATCACCCATAAATACCGTATTATCCTTATTTGTGCCTATATTTTCCATTGCCATTCTGATATACTTAGAAAACGGTTTCTTAGATTTTGAATATGTAACAATATTCAAGGCACTGTTAAAAAGATCAATTCTATCTTTAGAATTATTTGACACTATTGCAAATGATATTCCCGCCTCGCGAAGCTCACGAAACCACTCCTGCACCTTCTCTGTCGGGAGAGGATTCTCATACGGCTCAAGTGTATTATCGACATCGAGAATTATACCTGAAAACCCGTTCTTCTTCATGAAATCGACAGTTACATAAGAAAAAGAATCGAACATGAAATCAGGTTTTAATCTTAAGGACATATTTCCTCCAAAATGCAAATAATATTCTTACCAATATATTGTACCAAAAATATATAACAAAGTCAACAAAAAGTTGAATTCAAGTATATTAAGTCGTTTTTTATCCTGATAATTTCATTTAATAAAATTATTTAAGAAATTTATAAAAAACTATTGACAAATCATCTTTATTATGTTATTATAATAGAGCTGATTTGAGATATGCGAGTGTAGTTCAATGGTAGAATTCCAGCCTTCCAAGCTGGTCGCGTGGGTTCGATTCCCATCACTCGCTCCAATATGCGCCCTTAGCTCAGTGGATAGAGTGCCCGGCTACGAACCGGTAGGTCGAAGGTTCGAATCCTCCAGGGCGCGCCACATAAAAAGCACCCCGATTGGGGTGCTTTTTATTTTTACAAAACGACTCTTTTCCCATTTATATTTTTAAAAGACAGAGGTGGAATTCACCTCTGTCTTTCTTTGCTTATTTAACAACTATGTTGATAATCTTTCCGGGAACAACGATCTCTTTAACTATCGTCTTACCTGCGATTGCTTCAGCTATCTTCGCATCTGCCTTAGCAGCAGCAAGAATTTCATCCTTTCCCGCACCGTTGGGGATGGATACAACTGATCTTACCTTACCGTTGATCTGAACGGGAGTATCAATTGCATCGTCAACACACTTAGATTCATCATACGT
This sequence comes from Eubacteriales bacterium, assembly GCA_045633405.1. GTDB lineage: Bacteria > Bacillota > Clostridia > Oscillospirales > CAG-272 > UBA1740. The sequence continues at coordinate 8,085 of JAZQYD010000021.1, read as the reverse complement.
AGGCCAGGACTCGCATGCAATAGACTCGTTGTGACCGAATAACTGCCAGATTTCCTCGCCGACGTGAGGAGTAATGCAGGACATCATCTTAATGAAGCCCTCGGCGTACTCCTTAGGACAGGTTCTATTCTTGTAAATCTCATTGATGAAGACCATCATCTGTGCAATGGCTGTATTAAATCCGAGAGACTCGAAATCGGAAGTAACCTTTTTAACAGTCTGATGATAGAGCTTAGTCAACTTGCCGTCATTCGATTCGGTGACGTTAGCGGGCTCGGTGAAGAAATTCCATACACGGTTTATAAACTTTCTCGCTCCTGCAACACCAGAAGAGCTCCAAGGCTTCGAAACCTCAAGTGGACCCATAAACATCTCATAAAGACGAAGAGTATCAGCACCGTATTCACGGACGATATCACTGGGATTTACAACAAACTCAGGGAAACGCTTACCCATCTTAATTCCGTTTTCACCAAGAATCATTCCCTGATGAACAAGCTTCTTGAATGGCTCCTTGACGGGAGAAATACCGTTATCGTATAAGAATCTGTTCCAAATTCTTGAATACATAAGATGACCTACGGCGTGCTCGGGACCTCCAACGTAAAGATCAACGGGCAACCAGTGCTCAAGGAGCTTAGGATCACAGAGAGCCTTATCATTGTTAGGATCTATGTATCTCATGAAGTACCACGAGGATCCTGCAGAACCGGGCATCGTAGAGGTCTCACGGATACCCTTTACACCGTTGTGATCATACTGCTTCCATTCGGTAGCATTTTCGAGGGGTGCCTTTCCGTTTTTACCCTTGTAATCCTCAAGCTCGGGAAGAATAAGAGGCAACTCCTCGTCGGAAAGGAAAACAGTCTGTCCATCCTCAGTATAAACGCAAGGAACGGGCTCGCCCCAATAACGCTGACGTGCAAATATCCACTCACGGAAGTGATAATTTACCTTTCTTCTAGCTACACCGACTCCCTCAAGCTTTACTGTGATAGCTTCCTTTGCCTCCTCGACAGTGAGTCCTGTAAACTCCTCGGAATTGATAAGCTTACAGCCCTTGCCAAGATAATCCTGCTTCTCGAACGCACACTCGGAAACGTCACGACCGTCAATAACCTGAATCATGGGAATATTGTGAGCTACCGCGTATTCAAAGTCACGCTGATCGTGGCTGGGTACTGCCATAACAGCACCGGTACCGTAGTTAGCAAGAACGAAGTCACCGATAAACACGGGAACCTCCTTGCCGTTGACGGGATTGATAGCATAAACGCCCTTAAGAGGACAACCCGTCTTAGTCTTATTAAGCTCGGTTCTGTCCATATCACTCTTCTTAAGAGTCTCCGAAATATATGCCTGAACCTCTTCCCTATTCTCTACTCTATCAAGGAGAGACTCGGTAATCTTTCCGTCGGGAGCAAGAACCATGAAGGTAATACCGTAGATAGTCTCGATACAAGTTGTGTATATGGAGAACTCACCGCCTCCAACAATCTTAAAATCGACCTCTACTCCGGTAGATTTGCCGATCCAGTTTCGCTGTATCTCCTTAGTAGACTCAGGCCAATCGATCTCATCAAGACCCAAGAGAAGCTTCTCGGCAAATGCAGGCTGATCAATAACCCACTGCATCATCATACGCTTCTCAACGGGATATCCGCCACGCTCGGACTTTCCGTCTATAACCTCGTCATTGGAAAGAACAGTACCAAGTGCCTCGCACCAGTTTACGGGCATTTCTATTCTTTTTGCAAATCCGGCCTCATAGAGCTTCTTGAAGATCCACTGAGTCCACTTATAGAAGGAGGGGTCGGAGGTTGCAATCATCTTGGACCAATCGTAATCAAAGCCGAGCTCACGAAGCTGCTTCGAGAAGGTCTTAATGTTATGCTCGGTAAAACCGTTGGGGTGATTACCGGTGCTGACAGCATACTGCTCTGCAGGAAGACCAAACGAATCATATCCCATAGAATGAAGAACGTTATAGCCCTGCATACGCTTCATACGTGACATAATATCAGTCGCAGTATAGCCCTCGGGATGTCCCGCGTGAAGACCTACGCCAGAAGGATAAGGGAACATGTCAAGCACGTAGTATTTAGGCTTGGAAAAATCCCAGACATCAGTCTTGAAGGTTTCATTCTCTTCCCAATATTTTTGCCATTTAGGTTCAATATTTGAGTGTTCGTAATTCATTGGTCTATTCCTCAATTCTTATTATTTTCAAATTTTTTATCTACTTCTGCGATAAGCTCGGTAATATCAACAAGCGAATCCGCCGGAAGAAGTCTTTCAAAGTTGTAAAACTCTCTTGCCTCTCGGTCAAAGATGTGTACGATTACATCAAGATAATCTACTAAGATCCAAGAATTACCTCTCTTTCCCTCGGTACGCTCACAGGCTCTTCCACGCTCATCAAGCAACGTGGACAAATCGTCAGACAATGACGCGACGTGAGTCAGGGAGCGGCCCGTAACAACGATATAAAAATCAGTGATAGACTCCGCTTCTCTTACATCGTAAAGCTTAACGGAGATACCCTTCTTCTCGAGAAGGATCTTGCACGCCTCCTTTGCGAGATACTCGGACGTCGCACAAAGGCAATCCTTAGTTTTAATTGAATCCATAAAAACCTCTTACAAATAATAATGTTTACTCTGTTATAAATTTAAGCTTTTTCAGATCATCTTCTTTATATATTTTATAATCCAACCCGGTTTTGTTATACGAATCGAGAAACGCTTCTTCTCTCTTATTAATAAAACCGCCATTCGGGTCGAAATCCGATATTTTGCGAAAAGGTAAATGAACTATCAGCTCACTTGATGCATGTTTATTTATGCAAAAATAAGAGACGTTGTCACTTGACAGCAAATGCTCACCGGGCATATCCGAAAAAGATACGCCGGAGCTTTTAATCTTCTTAAAATTTTTAAGCGAAAAGCTGATTATATCAAACGTATTAACGTCAGTTGCTACGCCTTCATTACTGCAGAATAAGATCTTTGCTATTTTTCTTACGTTAGTATCGGTCTTCAGCTTCCTTGCAAATGCAGAAATAAAAATCTTTTGTGCATCTATGCGTGCAAGATCTCCGAGTAGATATCCGCTTCTGTATCTCAGAAACACTACGGATTCGGCACCTGACAAGTGATTATGACCACTTTTCAGTTCAATCTTATTTCCATCAAGATCGACTCCCGATACCGGGACAGGAAGATCAACGTCAATGCCGCCAAAGAGATCCACGATATTTGCAAGAGCACGCATCGTATACCCTGCGTAAGCATCTATTTTAATACCAAGCAGAGTTGTTATCTCTGATTTGAAATCACTCATGGCATCGGAAAGACTCGCCCCATTAGCCATTCTATCAGGCACATACTGATTGATTTTATTCTGTCCGTCAGAAAAATCAAAATAGGTGTCTCTCGGTATCTGCACAAAGGATACGGAATTTATCTCGCTATCATAATTAACGAGAACAATTGAATCGGTATTATAAGCCGCTTCATCATAACCGCATATAAGCACGGTATAGTTGGTTTTGTTAATACCCCCGAATAAGGTGCTTACTCCATTTTTTACAAAAGAAAATAGAGTTCCCGGAAGAAAAATTATAGCACATATTAACCCTACTGATACAAGCCTTCTCATACAAAACCTCTTTAGCTTTTCATTGATAACTAAAGTTAGTTTTGTACCTTTAACCTAAATTATAAGGTTAATTAAAGGAACTGTATGCATTTCTTGCCAAAATCGATTTAGGATGAACAAAGCCGTTTTTGCTTTGAACAAAGCTTACGGTATTATCGAGACATTTAAAAACCGATCTCTTTAGCAGAAGAAGATTCTCATCATAGGATTTATCGAATGAAATACCCGAAAGAAGCTCCTGACGAAGAGTTACGCAAGACTCATGCGTCCTACCCATTTCAATGTAATCGGAAATGAAAATTATTTCGGAAAATACATCCATATTTTCATCCCCGAGAGTATGGTTGTATACAGCCCGCAGAATATCTTCCTTTGCAAACTCGGGAAAATCCCTCTTAATAACAATAGGAGCAATCAGTGAATGTATCACATCCTTGGATTTAAGGTCATCGCAAGATAAACACCCGGGATGATCTTTTAATAAAGATGCGACCTCATCACTGTTCATTTCCTTTGCAACATCATGAAGCAAAGCAGCAGAATAAAGCTCGTCCAATGACTCAGGTAGGAAATAACCGCCTAGGTGAAAAGCCATATCAGCTACCCCCAAGGTATGTATATACCTCTTCTCACCCATCCTGCTTTTAACGCTCTGCTTAAGATTATCTATCTTTTTATCTAAAATCATCACAAAAAGATCTTTTTCTTTTTCTCCGACTCACGGTAGAGAACGAACCTCGAGCCAACACATGCAACAACGTCGCATCCAATAGCAGCGGCAATTTCATTTGCTGCCTCCTTGGCTGAATATCCGCTGTTATCAAGAACTCTTGCCTTGATCAGCTCACGTGCTTCAAGTGCGGCGGAAATCTGGTTACAGGTTTCCTCGGAGATGCCGCCCTTGCCTATTTGAAATATAGTATCCAAACTCTGTGCCATTGCACGAAGAGTTGCTCTTTCCTTGCTGGTTAACATAATTATTCCTTTTCAAAGAGTGCATCGGCAAACTCATCTGCCACAAAGGGCTTCATATCGTCGATCTGTTCGCCAACGCCAATAAATTTAACGGGAATACCAAGCTCATGCTTTATCGATACCACGATACCGCCCTTTGCAGTGCCGTCAAGCTTTGTAAGAATAAGTCCCGTAATAGATGCGGCATCCTTAAACTCCTTGGCCTGCATAACACCGTTTTGTCCTGTTGTAGCATCAACAACGAGTAAGGTCTCTCTGCATGAATCGGGAAGCTCTCTCGAGATTACCCTATCGATCTTTGCAAGCTCGTCCATAAGATTCTTCTTATTATGAAGTCTGCCTGCGGTATCAATGATCAAGACGTCGGCATTTCTGCTCTTAACAGCATTTATTGCATCGAATACAACAGCCGCAGGATCAGCACCGGCCCCCTGCTTTACAATGTCAACCTTAGCTCTGTCGCACCAAACGGAAAGCTGCTCGGCCGCCGCAGCTCTGAACGTGTCGGCCGCAGCAACAACAACCTTTTTACCCTTAGAACGAAGGTCTGCAGATATTTTACCGATGGAGGTAGTCTTACCAACACCGTTTACACCTATGACAAGAATAACGGAAGGCTTGGTATCAAGCTTAAGAGGCTCATGCTCACCTATCATATCACGAAGGATATTATAGAGCTCAACCCTGAGTTCCTCAGGCTCTCTGATCTTCTTCTCATCTACTATCTCACGAAGATTATCGAGAATCTCCTCGGTGGTATTCACGCCTATATCGGCGGATATAAGCAGCTCCTCGAGCTCATCGTAAAGATCCTCGCTAACCTTTGTAAACGCCTTAAAAAGGCTATCGATTTTTCCAAAAATCGCATTTTTGGTCTTCAAAAGACCCTGCTTCAATCTATTAAAGAACCCCATCAAGCAACTCCTTCTGCTTTCCTTCGATTTCATTGACGTTAAGCTCTATCGCCTGCGAGATTCCACGCTCAGGCATAGTAACGCCGTAGAGTCTGTTACCAATCTCCATCGTACCGCGACGGTGAGTGATAAGAATAAACTGGGTCTCCTCCTCGAGCTTCTTAACGTATTCACCGAATCTGAAGACGTTAACCTCGTCAAGAGCCGCCTCAATCTCATCAAGGATGCAGAAAGGCGTAGGATTGACCTTAAGAATAGCGAACAGGAGTGCAATCGCAACAAACGACTGCTCACCGCCCGAAAGGAGTGACATACTCTTAATAATCTTTCCGGGAGGTGCTGCCTTAATCTCGATACCGGAAGTGAGAACATCCTCGGGCTCGGTCATAACAAGCTCAGCATTTCCTCCTCCAAAGAGCTCACGGAAGGTGATACCGAAATGCTTATTAATAGCATTAAAGGCATCAACAAAGCTATTACGCATCTCCTCTTCAATTCTTGTGATAATTCCTACAAGCTCCTCCTGAGCCTTTGTAAGATCGGTATACTGAGTATTAAGATAATCATATCTTGTCTTAACCTCAGCGTATTCCTCGATCGCAGAGGGGTTATAATCACCCAAGGAACGAAGCTTGGACTTACAGGAGGTCTGGATCGCAGCGATCTCATCTCTGTTCTCTGCTGTAACAGGAGGATACTGAAGTCCGACCGCATCCTCATAGGAGATTTCATAATCATCCCAAAGCTGTGAGCCGAGCTTATCCTGCTTTTCGAGCAAGGAGGTAAGCTTGTTCTCGTTTCTGAGAGTATACTCCATTAACGTTTCGCGAGCGGCTGTCTTCTCCCTAGTCTTCTGGAGAATAGTGTTTCTTTCCTTCTCGAACTCATCCGTAGCATCGTCAACCTCGGAGCGTTCAGAGTTAAGATCGTCTAAAATCTTCTGGATATCCTCGTACTCCGACTTATGAGCCTCTCTCAAGGACTCGATATCGTTTCGCTTATCAGTAAGAGATTCAATACGATTGTTCTGAGCGTTCTTTTCGCTCTCGAGCTCAGCAAGTCTCTCGTTGACGATAGCAATCTGCTGATCGACAGATTCGATCTCCTTACGTTTTTCCGCAATGGAAACGTTAATATCGTTTACATGAGAAATGATCTCATCCTTCTTGTCATCAAGAACACCCATCTCGAGTGCCTTAGAGGATCTGTACTCAGTGAGGGATTCTATTCTTTCCTTAGCTGCACTGAGCTCAGCAGAAAGGCGAATGATCTCTTCGTCTGCTCTTCCGTTATTATTGATGATATTATCGTAATCAAGCTTAAGCTTCTCGATAATGCTGTTGTTAGCCTCGTAATTAGCATTTGCGTGATCGAGGGCACTGAACTGTCCACGCGAAAGAGTAAGAAGAAGCTCCTTCTCCTGCTCTGCCTCGGCAAGCTTTTCTTTAGCCTCGTCAAGGTTAGAATTACACTCACCGATCTCGCTTCTTATAGACGCTATATCACCCTCGAGAATCTTGCATTTATCACGTAATGCGGCTATATCGCTGACACGGCTAAGAATTCCGCTATCTCTCTTCGCACTACCTCCGGTAAAAGCACCGCCAGCATTGATAATCTGACCGTCAAGAGTAACGATCTTAATGCGATAGCCGATACGCTTAGCAGCGGCAGATGCGTTATCAATATTATCAAAGATCAGTGTACGGACTAAAAGATACTCAATAACAGTGCGGTACTTCTTGTCCGACATAACAAGCTCGTCTGCTCTTGAGATATAGCCGGGCATGGTTTTCGCAATAGCTGTATCATCATGAGGCTTGGATGCTCTTATTGCGTTTATAGGATAGAAGGTAGCTCTACCTGCATTTGCACGCTTTAAGGCATTAATTGCAGATTTAGCAGTGTTTTCATCCTCGACAACAATATTCTGCAAGCTCTGTCCGAGCGACGTTTCAATAGCGGTTATGTATTTCTTATCAACAGAAATAAGAGTCGAAAGAGGTCCGTGAACCGTTCCGGAGGAGCCTATTCTGCCCGCACCGTACTCACGCATTACAAACTTAACACTTTCGATGTAACCGTCAAAATGCTCGTTCATTCTCTCAAGAGAATCAGCACGCTGACTCGAGCTGTCAAAATCAAGCTTCGCAGCATTATACTTCTCGATGAGAGCATCCTTCTTTTCGGTGTTTATGCGTACGATCTCAGCATTTTCGCTGATAATCGCTTCCTTCTCTGCAATCTTAGCTTTAAAGCCTGATGCGTTAGCTTCACATCTGTCCGCCTCAGCCTTCAGCTTCTCGCCCTCTGCCTCATACTTAGCTATCTCAAGCTCAATCTCCTTTGATCTGAAGCCGTCAGCAACCTGTGCATTCTTGAGAACGTCGATGCGTACCTTGAGGTCTGTCGCAGAATTCTCTTCAACCGTAATATCATCCTGGGCATGATCTATATCAGCTCTGAGAGCATCGATCTGTTTGGTAAATGCATCCTGCTGATTAAGAAGCTCAAGCTTATCGCCCATCTTATCCTG
>JAZQYD010000020.1:0-5443 GCA_045633405.1 Eubacteriales bacterium | reverse complement strand
ATCGTTGAACTCATCGTGACGTCCCGAGCTCTCGAAGAAGTCGAGAGCCTCCTTCGCCATTCTGTGGTGACGCTTCAGGTAGTCGAAGTCGATTCTGTCGGAGCGGTTGAGTCTGTCGAACGCCTCACCGGGGAAGTTCTTCATAGTAAAGACCTTCTTACCCTCCATAAGCTACTCGTTGGAGAGGCTCTTATAGCAGTACATGTAGTAGGTCATCCAACGCATTGCACGGTTCATGTAGTTGTTGATGGTCTCGTCACGCATGACCTCCCACATATTGTCGAAGGCCTCCATAGCACGGGTGCGGTCGTTAGGATAATATCTCTCGGCATAGCGGAGATTGAACTCGTCCATCTTATCTATCTCGCCCGTATTCCATACGATATCCGAGCAGGTAGCGAAGTTCTTATCGAATGCGATATCGAACATTCCATAGGGCTCTACACGGTCAATGCCCTTCTCGAGAGCAATCTTGACGCATCCGCGGGTGTTGAGCTGAGTATCTGCGGTGATATCCCAGTTCATATAGCCCGAGTAGGGCTTCATAGTACCGCGGAAGATGTTGTTGACCTTATCGGGGTCGCCGCGGAAGAGGTTGGGGGCGTCAACGTAGCTCCACCAGGAGATGTCAACCATATGTCCGATGCCCTTCGCATCGAGCTCTGCACGGTACTCGGGTGTGATCTTACCGAATTCGTGGAGCATATCGAAGGATACTCTCGTGGAGGTGATGCCCTTAGACTTAAGGTGTGTGAGCATTGTTTCCATATACTCGAGCTGAAGCTCTATCTTGTCACGCTTCGAGCAGACGGGACACTCACAGCGGTAGCTGTCCGACACCTCGTCAAGACCGATACAGAACTCGGTAAGTCCGTTAGGTGCGAGGTATTTATCAATAATGGAGTCGTAGATCGAGAACATGACCTCATAGGTCTTGGGGTTGGTGGTACAGAATCCGCCACGCTTGGGATTGCCGTTTGCATCTCTCGATGCGATCTCGGGGATGTGCTTAGGAAGGATCGAGTTATGTCCGAGGGAGTTGATGGTAGCGAGGACACGCATGTTCTTACGCTTCGCATACGCCATAACCTCACCGAGGAAGTCCTCCTCGAACATGGGAGCGAGAAGGTTATCCTCTCTTACCCATCTTCTCTCCCTTACGGAGTAATATTTCTTATTGTGGTACTTCTTCGCATTGGGATAGCCGGGAACGGGAACGAAGAGATTTCCTGCCTCCTCCTCATCAAACTGGGGACCCCAACAGCAATAGAGGTTGATGTTTACTCTGTTACGCTTCTGGCTGACGAAGTAATCGATGGCCTTGAAGTAGTCCTCCTTCGTCATATACTCCGAGCCCCAGCGACACTCCATAAGCTCGCCTCTGAAGGGGAAGTCGGGGAAGTCGAAGATGTTCGCCTCGGGAACGTATACGGTGGAATTTATACACTCGAGCATATCTGCGAAGGTAACTGCGGCATAGAATGCACCTGCGGCACCCTTACCGATGAGCTCTGCTCCGCCCTCGTGCGAGTGGATGATATAACCCTCTTCAGTCTCTACGTCAGCGAGCTCGGGATGTGCGGGATCTACCGCGATAGTAACGGTGTAATCCGACTCACCCTCTGTGATACAAGCGAAGTCAGCGAGTCTCTTAAGAACCCACGCACGGGCCTCGGTAGTCATATCCGACTCATACTGTACGTCAAGCTTAACCTTTCCCTCATACGCTCCGACAAAGAAGCTCTTTTCGCCCTGCTCTATTTTCTTAGGAAGGGGGATGAGCACGTTTGCAAGCCTTCTCATAATTGTCTCTCCTATTAGCTTTAAATAATGTTAGGACTTTGTCCTAAGTCCATTATACCAAGTGGAGAGAAAAAGTCAACAGAATTTGGAAATTTTAAAAGTAATGCTAAACAATTCAGCAAGTAATGGTAAATCACACGATCTCACCGCACCAGAAAGAGAGGATTATACGCCCGTCCCGCACGGTATATCGGGTGGATGTGTAGACGTCCGAGAAGGAGTCTATGAGCGGGTAGTGCCGCGAGAGGTAGAAGGATGCCGCCGTGATGGCAGAGGGCGGGATGGGGTAGCAGGAGGAGAGGATGACGGCAGAGCTGTCCGTAGAGAGTGCAAGGGAGACGTCTGCGGGAGGATTTTTCCCATACACGGTGAGGGAGCGGAGTGTATCGAGAGAGAAGGCACGTGCATCCGCCGTCTCTATTATCCTGACGGTCTCGCCGTACGCTTCTATATCAGTACCGAGGAGGGACACGCCGTCCTGCATTTCGTATTTTTTTGTAAACAGCTCTTCACATTCGGGGATGGGGATCGAGCAGAGGTCTCTGTCAGTTGCCCCGATCTCGAGCTCGGACTCACGCCCCTGCTCGAGTATGGAGTAGACGCCGAGGGGATAGCCGAGCCTCGATGCGAGAATATGCGAGATGACAGCACGTGTATATTCTGTGCCTACACCGCATCCGCCGTAGAGCGTGACGGCACATTCGGCATTTACAGAGGGGCTGATAGAGATACCGACAGCCCCGATCGGCACTCTCCTCGGTATTTCCTCGCCCCATGAGAGGAAGGAGACGTAGGAGGAGAAATCAGCACACCTTATTATATATCTTCTCATTTTCACCTCAAAAACAAAAAACAGTGAGCCAAGATAGACTCACTGTCATATTATGCGAATATCATTTTTCCGTCACTGATAAGAGGAGTGCCTCCCTCTCGTTCGGAAGCCTACCCGTTATGACGTCAAGGAGAAGCTTATCGAGGGCTCTGCCTATCGCCTCACCCCTGATACCGAGGGCGATAAGATCACGTCCTCCTACCGCAAGCATGGATACCGTGTAGGGAATATCCGATGAAATGACGGACTCTGTGAGTCTCCTCTCCGAGTCACCGTACCGTCCGACAAGGACACCGATATCGAGTGCACGCAAGACCGCCTCCTCACCGAAATCACGCAGGGAGATGAGGACGTCCTTGGAGGTCGCAAAGCTCCTCTCGGTATATACACGGAGGGCATCCCTGAAGGTCTCGCGGCTCTTATTATCCGTTTTCAGCCTACGCATGGCAGAGTCAAAGGCATCGGAAGAAGACTCGCTGTTAAGGGCGAAGATCGCCGCAAGGCGGACGAGGGGATCGTCCGACTCTCCAAAGGGGAGAAGAAGGATATCTATCTCGGGGAGAATGACGCTCATAACCTCGGGGAAGTCCCCGATAACCGAGAATGCACCGTCACCCGTAAGAAGCTTATAGAGCTCAACGTATATCCTCTCGACAGATACGTTAGAGAGGAGGTGACAGGTCTCCTTAATCCCTACACGGGTGCCCTCCTCTATCCTGAAGCCGAGAGTCGAGGCAAAGCGGAGTGCACGGATAATTCTGAGTGCGTCCTCGGAAAATCTGAGTCTCGCATCTCCTACGGTGCGTATTGTTTTGCTCTCAATATCCTCCCTGCCGCCAAAGGGATCGGTGAAGCCGTCGCGTGGGTTATACGCCATAGCATTCACGGTGAAGTCACGGCGGGAAAGATCGTCTGTAAGGCTCGTCGTGAAGGTGACAGACTCGGGGTGGCGTGAGTCCTTATATTCTCCGTCACGTCTGTACGTTGTGACCTCGTATCCGACTCCGTCAAGCAGGACGGTCACAGTGCCGTGCTTGATACCCGTGTCGATAGTCCGCTCGTCACGGAATATCTCCTTGACTACGTCGGGAGTCGCATCGGTGGTGACGTCATAGTCGTTTGTCGGACGGCAGAGGAACATATCTCTCACCGCTCCGCCCACAACGTCGGCACGGTAGCCCGCTTCGGTTATTTTATTCAGTATTTTAGTTACGCCAAGGGGTAAATCTACCTTCATACCGTACCCACCTTTCTAATCAAATCTTCTTGCGTATCCGCATCTTTTGCACAGCTCCTCACGTGCCTCCCTTACGGTGAAGCCCTCACGGAGACGAAGTGCTCTCTCGGACGAAAGTATATCCTTTATATCATCATCGAATGCATTACCCAGGGGAATATCGCCCTCTCTGTCAAGACAGCAGGGGATGACAGTGCCGTCCGAGAGTATTCCGAAGTGGTCGCCGAGCCCGTAGCAGAATACACGGTCACTGATGGGCGGAACGTCCATTCTCGGCCACTCGAATCTCTCGCCCCACTCGAGGTGGAGCTTATGCCTTATCCTGAAGCCTCGGTCACTCTCTCGCCACTCTCCGATAAGCCCCTCACGGAGGAGAGTAAGCGTCGCATCATTCTTACCTCCCCCCTTCCCTCTATTCCAGAGTCTGAACACCGTGAGGACGCCCGAAGATGATGCTTTGTCGGCAAAATGCATACATTTGTTTACATATTCTATCTGTTTTTCATTATCATCGCCCTCGAAGCTATGGAGGGAGATATTTACCTTATAGACTCCCGCCTCGATGATCTCGTCCCCTCTTTTGTCGAGGAGAGTACCGTTTGTGGTGATGGCACACTTGAACCCACGCTCGGCAGCGATCCTTATAAGGTTAGGAAGCTCGGGATGAGTGAGAGGCTCGCCGAGGACGTGCAGATAGATATAGTCGGTGAGACCTACAAGCTTCTCCGTCACACGCTCGAATTCAGGCACGGTCATCATACGCCGCTTTCTCGACGTGCCGAGGCAGAAGGAGCAGGACATATTGCAAGCGTTGGTTATCTCAATATAGACCCTAGAGTATTTTTTATTATCCTTTACGTTACCACGCATAAGTATTTACCTCTCTTCTCCTACACAGTATAACATTTCTTTAAGGAAAAGTCAATTACCAATAAACCGAGGATAAGCGAGCAATTTCCGAAATTCTATGCCCCTTCCCCGAAAAACCAAAAAAACAAAAATTATTTTAAGAAACCTATTGACAACCGATAAACTTTCTGTTATAATATCAAATGTTCGGTAGGCTGGTGTGGCTCAATGGCAGAGCAGCTGATTTGTAATCAGCAGGTTGTTGGATCGCCTCCGATCACCAGCTCCATATTTCTGGGGGAATTCCCGAGCGGCCAAAGGGGGCAGACTGTAAATCTGTTGTCATCGACTTCGCTGGTCCGAATCCAGCTTCCCCCACCAGATAAAAAACACCATCCTTGTGATGGTGTTTTTTATCTGACGGAGAATCTGCTGACGGCAACAGCGTGTGCGTAGCACTCGCTGTGCCGCATACCGCAGTCACTAATTCACGTCCTTGTACTTACTCCCCGCGGTATCTTGCGTAATGCGGAGATCATGCTTCCCTACCCACGTCAGCGGAACAATATCCGCATCCTTCACCCCGCATAGCAATATCCAGCTTTTGACCTCGTCCCCCGGGCGAGGTCTTTTTGTCTTTTTGGGAAGCCGATCGGCCTGCGTGTGCGTAGCACTCGCTGTGCCGCGTACCGCCGGCTTAAACCTCGCTTCTGCGAGGTTTT
>JAZQYD010000019.1:0-22166 GCA_045633405.1 Eubacteriales bacterium | reverse complement strand
GTAAAAGCACCCCCATTCGAGGGTGCTTAATTTATTTTATGCCGGAGAGAAGTGTGATTTTAACCCTGCGACGCACGTCGCAGGGTTCGCATACCCCGAGCGAAGATCGAAAAGCTAGCTTTTCAGGCGTAGCGAGTGGGTATCTTCACGAAGTGAATATCCCAAATTAAGTAAAAGCATCCTCACCCGAGGGTGCTTAATTTATTTCATGGCGAAGAGAAGTGTGATTTTAACCCTGCGACGCACGTCGCAGGGTTCGCATACCCCGAGCGAAGAAAAGTGTGATTTTAGCCCTGCGACGTCAATAAAAAATTTTGTTAAACCTCTTGACTTCGTTCTATGAATATGATATCATTATGATATCAATAAATGGAGGGATATTTTGATGCAAGAAAAATTATTAACCAACAAAAAGAACGGTATGCTTGTACTCGTTCTTACAACTCTTCTTTTAATATGTGCCACAGTAGGAATCATCTACGGTGCAATTAAAATGGAACAGACACCTATTTCGCCTATTAACGTAGTTATCCTTGTAGTAAGCGGTGTTGTTTTACTTGTTGGATGGATTCCTTACTTCGGTCTTAGGGTATTAAAGCCTAAAGAGGCTCTTGTTCTTACCGTATTCGGAAAATATATCGGTACTATAAAGGACGAGGGATTCTATTTCGTAAATCCGTTTGCAATTGCAATCAATCCCGCCGCTAAAACTCAGCTTAATCAGTCTGGCGACGTTAAGACTGTGACCGCACCTATTACTGCGGGTTCTACCACTTCTAATTCGTTTGCTTTACTTAACAAGAAGCTGTCGCTTAAGATAATGACGCTCAACAACAATAAGCAGAAGATAAATGACTGTCTCGGTAACCCCATTGATATCGGTATAGCTGTTACGTGGCGTATTGTAGATACTGCCAAGGCTGTATTCAACGTAGATAACTACAAGGAATTCCTTTCGCTTCAGTGCGACAGTGCACTTAGAGATATTGTACGTATTTATCCCTATGACGTAGCTCCCGGTATCGATACGACAGGTGACGGAGTTGCTGATGACGGCAGCCTCAGAGGGTCAAGCGAGCTTGTTGCAAGGAGAATACGTGACGCTATTCAGGCACGTGTTGATGAAGCAGGTATTGAGATTATAGAAGCGAGAATTACATATCTTGCATATGCTACTGAGATTGCATCGGTAATGCTTCAGCGTCAGCAGGCATCCGCTGTTATTGATGCACGTAAGATGATAGTTGACGGTGCGGTTGGTATGGTTGAGATGGCACTCGAGAGACTCAATGAAAAACAGACAGTAGTTCTTGATGAGGAAAGAAAGGCCGCAATGGTATCTAATCTTCTGGTTGTTCTTTGCGGAAACCAGAATGCTCAGCCGGTGGTCAATTCGGGTAGCTTGTACTGATGAGTAATAATTCAACTAAAAAACAGATACCTTTACGTTTATCCGAGAAGCTGTTTGATGCAATTGCTGCTTGGGCAGAGGATGATTTCAGATCAATAAACGGTCAGATCGAGTACCTTTTAACCGAGTGTGTAAGGCAAAGGAAGAAAAACGGAAAATACGTATCTGATGAGATTGATGTACCCCCTGAATTAGATATATAAATACCTTCTAAGAGAGGAGCATTCCCGCTTCTCTCTTTTTTACGTATGAATATTCTATAACCGTATAAAATATTAAAAAGGAGGTATTTATGAAGAATAAAAGAGCAGGGAAGAATACATTAAACAATGAATATTTAGATAGCCTTAAAGATTCTATTAACACTGATCCTGACGGATCGTGGACGGGAGTATGCACTGATGATCCTATGGAAAAACCTATACAGGACGCAGATGACTTATAGTTATTAAATCTTTGTATCATTTAAGTTAAAATACTTGACAAATAGGAAACTTTTTCATATAATATATTATATTTATTAGACTTAGGAGAAACGTTATGAGTTTGAAGGTACTCAAGTTTGGAGGCAGCTCGCTTGCTGATGCTGAGCATTTCCGTGCTGTCGCCGATATTATTAAAAGCGATCCTGCCAGAAGATACGTTGTAGCTTCCGCCCCCGGAAAGAGAAATAGCAACGATACAAAGGTAACAGATATGCTCTATCACTGCTATGAGCTTGCAGCTGATGAGAAGGATATAACAGAAGCTTTCGAGCAGATTAAAGCAAGATACGTAGGCATTATCGAGGATCTCGGCATCGATCTCGATCTTACAGAGATATTCGATAAGATACTCCGTTCCTTTACACATAATGCAGGACGTGACTACGTTGCTTCCAGAGGTGAATACCTCAATGCAATGATTCTCGCTAAATATCTTGACTTCCACTTCATTGATGCGAGAAAGTGCATCTTCTTCAATGATGACGGTCAGTTTGATGCAGAGAAGACTAACGACGTTCTCAGAACCTACCTTGCTAAGTACGAGTATGCGGTTATCCCCGGATTCTACGGTTCTATGCCTAACGGTACTATCAAAACCTTCTCTAGAGGCGGATCGGATATTACAGGTTCTATCGTAGCAAGAGCGGCATCTGCCAGCCTCTACGAGAACTGGACTGACGTATCAGGCTTCCTTATGGCGGACCCCAGATGCATTGATAACCCCAAGGTTATTGATACTATCACTTACAAGGAGCTTCGTGAGCTCTCTTACATGGGTGCTACCGTTCTTCACGAGGATGCAATTTTCCCGGTAAGATACTCCAAAATTCCTATTAATATAAGAAACACCAATTGTCCTGAGGATAAGGGTACCTTCATCGTATACAAGACCGATGATAACCCCTCCACTGTTATTACCGGTATAGCAGGTAAGACAGGATTCTCGACAATTACCATCGAGAAGGATATGATGAACTCCGAGCTTGGCTTCGGTAGAAGGGTACTTCAGGCTATTGAGGAGTGCGGTCTTTCCTTCGAGCATTTCCCCTCGGGAATTGATACGATGAGCGTCATCGTCTCCACTAAGGAGTTCTTAAAACACAGGGCTGACGTTACGGCTGCTATCTGTAAGGCTGTTAACCCCGATAACATATTCACAGAAGAGAATATGGCTCTTATCGCTGTTGTTGGACGCGGAATGGTTAAGGCGAAGGGAACTGCTGCAAGAGTATTCAATGCTCTTGCTAATGCAGGAATTAACATCAGAATGATCGATCAGGGCTCTTGCGAGCTTAATATCGTCATTGGTGTTGATGAGAATGACTATATTACGGCTCTTCGTGCAATTTACAACGAGTTCGTGAACTAAAAGAGAATAGCAAAGCCCACTATACAAAAAGTATAGTGGGCAGTGTTTTAATTGAAAAAGAGAAGGGAAGAGTTAAGCAAGCTTGGTTTTGATATCTGCAACCCAAGTCTTAACAGTCTCGAGCTCGACCGCGGGAACGGATCTCATAAACTTGAAGGGAAGACCACCCTTTACGTAGAGTATATCATTCTCGAGAACGTTGGAATTATTAGTTTTAGCCATCTCAACGATTTCCTTAGCATCCTCGGGAGTACCGTCGATAACGAAGGCGACGTTCGCAGTAACGGATCTCTTGAGAGATCTCATGAAGCGGCAGAAGCTGTCAGGCATCTTAGCCTTAGCAGAAGCAACGATAACTATAAGTCTCTCTCCGTCGCAAGGGTAGGCGGGCATAATTACGTCTGTAGCCTTGTCCGCTTCGATAAGCTTAGTAATCTCATCAGCAATAGCCAAGAGCTTGCCCTTTTTTGTTTGTGTAAGTACACGCATTCTCATTTTAGTATATCCTCCATACCATTTGTTTATTTTAGTCCCTTATATTCTATCATACTATAAGGATAAAATCAAGGTACATTTTGAGATAAATGAAGTAAAAAGGGCATATTAGGATATATATAATTATACAAAATGGAAATTTTGTATAATTCAGGGAAGGATTTTTAAGAATTTTAGGGGGTTTTTCGGCTAAATCAGCATTTTTGATAGTTTTTTATTAATATACGGGCTTTATACGTATAATCTATATATCAATATAACATATTTAATTCTGGACAAATAAAACAAGGCAGAAAGGATGAAGGGAAGTCGAAAATTTTATTTCTTACTTCTGCATTGATTCTTATTTTATACCATTATCTTATAAACAGTATAAGCTTTCTAAGCGTATACCGTCGCATTGTCTTCAGTTGACCTTATGTAGGTATTTTTGCCTTGTTGCTTCCCCGCCACGGAGATGCCTCTCAGCCTTGTTCAGATCTAACACCACCTTAACTCTGTTATATAGTGATTTATTCATTTTCTTTAATTTATAAGCTATATCCTTATGGACGGTGCTTTTACTGATCCCAAAATGCTCTGCAGCTTGTCTGACAGTGGCTCCGGTATCTATTACATATTCACCGATAAACTCGCACCTTTCCCTATTCAAGCTTATCATTACACTACTCCTCCATTATACAAAATCATATAAGGCTATTATATAGTTCCCTATATTAAACTATATGAAAGGTAGATATAATTCATGCTAAAAGAAATATCGAGATTCGGAGATTCTACAATATTTGAAGGTATGACGTCAATACGCTCTATTATAAAAGGAATAGACTCCGGTATCAATTCCAGAAGAATTCAAAAGATACTCTTCGATAAATCAAAGCTTAAAAATATAGGAAAAGAAGTAGGTTATTTAAGGGCGGTGAGCGAAAAATACGGCTTTGAGCTTATTGAATCTACTGCTGAAGAGATTGATAAAATGACTGTCGGTTCGTCTCACGGAGGACTTATAGCAATCGCAGGCGAGCGTGCTCTTCCCTGCTTCACATCAGAAAATGATATTCCAAAGGATGGATTTTATTGCCTGATCCAAGGTATCGAGGATCCCTACAACTTCGGTTATTCTATCAGATCGTTATATGCTTGCGGATGTGACGGTATTATCCTCGGCGAAAGAAACTGGATGAGTGCTGCAGGAGTCGTATCACGCAGCTCCGCCGGTGCTTCGGAAATGATGAATATTCTGAGAGGTGCTGATGATATTAAAACCGTTGAGCTTTTCAAATCAGCAGGTTATACCGTTGTATGTGCAGACGAAAGAACGGATAACGTTCTGGGAAAATGTGAGCTTAAAAAGCCGATTTTACTGCTTGTGGGCGGTGAAAAGCGTGGCATATCAAAGGCGATGCTTGAAAAATCCGATATGCTCATACGTATTGATTACGCTAGGGAATTCAATGCTTCCCTTTCGGCTGCGTCTGCTACAACAATGTTTGCATATGAAATTATGCGTCAGTCCTCGAAATAAAAAAGGATCCAAGTCAAATTTGGCTTGGATCTCTTCTTTTATTCATTTTCTTTAATGCATGCGTTGATTTTCTCGATAGCATCTTTTTGATATTTAGGATATGCACGACCGTCGCAGTTAACTATGATATCTGAAAATCCCTCGTACATGGGTGTACGCTCAAGGTATAGACCCATAAGGTCCTGCCCTGGCTTAAATACAACTCCACGCTTCGAAAAATCGCCAAGACGCTCTTTTATTGTTTCATAGCTGCAATATAGGTAGATGATCTTTCCCTTGGTTTTAAGGTATTCCATTGCTTTGGTGGAATATACTGCACTGCCACCGGTAGATAAAATGGCGTCACAGTCTGAGTCGATCTCAAGGAGAACCTCCTCTTCGATTTTTCTAAAGGCAACAACTCCGAGCTCATCAATGAAAACCTGGAGCTTTTTGCCCATTTTCTTTTCAATAAGCTTATCCGAATCGATAAGCTTCATCTTCAATTTGGAGGCGAGTACCCTTCCCATGCAGCTTTTGCCGGAGCCCGGCATTCCAATAAGTGTGAAAATCATTGTCTGTTCCTCGTAAAAAATCAATAAAGTGTAATTTCTGTATCAAGTCGGGTAGATATGATCTCAAAACCGTATTTCGGAATTGAAATTATACTATCCTCTTTAATATTTACCCTTGAATAATTCATATATACCGCCGTTCTGAATGATAACGTAATATCCTTTAAGGAATTATTTATAACTGTTAATAAACGTTCCTTTTCATTTGAGCGTGAAAAGATTAAGAGGTCATCAGAAAGCTCGTGGAGACTGAAATCTCCGCACTGATATACCGTATTATCCTTGCGTATCCGTCCTGTTGATCTGTAATGATCAAGTATATCCATATCCTCTTTACCAATTGGATACGGCATTCTGTTGAAGGGATCGCTGTACCCCTCAAGGCCTACCTCGTCACCGTAATATATCGAGGGTATTCCGGGGAGTGTAGCGAGAATTGTGTAGGCTTGCTTCAAAAGAGATGCAGCACACTTATATTCCTCTTCAGTCATGCGTTTGGTTCTGAGGTCGTCATTTGTATACCCTGTTTTATCTTCGCCGCCCAGAGCAGTTAAAATCCTCTCGGTGTCATGTGTGCCGATAAGATTCATTTGAAGGTTTGCTATCCTTCTTGGAGCGTTATACACAACCTCTCCTAGAGCGTATTTCAGTTTTTCGTGACTTTTGTGCCTTAGAAAATCTATAATTCCCGAACGAAGAGGATAGTTCATCACGCCATCCAATTCTCTTCCCAGATAATACCTCTTTCTCTTACCGTAGGCAATCTTATTAGATGCATCCTCCCACACTTCTCCGTAAAGAATGGAGGATGGGTCATTTTTAGCCATTAATGAGCGTATTCCTTCGATAAATGAGTCGGAAAGCTCGTCAGCAACATCCAGCCTGAAGCCTGATATACCAAGTGAAGAATATTTATCAATTACACCGCCGTCACGCAAGAAGAATTCCCTGCACTCTTTTACATCGGGATTTATTCGAGGTAATATTTCAATTCCCCACCAGGAGGTATACTCATCAGGATAGAATTTAAATTCATACCAAGAGCAATACGGCGAGGTGGGAGTTTGGTATGCTCCGACATCTCCGTATTTTTTGTATTTGTTGAAGTAAATACTGTCTGCCCCTGTGTGATTGAATACACCGTCAAGGATTATTCCGATATTATACCTTTTCGCCTCTGATATCAAGTGTATAAGAGCCTCGTCACCGCCAAACCCCTGATCAACCGACATATAATCAGCTGTATCGTATTTGTGATTTGATGGGGATTTGAAGATCGGACTCAAATATATCAGTGACACGCCGAGTGATGATAGGTAATCGAGACGGTCAGCGATACCCCACAGCGTGCCTCCGTAGAACGTATTGTTCTTCATGGGTGCACCGGGGTATTCGGGATATTCCGGCACACCGTCAGACCAATCATCTACTATTATATCATTACTATCCCTGCTTACTTCTCCGCCCTTCATAAATCGGTCAACGAAAATATGATAGATTATGCCACCAAAATGCTTAAAGGTCGCATATGACGGAAAATCCGACACTGTGAGCTGAAATTGGTTATTATTCGGCTTCGTCTCGCTGAAAGCAACACCTTCGCATGATTTTATACAAAAGATATCACCGATAGGAGACGAAACCCTTATATCGTAGAAATATAAGCCAATATCTATATCTAACGGTGAAAAATCAAAGGTGTAATTATCATATCCATCATCAAAGAAGTCCCATTCTCCGTATATCGATTTCGAAACGGTATTATCATCACTTACAAGAGTGATCATTACGGATTCAGCACCTAGGTATCTCGGTAATGAAAGAGAAAGAGATGAGCTCTTCCCTTTCTCGATAGCCGCATGCAGGGATCCCTTGCCATCAGTGCAATATTCGATTTTACCGTGTAATGTATCAAGGAGATAATTTTTAAACGAATACTGCATTAAAGGCCTCTGTCAATGAATTTTATTTATGGGATCAATATGCCATATATTCTCGGCATAGCTCCTGATTGAATTATCCGATGCAAACACACCGCTTCTCGCAGTGTTTAAGAAGGATTTTCCCGCACGCTCTTTAGCATTTCCATAGTCACTTACAGCCTTAAGATAAACGTTAAGATAGCTATCAAAGTCTGCAAGACACATGAAGGGATCTGCAACACCGTGTCCGTAGCCAATAAGGTAATCAGCAATTCCTGAGAAATCCTGACCGCCTATGGGCTGATAGAGTCTATCGATTACACCCTTCAGGACGGGTGAAGAATGATAATAGGTGTGAGAAACGTATCCCGATCTCCAAAGCTCATCCACCTCGGATGAATTCATACCGAAGATGTAGACGTTATCTTTACCTACCGCATCCATAATTTCTACGTTAGCACCGTCAAGAGTACCGAGCGTAACAGCACCGTTCATCATAAGCTTCATACAGCCTGTACCGCTCGCTTCTTTACCCGCAAGTGAAATCTGCTCGGAAATATCTGCCGAAGGTATAAGAACTTCAGCAAGTGAGACGTTGTATTCCTCCATAAAGAGAATCTTTATCTTATCCTTGGTAAGAGGATTTGATTCAAGCTCCTTGGCTAAGAACCAGATGAGCTTGATGATCTTTTTAGCCATTACATATCCCGGTGCAGCTTTACATCCGAAGATAAACGTCTGCTTAGGCATATCAACATTCGGGTTATCGAGAATCTTATTGTAGAGTGCAATTATTTTAAGAACGTTTAAAAGCTGACGCTTATATTCGTGCATTCTCTTAATCTGTACGTCGTAAATAGATTCCGGATCAATACGGATACCCGTTCGATTATAAGCAAAGTACGCAAATGATTCTTTGTTATAACGCTTGATCTGGTTTATTCTTTCGAGAACCGAAGAATCGTCAGAATATCTTTCCAGCTCTATTAAATGAGACGCATCCTCCCTGAAATCGGGACCGATAAGCTCATCTACAAGTGAAGAAAGCTTAGGGTTAGAATAGCAAAGCCATCTGCGATGCACTACACCGTTTGTGACGTTAGTGAACTTCCAAGGAGTCATCTTATAGAAATCATGGAATATCGTTCTCTTAAGTATATCACTGTGCAATGCAGATACACCGTTAACCGTGTGAGATGCCACAACGGACAGATTAGCCATTCGTACCTGATTATAGGCCACAATTGACATTCTGGATATTCTATCCCAATCACCGGGGTATAAATTCCAAAGATCCTCGGATAACCTTCTGTTTATCTCGTTGATTATCATATATATTCTCGGAAGCTTAAGAGAAAACAGGTCAACTCTCCAGCATTCGAGTGCTTCGGGTAATACGGTGTGGTTGGTGTAGGATATACACTTGACAACCGTTCCCCACGCATCATCCCATGAATAAGAATATACGTCCATGAGTATTCTCATGAGCTCTGGAATAGCTAAAGCGGGGTGAGTATCATTGATATGAATTGAAATACGGTCTGAGAAGCCCTCGAGACTGCCGTAATCTGCAAGATAATCGGCAATAATGCTCTGAAGTGATGCTGAAACAAGGAAATACTGCTGAGAAAGACGAAGAAGCTTTCCTTCATCATAGTTATCCGCGGGATATAACTGCTTAGTCAGTTGATCGGCAAAATCAGGAGAAGTGAGCCCTGCAACGTAGCTTGTCTGTGTAGCACCCGACTGAGCATCGGACACTCTTCTTGCACGCCAAAGCCTGATGGTATTTACAGCGTTCGTTGTCGTACCGGGGATAAGAAGATCGTAAGGAACCGCCCTGACCTCATCGTAGTCGTAATTTATAAACTCAAGACGTCCGTTATCACATTTTTCTTCAATCTTTCCGCCGAATCTTATATTGAAGCTTCTTTCGGGATGAGGAACAAGCCATACACCGCCTGAATTTAACCATTCGTCAGCGAGCTCAACCTGCTCTCCATCTACTATTCTTTGCTTAAATAAGCCGTTTTCATAAAGCAAAGAATAACCGTTGGCTGCATAGTCGCAGGCTGTCAGTGAATCCATAAAGCAAGCGGCAAGACGTCCGAGTCCCCCGTTTCCGAGTCCCGGATCGACCTCACATGCGTATATCTTATCGAAGGTTGTTCCGTAGTCTTCAAGTATGCTTACAAGAATATCGTATAATCCTAAATTCAATAAATCATTTCTTAAAGCACGTCCGACGAGAAACTCCATGCACAAGTAGCAGACCTTCTTTGCCTTCTTAGCTTTAATTCTCTTTTTGAATTCGGTGCGATATTCGATCATTATATCTTTGATCGCTCCTACGGTAGCATTGTATATCTGCTCATCGGTAGCTTCTGGGAGAGATACGATGCCTCTTGTTAGAAGCTTCGCCTCGATTCTTTCGCTGAGATCGTTTTTAGTGATAACAGGCTTTTCACCCTGTATATTGGAATTGCTGATGTTGTTCATTTTATAATCCTAATTATTTCAATAAATCTGTATATAACGATATATAATTCGCGGCAGAGCGTTCCCAAGAAAAATCGGAATTGATCGCACGTCTTCTGAGTGAAGACCATTCACGCTCGTTTTTATACACCTCAAGTGCTCTTTTTACGGTATAAAGAAGCTCGTGTGCATTGTAGTTGTCGAATCTAAAACCGTTTGAAAATTCATTATCATACGGTATTATAGTATCACACAAACCTCCGACCGACCTTACAATGGGAACGGTACCGTATGCACAGCTTATCATTTGTGCTAAGCCGCACGGCTCGCTTTTCGAAGGCATAAGGAATATATCTGCAGATGCGTAAAGCTTCTTGGATATTACTCTGTCGAATTTAAGAAGAGCTCTCATATTACCGTGATTATATTCAAGTGCGGCGAGCTGATCCTCATATTCACGTTCTCCTGTGCCGAGGACTACGAGATCGAGATTCTCTCCGAGAAGCTCCTCTGCGATATGAAGCAAAAGATCAATTCCCTTTTGTGATGCAAGGCGTGTGATCATGACGACCAAGGGCTTGGATTTATCATACTCAAGTCCCAGCGAGCTATAAAGAGATATTTTGTTCTTTTCCTTTCCGGATTTGACAGTACGCTTTGTAAATTTGTAATCGATATCTCCTGCATCGGGTGAGAACACGGAGTAATCTATGCCGTTTACGATTCCTACAAGCTTATTTCTCGCCATATCAATAACAGAGGCAAGACCAAAAGCAAAGAAATCATGATTGAGCTCCTCAGCGTAATTCGGGCTAACAGTAGTAACTCTGTCAGAAAGAACGATTGCCGCCTTCATAAGATTAATATCCCCGTTATGGCACATAACGTCGAGGTACTCGTTCTCAAGAGCGAAAATATCGCCTAGAATATAAGGATTGAATTTACCCTGATATTCAATATTATGAATTGTATATACGGTTTTTACATCGGCTAAAAGCTTATTCTGAGAATATTTAGTCTTCAAATATACTACCGAAAGAGCTGTTTGCCAATCATTTGCGTGAAGAATGTCGGGTATATTTCCGGATGCCAAGATGAATTCTATAACAGCCATTGAAAAGAAGGCAAAGCGTTCAGCGTCATCATGCTCTCCGTAGAGTCTGTTGCGGTCGAAATAATAGTGATTCTCTACAAAATAGTAGGTAATACCCTTATAATTCAGAGAATATACGGAAGCACCGGTTCTTCGCCAGGAAAGCATAAACGATATGTCGCAAACCTTAACCATTTCATTTCTGTATTTGTTACTCACTGAGTCATAAAGAGGGAGAATGCACGCTGTATCGACATCATCACGGTTGCCAACCGCAGCGGGTAATGCACCGAGCACGTCGCCTAAGCCTCCGCTTGCAGCAAAAGGTGCCGCCTCTGCGGTAACATACAGAATCTTCATCTTGTTTTTTTCCATCAAATATTAAACCTTTCTTCCCTTTTGAATATAGAACGGCATATTATCATGTCCCGAGAGGTTAACTCCTTCCGTAACGTATACGTCCTTATCGGTAACAATAGCGTTAAGAGACGCATTTTTAGATATAACAGTGCCGCTGAATAATACAGAATTCTTGACTACCGCACCACGCTCTATTCTGACGTTACGGAAAATAACGCAGTTTTCAACCGTACCGTCTATAACGCAACCGTCAGCAATCATTGAATTTTTGATTTTTGCGTTATTAAGATACGTAACGGGTGCCGAGTTATGAACTCGTGTGAAGATGGGATTATCCTTCTTTTGAAGCAGTGAGAGTCTAGCATTACTGTTTTTCGCAAGCTCCATAGAACACTTGTAGTAGTCGAGGAAGCTTGATACAGATGCAACGTAGCCCCCATACTCATACGTCTTATAAAGAGACGTTTTATAATTCTTGAAAATAAGAGTAGTGAGGCTCGACTCCTTGTAAGCAGATGCCTCCTCGATCAGCTTTCTCAGGTACAAGGTAGACATAACGAAGATATTTAAGCACAGATAAGGATTTGATTCAAGATATTTCGATCCCATAGAAATATCCTTTATTACACCGTTATCCGCGGAGATCATCATTCTGTCGTGTTTGGAGGTATATTCACTGTTGATCCTATGGGTAACAAGTGTCATTGCGGCACCGGAGGCTGCGTGTGTCTCGAGAACGTCCGTAATACTGATATTCAGTACGTTATCAGAATCCATTAAAACAACGTAGTCCTCTTTGATCTCATTGATATAATCCTGTATATTGATGAGTGCCTCCATTCTGGTGGAGAACATTTTAGCTGTTGCAGACTTAGCGGTCTTATAAGGTGAGATAAGATTGATACCTCCTGACCTTCGTGCAAGATCCCAGTCCTTACCGCTTCCTATGTGATCCATCAAGGAGCGATAATTATAATTCGCGACAATATTTATGTTAGATATATTCGCATTTACAAGATTTGATAAACAGAAATCAACAAGTCGGTATCTGCATGCAAAAGGAATGGCCGATACAGTTCTGTCGCTTGTTAATCTCGATAATGTATTATCATTAAGGCTTGAGAAAATAATACCTGCTGCACTAATAGCCATATCTGCCTCCTTTAGTTATCCGAAATATCGGAGGATATGATTTTATCCTTCTCAATAACGGTTATTTTGTCTTTTCCTGCATCCGAAAAACCGACGGTAACTCCCTCTAAGATCTTAACTCCCGAGTCAACAATAGAAGAATACACACGTGCTCCGCGGCAAATATGGACGTCCTCCATAATAACCGAGTCAGCAACCTCTGCTCCCTCCTCAATAATTACACCGCCGGAAAGAACGGATCCTCTTACCGTGCCGTTAACAGAGCATCCTTCTGAAATAAGAGAGCCCGAGATCAGAGACGAATCGCCTATATACTGCGGGGGACGTGCGGTATTCTTTGAGAAAATGCGGAAGCTTTTATCATTCATATTTATCATGGGATCATCACCGAGAAGGTCCATGTTTGCTTCCCAAAGCGAAGCGATAGTACCTACGTCTCTCCAATATCCATTAAACTTGTAAGCAAAAAGCTTTTCTCCGTTATTTAAAAGATTAGGAATAACGTTCTTACCAAAGTCATTTGAGGAGTCAGGATCTGCCTCGTCCGCCTCAAGATAATCAATAAGTATATCAGTCGAGAAAATGTAAATGCCCATCGAGGCCTGATTGTTCTTAGGATTCTTGGGCTTCTCCTCGAATTCATAAATCGAGCCGTCAGGGTTTGTATTACAAATACCGAATCTCGATGCTTCTTCGATAGGAACGGTGATGGTAGCCACCGTGCAAGCGGCACCGGTCGCCTTGTGCTGCTCGAGCATAAGAGCATAATTCATTCTGTAAATGTGGTCACCTGACAGTATCAGCACGTATTCGGGAGAGTATTGCTTAATAAAATCGATATTCTGATATATCGCGTTGGCAGTTCCCTTATACCAATCCGAGCCGTTTATTCCCTGATACGGCGGGAGGACGGATAAACCTCCGCGTGAACGGTCAAGATCCCAAGGAGCACCCTTACCGATATACTCATTAAGTGCAAGCGGCTGATACTGTGTTAATACGCCAACAGTATCAATGCCGGAGTTTATGCAATTTGAAAGCGGAAAATCAATAATTTTATATTTTCCACCAAAGGTTACGGCAGGCTTTGCCGTCCTATGTGTTAATTCATAAAGTCGCGAACCCTGTCCTCCTGCGAGAAGCATAGCTATGCATTCCTTTTTACAGTACATCGTCTACTCCTTTGATTTTTATATTTTTTCTGCCGATTTTCTCCTTTAGAATCATACCCGATAATCTTGGAACGGTCAAATTAACGTAGCAGCCATCCTCATCCCGTGATACAGCAAGCACACCGTCTCCATTATCATATTGCGTTGTAAACAAGATATCAACCGAGGTTGAATCTTTAAGTCTTAGCTTAATATCCTGAGCAGTACCCGAAAAATTGATAACAGTAATAACCGAAGAGCCACTGTTGGAGATTCTTCTGTAAGCAACAGTGTTTTTATCACTCTCATCAGCGAGTATCCATTTAAATCCCGATGATACAAAATCTCTGTCATAAAGCTCAGGGTGCGATAAATAAAAGTTGTTTAATGCCCTTACGTATTCACGCATCTCACTGTGCGTGGGATAGGATAACATAAACCATTCCAGTGAATTCTCATAGTCCCATTCTCTGAACTGTCCGTATTCCGTGCCCATGAATAAGAGCTTCTTTCCCGGGAACGTCATCATGAGAAGAAGAGCTGCTCTCATCGTTGAGAGCTTATCCTCATACGAACCGAATATTTTATCGATAAATGACTTCTTACCGTGTACAACCTCATCGTGAGATATAGGTAAACAGTAATTCTCCGTGAATGCATACATTATCGGGAAATTAAGGGCTTTATGATGGAATTTTCTGTTGATTGGGTCAAGGGCGAGATAATCGTAGAAGTCATTCGCCCACCCCATATTCCATTTTAAATTAAAGCCAATTCCACCCTCAGATACGGGCTTGGTAATATTACCGATGGCCGTTGATTCCTCAGCGATCATCAAAATATCAGGGAACTCTTTAAATACAGCGGTATTCAGCTTTCGGAGGAAGGCGACTGATTCAAGATTGGTATTAGTACCGTCATTATTGGGGATCCACTCACCTGCATCACGGTCATAATCAAGGTACAGCATTGAAGCTACCGCATCTACTCTCAGACCGTCAATGTGAAGTTCCCTAAGAAAATATAAGGCAGAGGATATTAAGAAGGATTGGACCTCCTCACGTCCTACGTCAAAAAAGCGTGTTCCCCAAGAACGTGATTCCTGTCTGTCTACCCCTTGATATTCATAAAGCGGTTGTCCGTCAAACTCGAAGAGTCCCCATTCATCCTTGGGAAAATGAGCGGGCACCCAATCGATGATTACACCTATTCCGGCCTTATGCATTCGGTTTATAAAGTACTTAAAATCGTCGGGCGAGCCGAACCTTGTAGTGGGTGCGAAGAACGCTCCGACCTGATACCCCCATGAACCGTCATACGGATACTCAGCAATAGGCATCAGCTCGATATGTGTGTACCCCATAGCCTTAACGTAAGACACAAGCTCACCCGCAAGCTCTCTGTAAGTGAGATATGAACCGTCTGGGTGTCTTTTGAAGCTGCCAAGGTGAACCTCATAGATGTTTATAGGACAGGATAAATATATGCCGTCCCTCTCCTTAACGGTTGCCCTTCTGTGTCTGAGCCAATTGCCATCCGACCACGTGTGATGAGACTCGGTATATACAATTGACGCTCCGTCATCAGAGCCCTTTGAGCATTTTGCGTACGGGTCTCCTTTATTAACTGTTCCCGAAGAGGATGTGATTCTGTATTTGTATACAGCTCCCTCTATTGATATATCGGATGAATATATCAGCTCCCATATACCGCCATCTGATATTTTATTCATCGGAAGAGGGTTGTCCCATCCTGTAAAATCAGAGATGAGACCTACACCTTTAGCATTTGGTGCCCACACTCTGAAGGAATAGCTGTATCCATTATCGCATTCAATGCGGTTACAGCCAAGATAGCTATATGCATTAAAATTCGTTCCCTGATGGAAATAATACATAGCGAGATCGTTACTCATATTCAGTTGTACCTCTCTTTCTATGAATATTATAAGCATATAGCGTATCATATAACGTAAACTATATAAATATTTTATCATTTCATACGGTATTTGTCAATATTCTTATATATTATATAGATAAAAGTTATATAGTAATTATATTCAATTTTTACGTCTTTTTCCAATTACAGCTGTAACTATTTTATCCACCGATCTAATTGCAGCTCTCGGTAACAAATATATCAAGCTATAAAAAGGTAATATAATAGTTTCCAATAGCTTTAGGCGTGATGCAAAGCAATTCAATAATATATACGATGCAAACACTAAAATCAGCGTAATAAGAACAAATTCTCCATCAAGGAAGGAATAAGAAATTAGCTGAAACTTTAGGTATCCTACCAGTATGATAATTACACGTATAAATTCATTAAGATACGGCTTGTTATTATATTTTGTAGCATCGTTAATATTAATCCTGAGATTTCTCCGCCTTCCTTTAATATATCCCGATGAAATGTCCAGGAATACAGAAAAAAGTGATAAGACTAGCTTTATCACAAAGCCTAAAGAAAATAAAGAAACACCTAGAAGCAGAAAATGAGGTAACGAAGATAGTATCTCATAAAGATTTCTCGGTATCACGAGAAGAGACCTCCTCCCTTTCTTCTGCCTCTTTTTTCACTGAATGATATCTCATTTATTATCCCCGATATAGATATACGTCCGTTATCCTTATCCAAGGATATAATTGTCATCCCCTTGCCGATTACAGTAATGTTTCCGTACTTTGTTACAAGCTCGAGATATTCCTCATCAAACGATGCAATACTCTCAATATGATCTAACTCAGCAAAACGTCTTTCCTTAATAACCAAAGTTCCTTTATAAAGCTCACGAGAGTCTTCCATGTAAATCCTCCATAAAAAAATGCCGCATAACCTAATTAAAGGCTATGCGACACTTTATTATATTATGACTGGACGTCGGAGACTATCTCGTACATGCCGACGGCCTCTGTCTTTTTGGTTGTATCCCTGACGTCGAGCACTCGTACAGTTACCGTCTTGGAGCCAAAGCTAACGGTAATCAAATCACCTATCTTAACGTCATATGACGCTTTTGCAGGCTTATCGTTTACCATAACTCTGGATGCATCACAAGCATCATTAGCAACAGTGCGCCTCTTTATGAGTCTGGATACCTTAAGATACTTATCAAGACGCATTATTAACCGTTAAGCTTATCCTTGAGAACCTTGGAAGCGGTGAATGCGGGCTTCTTGGAAGCGGGGATTGCAATAACCTCACCGGTCTTGGGATTTCTACCCTCTCTTGCAGCGGCCTCCTTTACCTCGAAGGTACCGAAGCCGAAAACCTGAACCTTATCTCCATCCTTAAGAGCGTTAGCGATTGCAGCGAAAGCACTTGTAAGAGCTGCCTCAACAGCTTTCTTGGAAAGCTCAGTCTCAGCTGCAACAACATTTACAAGATCAACCTTAGTCATTTTTTATCATCCTTTCATTTTTATATTTGAAAAACCTCTTTAATTATAACAATATCTAACAGAAATATCAATATAAAACTTTATATTTGATGCAAAATGCATAAATTTCGTCTAATTCTATAATATTTATGCTTCCTTTTTGTGAAATTTTACCTTTTTAATTAACCATTTTAACCCTATTAGTCCGAAAATTATCACTCCGTATGCGATAATTGATAAAATTATCAGTAAAACAGCATAAATCTTAGAATTAATTTTCATTACGTGATTGTAGTATATGCGTCCTGCCATACCGAAAGAAATCAACGATATAAATATAGGTAATAATAGGTTTTGGAGGTTTATACCCTTCACCCTTGCCTTTTTCAAGTAATATAGGCTTAAAGCAGTACTAACCAAATATGAAAGCACCGTGCCGAGGGATGCTGATAAGATACCGAGAGACGTATATCTTATTAGTACAAAGGTTGAAACCAACTTCGAAGCTGCTCCGGCTATAAGAGAAATTACCGTGTATTTAATCCGTCCTACCGACTCAAGTGCAGTATTTAATACTGTCAAAAGCGGCAAAATGATCATCGCTGGTGATAAACAAATAAGGCTTTTATATCCTGATGCTGAAGATGCTCTGTCAAAAATAATATCGAGAAGATCGAAGGAGTATATGCCGAAAGCCATACATATAGGAGCAGAAACAACAACGGTTATAAATAATGATGAATTAAGAGTAGATCGAAATTCATCTAATTTCCCTTCCTCATATTGCTTTATAAGCCTTGGAAGAATCGCAAGTGCAATTGGTGACAGCAGAGATATAACGAGATTCAGCATTGGTAAAGCCAGGGTCGAATAATTACCGTAAATAGCCGCAGCTTCCTTGTCTGAGTAACCAATTTCAACGAGACCTCGCATAATGCTTCCTAAGTCGATGATATTAGTAAAGCTTAATATCGATGAGCTGAAAGTAATCGGAATAGCTACGGAAATTACTTTTTTCAAGGTGCTTTTTGATTGTATTCTACAATCTATATCAAGGCTCTGCTCAAATATAACATCCTTATTCTTGGATTTGTACACTAATAAAAGATATACTGCCGAAAAAATGCTTCCAAAGGTGATTCCCAAAATAGTAAAGGCGGATATCATCTGAACACTCATATTTATCTTTACGCCGATGAGTGCAAACAGAAGTCCCAACAAGAGCTTAGATAATGCCTCGATTATCTGAGACGTAGCAATCGGCATTAGATTTGAATCAGCAGTTAATAATCCCCTTACCGCCCCGCCTAATAGAATAAAAGCAATTGACGGTGCTATTAGGAGCATTGAGTACAGGGATCGTTCGCTTCCTAAGGCTGATGACAAAAAAGGAGACGTACATATAAATAATAGTGTAAAGAATACTCCAAATACAAAGAATCTTTTAAGGATATATGATGCGACGTAGAGATTATCATTCTCTTCCTTGTTTGAAAAAACAATGGTTATCGCCTTGGGGATTCCAGAAACGGATAATATATAAAAGAAACCAAATACTGTATAAGCAACGTTGAAGTATCCCATTCCCTCATCCCCGAGAATGTAAGATAGAGGTACCTTATATATTACTCCCATGATTTTAGTAAATAAGGCGGCAAATGAAAGCGATGCGACTCCCCGCAAAATCGAATTAGAAGGCTTAATTCTTTTTTCCATAACCAATTCTCCACATAAAAATGAGCTCACCTAATAATATTAGTGAGCTCGGGATTATATTAGTATATTCAATTATTTGTGAAGAAATCAAATATCTCCTTCGACGTCTTTCCGCCTCTTTCGGCATCTTGCTCGTTATCAGCCTTAAACTCTGCGAGGTACTCATAAGGATATTTTTTTCTGAAGAGTCTTTTGATAATAACGTTATCCCCCACTTGCTTTACAAGCTTCGTAACAGCACCTGCACCGACGGCAAAAATGGATTGAACCTCTTCCATCATATAAACGTTATATAGACCCTCGTGGCCTTCTTGGGAAAAACCGACGTTTTCAAGATTGCCTACGGTATTCTTCTGCCTATACATATAATACGGCTTATACCCTGCAAACTTAGTTTTTAATTGAGCATAAGCGACACTTTTGCCGGCGTCACCACCTGAAAGTGAATATATACCGGAATTATTTCTTAGGGCATCGGATGCCTTTTTAACCGAGAACGTGTGTACGGTTATGTTGGTAGGAGCAAGCTCGATGATCTTATCTATCGTTTCGGCAAAAGTACGGAAATCATCACCGGGCAAGCCTGCGATAACGTCGACGTTTATATCTCGGATGCCGCTTTCCTTTGCAATCTTATAAGCGTTGAAGAAATCCTCTACCGTATGTTTTCTGCCTATGTCCCTAAGGATGTCATCGCATAGAGTCTGCGGATTTACACTGATACGTGTAACGCCGTGTTCCTTGGCAATTCTGAGCTTTTCTTTAGTTATAGTATCCGGTCTTCCTGCTTCAAGGGTAAATTCAAGGAGATCACCTGTATTAACGTTTTCTTCTATTTTAGATAAAAGTCTTTCGAGCTGAGTCGGATTCAACGTTGTAGGTGTGCCTCCGCCAATATAAATGGTTTCAAGGCTCAAATCAAGCTCTTTAATTACCCTGAACGTTTCGTTAAGATCGAAAATAATAGCATCAAGGTATTCATCTATCATAGAAAGAAGCCTTGGCGTAGTATACGATACGAAGCTGCAATAAGCACATCTCGACGGACAGAAAGGAATGGATATGTATATCGAGCACGTGTTCTTTGAATGCTTCTTTAATAGCTTCATTTCATTCGATGCCACCGATACAGCGAGTGCGGCTTTCTGATGAGCTAAGAAATACTCATCACGAAGAATCTTTTTACTTTTGTTGATACCGAGTCCCTGAGATAGAAGATTTCCCGCAACCTTAGCGGGTCTTATTCCTGTTAATATACCCCAAGGGGGAATATGTCCAAGCATTTCCTTGCCTGCAGCAAAGATTGCCCTTCCTACCGCGACAGATTCGTGATCGGCAACATAGATCTCTTCAGTTCTCGAAACAGTGGCCTCACACTCGCAAATACGGTCGTTAAGCTTCATCGAGACGTAAGCGGTACAAGTACCGTCATCCTTATCGTAAACCTTAACGTAGACCTCAGGAACTTCTAAAGCAGGCTTTTCATTCTCTCCAAAGGATGCACCCGGGAAGAAAACCATGCATAGCGTCTGTACGTAGTATCTATTGATATAACCGTCTATATTCAGAATCATTTTCGTCCTCCGTCAAGAACGTCTGAATGCATTACAATAGTCACCGGACCGTCTGTAATCATAGTAGTTTTCATATCAGCTCCGAATACACCGTGCTCGACGTTCTTAACTCTCTGTGCCAGCTCCTTGATGAAAAATTCATACAACTCATTAGCTAATGAGGGGGCTGCGGATGCCAGGTAATCAGGACGGTTTCCGTGTGCATAGTTCGCATTGAGAGTAAAGTTAGACACGACAAGAGCCTCCCCGTCAATATCCTTAACGGAGAGATTCATTTTGCCGTTTTCATCATTGAATATCCTGAGCTTAGATATTTTCTCAGAAAGAAGCATTGCATCCCTCTCGGTATCCTCTTTTTCGACTCCGAGAAGGATATATAAGCCCTTTGCAATCCTTCCGCTAAAGACTCCGTCAGCAATAACCTCTGCCGACGTCACTCTTTGTAAAACTGCGATCATAAAATAACCTCTTAATTAGAAAATCCTCTCGATACGGAAAGGACAGATTTAATGGATCTGAGCCTTGATACAATTGAATCGAAGTGGGAGGTGTTTTTACAGCCAACGTGTACGTTGATTATTCCTACGCCATCCTTTCCCGATTGGGTATTGATCTGTGAGATTGATACCTTCATATCAGCCAGAGCCATAGAGATATCTGCGATGACACCAATGCCATCCTCAACCTCGATGGATATATGTGCTTCATAGCTGGCAGCAGTAATATTATCTGTCTTTTCCCATTCCGCTCTTACCCATCTTGAGAGATTTTCTTC
The DNA here is from genome assembly GCA_045633405.1 of Eubacteriales bacterium. Taxonomy (GTDB): domain Bacteria; phylum Bacillota; class Clostridia; order Oscillospirales; family CAG-272; genus UBA1740. Next base: position 724 of record JAZQYD010000019.1, on the reverse strand, counting down.
GTTCTTACGTGAAATTAATACGTTAGGACAATCAGATTTGTGAATGGATACACCGTAGCCTCTTGTAATAAATCCGATAAGCTGGTCTCCGGGGAGAGGATTGCAGCATTTAGCGAATTTAACCTGGCATCCGGGCTCTCCGTCAATGATCACGCCACCGTGTGATTTTCTACGCTTGGTAATATCGGTGAGCTTGATCTTGGCGATTTCATCCTCGGGGGTTGATTGGATATCAGATTCGGGTTCTATTCTCTTCTCGATCTCTTCCCTTATCTTGGGCAAAAATCTCTGCAACGAAAGACCGCCGAATCCAAGTGTATTATAGAAATCATCAGCCGTGTTGATTCCGACACGCTTAGCAACAGTAGCGATGATTTCATCGATCTCGTCGTCAGTCAACTCCTTGGTGATCCTTCTGATCTCCCTCTCGACCTCCTGACGGCCGACAACGATGTTCTCTGCTCTCTTTTCCTTCTTGAACCACTGACGGATTTTGTTCTTTGCTTCACTTGTCTTTACAATTTTAAGCCAGTCTCTGCTTGGTCCTTTTGAGGATGAAGAAGTAATAATTTCACAAATCTGTCCGGTCTGAAGAACAGTATCAATAGGTACAATAACACCATTAACCTTAGCGCCTACCATCTTATTTCCTACCTGGGAATGAATGGAATAAGCATAGTCAATTGTATTGCCACCGGAAGGCAAGCTTATTACATCGCCCTTG
>JAZQYD010000018.1:0-20256 GCA_045633405.1 Eubacteriales bacterium | reverse complement strand
CTCCTTTCTACGACCGAGAGGTAGAGGAGTCCTTACGGAACAAGCACAAGGTAAATCTGACGCAGGCTCCTTCCGTCACTCGCTATGCTCGTGACACCTCCCTCCCGGAGGGAGGCTTTTTTTAGGCTCCCTCCCGGAGGGGGCCTTTAGGGCGGAGCGTGCCACTGTCCTACGAACACCTCATCCACCGCAAGCGGTCCCCCTTCCCCCACTGGGGAAGGCTATACGGGAGCAAGCCTAAACCTACGAACACCTCATCCACCGCAAGCGGTCCCCCTTCCCCCACTGGGGAAGGCTATACGGGGGCAAGCCTCGGTCTACGAACACCTCATCCGTCTATTCGCAGGCTTATATACCACCGTCTCACTGAGGCTTGCACACGCTCGGAATGATGTCTGTATTAAAATCCGAAAAGGGCATTAAGAGAACGTCAAAAACACCGTTTTCTAATTTATTAGAGACAAAATGGGGCTGAATTTAGCGAAGGGCGTGGGAGTCACATCATCACGCTAAATCGGCACACGTGTCAAATGATGTGTAAAATAGAACAAAAATCACGCTAATGTACCAAAAATTCAAGACCTCGCCTTGAATCGCATAAAAAATCATAGTGTAGAAATTTGTGTCGGATTTTTGTTTATATTGCACAAAAGAATATAACTGATTTTGGTGTAAACGAAATAAGCGAAAATATGCGAAAAATGCCAATACAATTTACATTTTCGGAATAAAACACCGAAAAATGCCTTGAAAACACTAAAAACCGAAGTAAATACAATTTACATTTTGTCATATTTTCAGAATTCGCAAAAAACGGAGGGTAAACAACTGTTTACATTATTTAAAATATCCCAATTTTTACCATCATTTTTTGTATTTTCAACAGTATTATGTTAGTTTTCTTTTTATTGACAATTTTTTTCTATTATGTTATAATTCTTTAAGTAATCGAATGGCGGTCCTGCCGCGATATCATCTTCATGCCGTCTCATAACGAGCACAGGCTGCACGGAGATAATATCGCTCGTCCTCATCACTCTACGGTGGCGTGAGGCTCGGGCTCCTTCGGTTAAATAATTTTTTGGAGGATTCAGAACATGAAGAACACCAAGTTATCGAGAGTAATTTGCTTCATACTCTCAGTAACGCTTCTTTTAGGTTCGCTTGGTATCTCTGTCTCTGCACGTGGGCTTAAGGAAGATCCCACGGGTGAAGAGAAGTACCCTTACAGTGCTTCGACGCTTGAAGAGATGCAGCAGCTCGTAGGTACACTGTCCTACGACGAATACCTTGCTAACCACGTCTATCCTGCAGCTACTCATCTGAAGCCGATCGCCGTTGACGTAACCAAGCCCGCTGAGGGTAACGGCGTACTCGTCTCCGAGAGTCAGCTTTGCAAGGATTCAATGATGGAGAACCCCAAGGCATGGGCTCAGTTCGGCGACAACGCCGACAAGTCGGTTTACCTGCCTGCCGAGGGATTCGTAACCTGGAAGGTACATATTCCCGACGATATGGAGGGATACTACTACCTCAAGATCGAGTATTACACGGTTGAGACCGCCGAGTCCAGCGTATCCTCTATCGAGCGTAAGCTGAAGATCGGATCGAAGGTTCCCTTCAACGAGGTCAGCACCGTTAAGTTCGATAAGAACTGGCAGTACGACAACATCGACGTTAAGACCGAGGACGCTACCGGTCAGCCCGACAGCTACAACGTTGAGTACGTACAGAACGATAAGCTATACGCGAGAGTTGTAACTCAGGTTAAGGACGGCGTTAAGACCGTAACCACCTACACTCTCAATCAGGATATCAACGGTAACTCGATGTCCCCCAACCCCGTATCGCTTCCCTCTTGGAGCACTACCTATATCAAGGACTCCTCGGGATACTACTCGGGCTACTTCAAGTTCGCATTTGATTTCGGTACTCACGATATCACCCTCGAGGCAGAGCGTGAGCCCATGATCATCAAGTCGATCGAGCTTGTTCCCGCTGTTGAGGATACCGACATCAAGTCCTATCAGGACGTCCTCAAGGATTATGCGAGCAAGGGCTACGGAGCTCCCGCCAACGGCTCGATCATCAGAATCGAGGCTGAGTTCCCCGATCTCGTATCCGACTCATCGGTTGCTCCTACCAACGATAACTCGTCTGCCATCACGTTCCCCACCTCCTCTAAGTCTCAGCTTTACAACATTATCGGTGAGAACAGCTACAATTCGGTAGGTCAGTGGGCAGCATACAAGTTCTCCGTTACCGAGGACGGTCTTTACAACCTCGGTATGAGATTCAACCAGAGTGCCCTTCAGGGTATGTTCGTCTGCCGTACCATTAAGCTTTCGGGCGGTCAGTACGGTGAGGCTGACGGATCTCCCACAGTACCCTTCATGGAGGCGTACAACACTACCTTCAATTATGATAAGAACTGGCAGTCGAAGCATCTCGGTGCCGACGTTCAGTTTACAAGAGATGACGGCACGACCTATACGGAGTATAAGGACTTCCTCTTCTACTTCGAGGCAGGCGTTGAGTATACTCTGTACCTTGAGTGCTCGCTCGGTACGCTGAAGTCTTACATACAGAGAGTTGAGAAGTCGCTCGCGTCTATCAACAGCTGCTATCTCCAGATTCTCCAGCTTACGGGTACCGAGCCCGATGAGTACCGTGACTACGGCTTCATCGAGATCATGCCCGAGGTTCTCGTTACTCTTCTTGACGAGGCTATCAACCTTCTCGAGGTTAAGGAGGGACTTGAGGAGCTCTGCGGAACCAACGGTTCTCACATTGCTACCCTTGAGACAGTCGCTATGCTCCTTAACACCATGGGTAAGGATAACGGAGACAACGTTGCTAAGAACCTCTCTCAGCTTAAGTCCTACCTCGGTACCCTCGGTACCTGGATCAACGACTCTAAGCTCGGTTCGATGAAGGTTGACTCCATCTACGTTACTCCCACCAAGGAGACCTCTGCAGGAGTATTCGAGGCAGAGGAGGATTCTCTTCCCAAGGCTAAGGCTAACTTCTTCCAGACCCTCTGGCACGAGATCAAGTCCTTCTTCTCGTCCTTCTTCGTAAACTACGATCAGATGGGTGTTACCACCGAGCTTGATGAGGATCATCCCAACAAGATCGACGTATGGCTCGCAACCGGTCGTGACCAGTCTCAGATCTGGCGTACCATGATCGACGCATACGGAGGATTTACTTACAGCACCGGTACCGCTGTCAGCCTGAAGCTGGTTACGGCGGGAACGCTGCTACCCTCTATCCTTTCGGGTAAGGGACCTGACGTCTACATGGGTCTATCCTCAGCGGACGTTATTAACTACGCAATACGAAACGCTATCATAGGTGTCGGCGGTAAGGGCTCGGATGACGTATTCAATACCGAGAGATATACCTACCGTGACGACAAGGGTAACTACACCACTACCACCGAGTATCAGGGTGAAGATAACCTTACCTTCGTTACTAAGAAGTTCGACGACGTTATCGGCTACGGCCAGGATGCGAACTTCGCTGACGCGGCTATGGACACCGTTACTCTTCTCGATACCTGCTACGGTATCCCCCAGACGATGGGCTTTGCAATGATGTTCTACCGTATGGACGTTCTTGCTAACCTCGGTCTTGAGGTTCCCGAGACGTGGGATGAGCTCCTTTCGGCACTCCCCGTTCTTCAGAGTAACAACATGTCGATCGGTGTATCCTACATCGCCGCTCTTGACTTCATGATCTATCAGAGAGGCGGAAACATGTGGAAGTACACTGACGAGACAAAGTACTCGTCCGACTACGCAGGTGCGAGAATCGCTCTTGACGAGTCCGAGGCACTTCAGGCCTTCGAGTACACCTGCCGTCTCTACACCGACTACTCGTTCCCCGTATCCTTCGATGCGGCTAACCGTTTCAGAACAGGTGAGATTCCGATCATCATCAGTGATTATGCAACTCTTTATAATACACTTGTCGTATACGCAACGGAGATCGAGGGACTCTGGGAGTTCTGCTCGCTTCCCGGCTATCAGAGAGAGGACGGAACCTTCAACTACGACTCCCTCGCAGGTGTAACCGCAACCGTTATCCTTCACGGATGTGACAACCTCCTCGCGGCATGGCAGTTCACTCAGTGGCAGACCGGCTCCGAGGCTCAGTCCACCTACGGTAACAAGATGGTTGCTCTTATCGGACCCTCCGCTAAGTATGAGTCCGCTAACCTCCACGCTATCGACAACCTCTCCTGGACAGCTAATGAGAAGGCTGCGATAAAGAACCAGATGGAGCACCTTTCCTCGATAGTTAACTATCCCGGATCCTACATTATTACAAGATATACACAGTTCGCATTCCTTGATGCGGTCAACAAGCTCGTTGATCCTCAGGATGCAATGATGAATTACATCGAGGCTATCAATACGGAAATTGCACGTAAGCGTCAGGAGTTCGGTCTTTGGATTCCCAAGAATTCGGAAGACGAGCCCCCCGAGCTTGTGCCTCAAAGTCTGAACTAAGAAAGGAGAAATTATTATGACGCAGAATAATACATCTGATGCAACTAAGCAGCGTCCGGTGAAACGTTCTGAGGTTTCTAAGCTGCGTTGGACGTGGCAGGAAATGAAGAATAATAAGACAGCATATTTCATGCTCGCTCCTTTCTTCCTTCTGTTCCTTATCTTCACCGTCCTTCCCGTTATTCTCTCCATCTTCTTAAGCTTTACTGACTTTAACATGCTTGAGATGCCCGAGTGGAGAGGTATTCAGAACTACCTCGACCTGTTCCTCAACGACGAGATATTCATTCTCGCATGTCAGAATACCTTGATCTTCGCTTGTGTAACCGGTCCCGTTTCCTACATACTCGCTCTTCTTGTTGCGTGGTTCATCAACGAGCTTCCTCCCAAGATCAGAGCAGTTGTAACGCTCATCTTCTACGCACCCTCGATTTCGGGTAATGCGTACCTCATTTGGAAGACGCTCTTCTCCTCCGACTCCTACGGTTGGGCAAACGCCGTCCTGATAAAATACGGATTCATTTCATCCCCCATTCTTTGGTTCCAGGATGCGAGATACGTTATGGCACTCTGTATAGTAGTTGCTCTTTGGACGTCTCTCGGTACCGCGTTCCTTTCGTTCATCGCGGGCTTCCAGACCATTGACCGTTCTCTCTACGAGGCTGCCGCCGTTGACGGAATCAAGAACCGTTGGCAGGAGCTCTGGTACATCACTCTTCCCACCATGCGTCCTCAGCTGATGTTCGGTGCGGTTCTTTCGATCACCAACTCCTTCGGCTTCGGAGCAGTCGTTGACCAGCTCTGCGGATTCCCCTCGGTTGACTACGCAGCTCATACGATAATGCACCACCTGTCAGACTACGGTGGAATGCGTTACGAGATCGGTTACGCATCGGCCATTGCCGTGCTTCTCTTCATTATAATGATATCTGCGAACTTCGTTATCAAGAAGGCGCTCTCGAAGGTAGGTGAGTAAGCATGTCAAAGAAGTTAAGAACCAGAGGACACCGAGTTGTCCTGAACCGTTCCGCCGGTGGTGATACCGGTATAACCATCATGCTTACCGTCCTCGGATTATTCATGTTCGTACCTATGTACTACGTTATAATCCAGTCGCTTAAGCCTCTCGACGAGCTCTTCATGTTCCCCCCGAAGTTCTACGTTGTAAAGCCTACGCTTTCTAACTTCGGAGACCTCTTCACTCTTATGAGTGACTCTTGGGTACCCTTCTCAAGATACATCTTCAACACGGTATTCATTACCATCTGCGGTACTGTCGGAAACCTTGTCTTCGCTTCCATGGCGGCTTACTCGCTTGCGAAGCTCCGTTTCCCCGGTAGAAACGCAATATTCCAGCTTATCGTTACATCGCTGATGTTCCACTCCACGGTTAACACGGTTACTCACTTCATCATCCTTTCCTCCTTCGGTTGGATCGATACCTATCTCTCCGTCATCGTTCCCTCGATGGCTACCACGATGGGTCTTTACCTGATGAAGCAGTTCATGGAGACCTCGGTTCCCGATACTGTCCTTGAGTCCGCACGTCTTGACGGTGCGAGTGAGTTCAGAACCTACCTGACCATCGCAATGCCCATGGTTAAGCCTGCATGGCTGACGCTTATGATCGAGTGCTTTAAGACACTCTGGAACTCCGGCTCCTCGGTATACGTTCACTCCGAGCAGCTGAAGACCTTCAACTACGCTATCGGTCAGATCCTTTCGGGTGGTATCGCACGTTCCGGTGCGGGTGCCGCTTCCACCGTTGTAATGATGATGGTTCCCATTATAGTATTCGTTATTAACCAGAGCCAGATCATCGAGACGATGGGATCGTCCGGTATGAAGGATTAAGGAGGTAGTAGATGAAAAGTAAATTAACTAAAATCTTTATACTCTCCTTAGCACTTCTGCTCTTGTTCGGCTCTATCCCCGCGTTTGCGTATGAGTCCTATGACACGTACACCTACTCGATAGACGGTAAGCCCGTTAAGTCGCCTCCCGCTTACGCTGCTGATGATATGATCACATCTACCAAGATGAAGCTCACAGATTCTAAGTTCGGCGGTAAGGCACTTGTTGATACCGCAGACATCTTCGCTGACGTCGACGGTAACGTTTACCTCGCCGATAAGGGTAATAACAGAATAGTTATTCTTGATAAGTACTATAAGGCTAAGGGTATTATCTCGTCCTACGTTGACGAGTACGGCGTATCGCAGACTCTCTCGGCTCCCGAGGGTGTCTACGTTACCGATCCCGCTGTTACCGCCGATCCCGATGACGGTGCACTCATCTACGTCTGTGATACCGGTAACAAGAGAGTCGTTATTTTCGACTCCAACTTCGAGTACGTAAGAACCATTATCTGTCCTACGAGCCCTCTTATCACCTCCGAGAAGTTCGTTCCCAACGCTATCGCAGTCGATAAGTACGGCAGAATCTTCATCGTATCGCTCGCCTGCTACGAGGGAGTTATCGTTCTCTCGTCCGACGGTGCGTTCACCGGATTCATCGGTGCACAGAAGGTTACTTACAGCGTTATCCAGATGCTCTGGAGACGCTTCCAGTCCGCTGAGCAGAGAGCTGCTCAGGTTAAGAACGTTTCCGTTTCTTACAATAATATTACAGTAGATAAGGATGGCTTTATCTACGTTACCTCGGATAAGCTTGACGAAGAGAAGCAGCACGCTGCCCTTAAGACCAAGCTTCCCGACTACTCTCCCATCAAGAAGCTTAACTCCACCGGTGCACAGATCCTTAAGCGTAACGGATTCTTCGATCCGGGCGGAGAGGTTGACGTCTTCTATCCCGAGGACGTATCTAAGATCAATGACGTAGCACTCGGCCCGGCAGGCTCGTGGACGATTCTCGACTACGCACACTGTAAGTTCTTCACCTATGACCAGAACGGTAACCTCCTCTTTGCATTCGGTAGACAGGGTGCACAGCTCGGTAACGGTACCGATCTGAAGGGAATTACCTATCAGAAGGTCGGTGATAAGTACAACCTTCTCGTTCTTGATAACACCCCCACTAACGGCTATACCATAACCGTTTATTCCCCCACGGATTACTGTGATAAGATCATCTCCGCTCTCCAGAATCAGATCGACCATAAGTATGATGCTGCGATCGACGACTGGCAGGAGATTCTTACCAGAAACAACAACTTCGACCTTGCTTATATCGGTATAGGTAAGGCACTCTTCAGCCAGGGTAAATATGAGGAGGCTAAGGAGGTTCTCAAGAATGCTTACGAGACAGAGTATGCATCGAAGGCATTCAAGGAGGCCCGCAAGGAGGTCATCGGCAAGTGGATTCTCGTTATCCTTGTTGTCGCTATCACCCTTCTTGTTCTTCTTCTCAAGTTCCTCGGCTACGCTAAGAGAAAGAATAAGGCAACGTCTCTCAAGGTCGGCAGAAAGACCTACGGAGAGGAGCTGCTATACGTATTCCACCTGATATTCCACCCGTTCGACGGATTCTGGGATCTTAAGCATGAGAAGCGTGGTTCGGTAAGAGCTGCATCCACCTTCCTCTTCATCACGATCCTTGCATTCTTCTATAACTCGATCGGTAAGGGCTATCTCTTCAACCCCAGAGGCTCGACGATGAGCATCTTCATGGCTGCTCTCTCGATAGCACTTCCCGTTCTTCTCTGGGCAGTATCCAACTGGTGTCTTACCACACTCTTCGAGGGTGAGGGAAGCTTCAAGGATATTTACGTTGCAACCTGTTATTCACTCATACCCCTTGCAATTACCTTAGTAGTCTCGACTCTTCTCACCAACGTTCTCAGCATTGAGCAGCAGAAGATGGTTACTCTCGTGGTCGTTCTCGGCTTGGTATGGAGTGTCATCCTCATCTTCTTCGGAATGGTTGTCACTCACGACTACTCCATTGGAAAGAACCTTGTAACGATCATCGGTACGATCGTCGCTATGCTTGTAATTATGTTCGTAGCACTTCTGTTCTCGAGCTTGGTTATCAAGATGGTATCCTTCGTAACGGGTCTATTCAAGGAAATCATGAACAGAATATAAAAAGGAGGAAGGATTTTAATGAAAAAGCACAACAGAATATTAACGTCTCTCCTCGTCGTAGTACTTATGTTCATGACGGTTATTGCAGCTGTTCCCATGCGTGCCGAGGCGGCTTATTCAGAGTCCTCTGTAAGCACAACTGACAGCTACACTCAGGAGGAGAAGGAGGCAATCGTATCCGAAACCTACGGTTACGCCTTCGACAGTGCCGAGGAGATGCTCGAGCATGAGAAATCTCTCGGCTACCTCGACTACGTAGTATCTAAGTCGGGTAAATATACTATCTACGTAAACAGATATACCGGTGTTATGTATTATAAGAATAATACTACCGGTCAGATCCTTACGTCTAACCCCTACAATCTCTCCAGCACCACTCAGGCTGATATTAAGACCGACCTTATGAGCCAGGTGTTCGTCACCTTCTCCGAGAATTCGGGTGCGGGCTCCGCAGGTAAGCCTTACAGCAGTGCTCAGTGGGCTGCTGAGTACGGTCAGATCAGCGTCTCCAAGATCTCAGGCGGTCTTCGTGTAAATTACACCCTCGGTGATACCTCGACAAGATTCCTTCTTCCCGGTAAGATCACCGCTGATAAGTTCGAGACTAAGCTTATGAAGCCCATGCTCGACTATTACAGAGACCTTCTCTGGGAGTACATCGGCGACAGAACCCTTCCCGAGTACTCCGCTGAGCTCGATTACTTCAAGGATAACGAGCGTACCGCTATGGACTTCTACGGAAACTCCAGATATGACGGTATCCGTATCTACGATAAGGAGAAGGGTAACTACCTCAGCGAGGAGGCGGTTATCTACTACCTCGAGACTACTAAGAAGTTCTATAACGAGATCTATGATCTCGGCGGCTCCGCAGAGGAGAGAGCAGTGCTTGACGATATCTCCGACAAGCTCATCCTCTTCTACCGCGGTTACAAGCTTGAGCCTCAGGGCGACCAGTGGGTATACACCCTTAACGAGGGTATGCTCGTTGCCGATAAGCGTCTTCGTGCGAAGGTAGTTAAGCTTATCTGCCCGAACTACACGATGCCCGACATCGTTGCTGATGAGACCGAGGTCGGTTTCGTTAACAAGCTTGATAAGAAGCCTGTATTCCGTCTTTCGCTCGAGTACACCTTCGCTGAGGACGGATCTCTTCAGGTTCGCCTCCCTGCGAACTCCATCACCTTCGATGAGACCTCCTACACTCTCCGTAACGTATCCGTTCTCAGATACTTCGGAGTCGGCGATATCGGAGAGGATGGCTACATCTTCGTTCCCGACGGATCGGGTGCGATCATCGAGTTCGAGGACTTCGACAGTGCATCTCTTACCTTCGATATGTACGGAGATGACTACTGCTACTCCAGCCTTGATGCCTCGGATGCATACAGTGAGCAGCTCACTATGCCCGTCTACGGCGTTGTTTATTCCGAGAAGCCCGGTGCTTCCACCTCCAAGTATTCAGGAGATAAGGAAAGAACCGACGGCGGTTACCTTGCTATTATCGAGCAGGGCTCCAGCCTTTCGAGCCTCCAGGTTGAGGTCGGCGGAGCTCACAAGTTCGGTGGTATTTACACTAAGTTCGAGCCCTTCCCCTCGGATACCTACAACCTTGCTGATACCATCTCGGTCGGTGCATCGGGTGAGTACACAATTGTATCTAAGTCCAAGTATACCGGCTCCTACGTAACCCGCTACGTAATGCTCGCAGACGACACCGTTGCAGCTAATGCAGGTGTTGACTACACCCCCGCTTCCTACGTTGGTATGGCTACCTACTACCGTGCTTACCTCGAGGGAAGAGGCGATATCACTCCTCTTGAGGAGGTAAATGACGATCTTCCTCTTTACGTTGAGGCATTCGGCTCTATGAACGTAAAGGATAAGTTCCTCACCTTCCCCATCACCGTCTCCATTGCTCTTACCGAGTTCGATGACGTTACTACCATGTACGACGAGCTCGCAAGTGCGAAGACCGTGCTTTATAACAAGTACCTTCAGTATAAGGCAACGGCAGAGGCGGCACTCAAGGATGAGGATCTCTCCCTCTATCAGAGAAGCCTTGCGAAGGCCGAGAGATATCTCGAGCTTTCCGAGGAGGTCGTAAATATCACCAACGTACACTTCAAGCTCACCGGCTTTGCTAACGGCGGTATGTATTACAGATACCCCGCTAAGCTCAAGTGGGAGAAGGCGTGCGGCGGTAAGGACGGCTTCAACGATCTTCTTGATTCCGTCGAGACAAGACAGAATCAGGGACTTAACTTCAACATCTATCCCGAGTTTGACTTCCAGTATCTTCACTATACCTCTCTCTTCGACGGTATCTCGAAGAAGAAGTCAGTCTCCAAGATGGTTGATAACCGTTACGCCTCCAAGCAGGAGTTCAACTCCATCCGCGGCGAGTACGAGCCCATGTTCGCAATGGTTATCTCGCCCGACGCTCTTGACGGACTTTACTCTAAGTTCATCAAGAAGTATTCGGACTACGACGTAGGAGCGATCTCGCTTTCTACTCTCGGCTCCGATCTTAACTCTAACTTCAATAAGAAGAACCCCATCAACAGAGAAGAGGCTATGAGCTACGTTGTCGGTCTGCTCGACAGAGTGGTTAATACCGATAATATGAGTGTAATGCTTGAGAAGGGTAATATCTACTCGGTCAAGTATGCTGATCACATCATTGATATCCCCACCGACTCCAGCCACTATTCCTTCACCTCTTACTCCGTACCCTTCACCGGTCTTATCCTTCACGGCTACGTGAACTATGCCGGCGGTGCACTTAACTATTCGGGATCTCCCGACTACGATCTCCTTCACGCTATCGAGAACGGTGCCTCGATCTACTACATCATGAGCTACCGTAACACCAGCTCCCTGAAGGAGGACGAGGTACTTAATAAGTACTACGGTGTTGACTATAAGAACTGGTACGATCAGGTTGTTGAGACCTATGACAGACTCAACGATGCGATCGGTAAGTATCAGAAGTACAACATTGTTGACCATACCACTCTTATTGCAGAGCGTGTTATCGAGGAGTCTGAGGACGCAGCTAACATGACCGCTCTCCGTAACGAGCTTATCGAGATGATCGAGGATCAGATCCGCGGCAATGTTGCCGACGCATTTGACTCGATGTTCGATGATCCCGAGAACTACGGACGCGGTGTCAAGCTCACTGTCGATAAGACTGCACTCATCGCTCAGGCTTGCGAGCTTCTTAACCTCACCGAGGATGAGCTCCTCGCTACCGACTTCGATGAGAAGCTCGATAATATCGTTACTAAGTACGAGGGTATGTACAACGGAGCTACCACCAATCAGAGAGGACCTCTCAGTGTTGAGTTCTCCGCTGTTGAGTATAACTCCAAGTATTCCTACATCACCGACTCTCTTGCAACCGATAAGAAGAGCAGCTACGTTTACACAGATTTCACTATCGACAACGATCTTGTAACCATGGTTACCTATAAGGACATGGAGACCGGCGATACCGTTAAATTCATTATCAACTACAATATCTACTCCGTACTCGTTAATCTTGGCGACGGCCAGGTATACGAGCTCGGCAGATACGATTTTGTAGTAGTAAAGTAAGGAGGGATGCATAAATGACAAAACCACTTAAGATCAAGCGTTCGCGTCGTGCGTCCCTTGATAAGAGAAGAGCGAGAGCGGGCTATTTCTTCATAGCCCCCTTCATCCTCGGTATTATACTTATCTATCTTCCTATTCTTATAGACTCGATATGGCTTTCGTTCCATAAGCAGACGACTCAGATCATTGACGGTATGCCCGTTACCGTTCTTGAGTTCCGCGGCCTTGAGTACTATAACTTCGCATTCACAGGCTCCCCCGACTTCGTGCAGAAGCTCTTAGCAGGTCTTCAGCAGCTCGTCTTCGAGGTTCCCGCCGTTATTATCTTCTCACTCTTTATCGCTGTTGTACTTAACCAGAAGATGCTCGGTAGAGCAGCCTTCAGAGCGATCTTCTTCGTCCCCGTTATTATCGCTACGGGACTTATGGAGTCGATCAACGGTGCCGATATTATGTCGAGTAACATGAGTGAGGGTATCGAGGACGGTTCTCAGGCGGTAGGTACAGGCTCGGGCGGAATCGTTGACACACTTATGATCGAGAACCTCTTCAAGTCCATGGCGATAGGCGGTAAGTTCGTTACGTACGTTGTTAACTTAGTTAATGATATTTATAATATTATTAACTACTCGGGCGTACAGATGCTTATCTTCCTTGCAGGTCTTCAGTCGATCTCGGATACCATCTACGAGGCGTGCCGTATCGACGGTGCTACGGGATGGGAGACCTTCTGGAAGGTTACCTTCCCCATGATCTCTCCCATGATCCTTGTAAACGCTGTCTACACAGTCATCGACTCGTTCACACGTTCGTCGAACGTTACCATGTCCTACATTGCGAACAGTGCTAACAACAACAGCCAGCAGTCGGCGATGTACTGGATCTACTTCATGGTCGTTGTGCTTATCATAGCGGTCATCGCAGGTATTGCGGGAACGTTCATCTTCTACCAGAGAAGAGATTAAGGAGGTGGATGTAATGGATTCAACTAAGAACAATAATTCAACTCCTGTTATTACTAAGGAAAGTAAAAATAAGATCCGTGTTGACTATGAGGGTAAGCTTTCCGCATCCGAGAGATTTAAGGCTAAGCTGAAGGCATCCAACACATGGATCAAGATGGGCGTCGCATTTTTGAGATTCATCCTCATGCTCGGCGTTTCCTTCGTAATTCTCTATCCCTTCATTGCGAGAATCGCAGGCTCCTTCATGACGAAGGAGGACGTCGTTGACGCTACCGTTTCACTTATTCCGAAGCAGCCCACCGTTGAGATATACAAGGCTATCTTCGTTGAGAACCACTACCTTGAGGCTCTCACGAACACCCTTCTTCTCTCGCTCGTCTGTGCTCTTATACAGATGCTCGTTGCCTGCCTCGTAGGTTACGGTCTTGCTAAGTTTAAGTTCAAGGGCAATAAGCTCGTTATGGGACTCGTTGTCATGACGATGATCATCCCCCACGGTGCTCTTCAGCTATCGATCATTAAGCACTTTACCGCATTCGACCTTGCTACCGTTCAGTCTTGGGGATACCCCGGTATCGTCGAGCTGATCACAGGTAAGCCCGCAGAGCTTACCAACACGTTTGCCCCGAACATCATTCTTTCGATAACGGGTCTTGCGTTTAAGAACGGTCTTTACATCTACCTTCTCCGTCAGTTCTTCAAGGGTGTTCCCGATGAGCTTGAGGAGTCGGCATACGTTGACGGATCGGGTACCTTCCGTACCTTCTTCCAGATCATCATTCCTCTTTCGATTCCCATGATGATCACCGTATTCCTCTTCGCATTCTCATGGCAGTGGACCGATGAGTTCTACACCGGACTCTTCTTCCGCTCCACTCTCGAGAAGGTTTACCTTATGCCCGACGTTTATCAGGTACCCCCGTCACTCAACGTTAACTACGCAGGTGCGGCCCTCTATAAGAACGTCGTACAGAACACCGGAGGTCTTATGATCATCGCTCCCCTCATTATCGTTTATCTGTTTGGACAGAAGTACTTAGTGCAGGGTATTGAGCGTTCCGGTCTCGTTGGCTAATTTTTGGCTTAGGATTTTCGGGGATCTTTCCCGTTTTCGACCTCACTCGCCGTATTTCTGTGGCTTCGGGTCGAAGAACGAAAAACCTCCCACGAAACTCCGTCGCCAAAATAAAGGCCTTAGGATTTTGTGGGTATCTTTCCTATTTTGATCTGACTCGCCGTAGCTTTCTGCGGCTTCGGGTCGAAGAACGAATAACCTCCCTCGAAACTCCGTAAAAAAAAGATCTTTTTAAAAACTTTAGACCGAGCCATTACGGCTCGGTCTTTTTGTGCTTTGATTTATCACGTAGGGAGGCTTTGACACCTCTCCTTTGTTGGAAAATGACAAGAAATAGAACGAAAAAGCAGGGTTCATCATTGTTTTATTATATTATGAGCGAAGGATGCCTCGTTTTTTTCACCGTGGGGTGAGTGCTCTCTTTTTTGTTTTCTCTTTGTTCTTCCTTCTTCTTTCTTCTATCCTCTTTTTTTCTTCTTTCCTCTTTTGCTCGTTTTCTTCTTTTTCTTACCTTCGTGTCAGGTGCTTTCGCATATCGACTGCACAGGCGAGGAGGATGATCGTGCCCTTGATGATATAGAGCATATTCTGGTCGACCGAAAGAAAATTGAGCCCGACGAATATTATCTGAAGGAGGAGGACTCCTATGACGATACCTCCGATCTTACCCGTACCGCCGATGAAGGAGACACCGCCGATGACGCAGGCGGCGATGGCATCCGACTCATAATTGAGTCCCGTGTAGGAGGCGACCGAGGCGATTCTTGCACCCTCGATGAAGCCCGTGATGCCGTACATCGCACCTGCGAGCATGAAGACGAGGATCACTGTGAGGGGCACGTTGACTCCCGAGACTCGGGCTGCGTCCTCGTTGGAGCCTACTGCGAACATATTTCTGCCAAAGACGGTCTTGTTCCACACTATCCACATAATGACGGTTATGATCACCGAGTAGAGGACGTATTTCGGCACGGCGATGCCCGAGACGTAGAATAAGGGGCCTGAGATGAAATTCAGGTACCTTGGGTCAAGACCCGACAGGGTCTGACCTCCGTTGTCGCCGATGCCGAGGTAGAGGAGAATTCCGCCGAATATGATCAGCTGTGTCGACAGCGTGACGATGAACGGGTGGAGCTTGAAGCGTGAGACGAAGAATCCGTTGACGAAGCCTATCAAGGCACCCACTGCGATGACCGCGAGGAGGGCAACTAGGGGCGAGACCGTGGCGAGGCTCGGGAACATCTTATTCGCATAGCCCGTCGACTGAAGGAGCGACGCCGCAATGCACGCAGTGAGTCCGACAGCCCGTCCTGCCGAGATATCCGTGCCCGTGAGGACTATCGCACCGCCGATGCCGAGTGCTATCGGGAGCTTCGCCGCCGTGAGCGATATTATATTCACAATCGAGGCGGTGGAGATAAACCTCGGCTCTATTATCGCGATAACAAGGATGGCGGTGATGATTATGACGTACATCGCCCGTGAGAGAAGTATATCGCGGACTCTCCGCCTCTTTTCCTCGGGCGGAAGCTCCTTAAATGCCTTTAGCCTTGATTTAATATTGCCCGTCAGCCTTTTGAATACGCCGTCCGTCCTTCCGCCTGTCTCTTTAGATTCCATATGAACTTCCTTTATATATATTTTCCTGCGAGAGTCAGAATCTCCTCTCCCGTAGTGTGCTTTGGCGAAACCTCGCCCGCTATTCTTCCACCGCTCATTACCGCAATTCTGTCGGTTATTCCGAACAGCTCACTCATCTCGGAGGAGACTACGATCACCGAGGTACCCCTGCTTGCGAGGTCACGTATCAGGGTGTATATTTCATATTTTGCGAGCACGTCGATGCCACGTGTCGGCTCGTCAAGGAGAAGAATATCGGGGTCCCGGAGGAGCCAACGGGCGAGAATTACCTTCTGCTGATTTCCTCCCGAGAGCCCCGATATGCGTGAATGCTCGGAGGGTGTCTTTATCTTCAGCCTCTTTATATATTCTCTCGTTGCCGCCCTCCGTCTTTTGTCCGAGATGAGAGGGCCTCTTGCAAATTTACCAAGAGACGTGAGGGTGGTGTTCTCGGTGATATCGAGAATGCCGAAGATGCCCGTCGCACGCCTCTCCTCGGTTAAGAGGGCGAAGCCCCTTTTTATCGCCTCCCTCGGGGAGGTGTTGCGTATTTTTCTGCCTCGGAGGATTATTTCTCCCCCTCTTTCCTTGTGTAGACCGAACACCGTCTCGACAAGCTCCGTGCGTCCTGAGCCCTCAAGACCTGCAATTCCGAGCACCTCTCCCTCACGTAGCTTAAAGGATGCACCCTTCAGCCTTCCCGAGGGGAGTGATAGAGAATTACATTCGAGTATGACCTCCCCTATCTTAGGGGCTCTCTCGGGATATCTCTCCGAGAGCTCTCTGCCGACCATCAGGCTGATGATCTTCTCCTCGCTCTGGCTCTCTATATCCGAGGTTATGATGTGCTTGCCGTCTCGCATCACCGTAACCGTGTCGCATATTCTGCCTATTTCGTGCATTTTATGCGAGATATATACGATACCGCACCCCTCGCTTTTCAGTCTCTCTATTATCGAGAAGAGCCTCTCGCCCTCACGCTCGGAGAGAGATGAGGTTGGCTCATCGAAGACTATGAGCCTCGCACCGTATGAGACGGCCTTCGCTATCTCAGCCATCTGCCTCTCCGAGACGGAGAGCCTCTCCATTCTCACACGTGGGTCTATATCCACACCGAGGGAGTCGAAGATCTCCCTTGTCCTCCTTCTTATCTCGCGTCTGTCTATGAAGGGAAGCCCGAAGGGCAGGGTGGGGTATCTTCCGAGCCACATGTTGTCCTCGACCGATAGCTTCAGTGCCTGATTTAATTCCTGATGCACCATAGCCACACCGTGCGTGAGTGCATCCTTAGGTGATGAGAATTCTACACGCTCCCCCGATAGCCGTATCTCTCCCTCATCCTTTTTGTATACGCCGAAGAGGCATTTCATCAGGGTCGACTTTCCCGCACCGTTCTCACCCATCAGTGCGTGTACTGAGCCGGGCATTACCGTAAGGCGTGCGTTATCGAGTGCACGCACACCGGGGAAGGTCTTCGATATTCCCTCCATAGTGAGGAGGGGTGTTACGTTTTTCTTATCCTTCATTACCCGTATACTCGGAGTAGGGGATGTTTATCCTCCAGCCTCCGACCGTCATCTCACCGTCTACACCCTCGAGCATCCCCGAGCCTCCGAGAGCCGACTTCGCCACCGTTACTATCACTCTCGCCATGCCCTCGCCGTCCTGCTTGACGGTACCCGTCATGAAGCCCTCCTTTATCTTCGCTACCGCCGCCGAGGTAGCATCCACGCCGAAGACGGGGATGACTCTTCCGCCCTTCTTGTTGTAGCCCGCCTCAGCAAGAGCGGCAATAGCACCGAGTGCCATCTCATCATTGTTCGCTATGACGAGCTCCACCATTCGTCCTCCCGCCTCCGAGTATCCCGAGAGGATGGTCTTCATTGCATTGTTCGCCGCCGCATTCGACCAGTTTCCGTCCTGATCGACTATATATCCGTTCTTGTTGTTGCTGTCGTAGAATTCAAGGGTCGGCAATCCCGCATCTCTTAGGAGCCTGTTGCAGTCCTCGACCGCATATCTCGTCCTCGCCTCCGCCTCGGCGTTACCCTGCTCACCCTTGAAGAGCACGTAGCTTATCCTTCCGTCACCGTTGATATCGACCCGTGAGTAGTTATCTATCAGATACTTGGCTATCATCTCGCCCTGCATGTGTCCCGCCTCCTCGTAGTTTGTACCCACGAAGATGCACTTGCCGTACGACTTCACTATCTCCTCACTCACCGAGCGGTTGAAGAATATGAGGGGGATATCCGCCCTCTTGGCACGCTCGACAATAGCCTTCGCCGCATCGTCGGAGCCCGAGTCCACAAGGTTTACGATAAGCATTTTCGTGCCCTTGGAGATCGCAGTGTCTATCTGCTCGGTCTGCGTTGTCTGATTGCTGTTAGCATCGTAGTTGTTGTATTTTATACCCTTCGCCTTGAGTTCACGGTCTAAAAAGCCCCTGACACTCGAGATATACGTGTCACTGTACGTGTAGTAGAAGACCGAGACCTCCTCGCCGCCCTTTCTGCATGAGGTAAGTGAGAGGGGTATCGCTAAAATCAGTGTCGCTATAATAAGCGGAAAAATAATGAGCCTTTTCATGTGAACCTCCGATATATCCTTTTACTGTCAGTATTGTTGTCAGCTTTTTCGGTTTCTATGCAAGGAAAGGCCGGGCTTTGGGAAAATTTATTTTTCACTTGATTTAGACCTTCATTTCTGTTACAATTTATATAGTAAATATGGGAGGTACAGTAATGATAAAAATAGACGTTACGCTACCTATAAAATATAATAAGGACGCTCTTATCGATGCGTCCCTTTCGGTTTTGCCCGTAGGGCGTGATGAGATACTCGACGTCGCAATTGTGAAGAGGACACTCTCGCTCTCGGATAACACCCCTCCCGCCTACCGTGCGACCCTCGCACTCTCGCTCTCTCCCTCGCGTGAGGAGGGGCTTCTCAAGATGAGAAACAAGGTGAAGAGGTATGAAAGAGAGGTCTTTAAAGCCGAGCCTGTAAGGCTTGATCACACACCCGTCGTCGTCGGTGCGGGCCCCGCAGGTCTTTTTGCCGCCCTCATCTTAGCCGAGGCGGGGGCAGCTCCCATTGTCCTCGAGCGTGGTCTATCCATACGTGAGCGTGGGGAGCGTGTTAAATTATTTAATACCGTAGGAGTGTTAGATAAGGAGTGTAACGTGCAGTTTGGCGAGGGCGGTGCGGGTGCCTTCTCGGACGGTAAGCTCAAGTGCGGCTCTCCCGATAAATATAAGAACCGTATTATCGATGAGCTGATTGATGCGGGAGCATCACCCGAGATAGCCTATTCTGCGACCGCACACCTCGGCACCGATATGCTGCCGTCTCTTATCGAGTCGCTACGTGAGAGAATTATATCGATGGGCGGTAGATTTATATACTCTGCGAGGTTCACCGATATCCGTATGAGGGACGGTGCACTCACCGCCGTAATATATGAGAAGGACGGTGTCGAAGAGAGAATTGATACCCCCACCCTCATACTCTCCACGGGTCACAGTGCGAGAGATACCCTCCGCATGCTCTATGAGAGAGGTCTTCCCATGACACCGAAGGGCTTCGGCATCGGTGCGAGAATTGAGCATCCCCGTGACTATATGAACACTATTGTTTACAAAAATGCGAAAAATGACATAGATGAGACCGCTACCTACCACCTCGTCACACACCTTCATACGGGCAGAAGTGTATATAGCTTCTGTATGTGCCCCGGCGGTACGGTAGTCGCAGGAGCGAGCGAGGAGGGGGGCATTGTCACCAACGGTATGAGTGAATACTCACGCATGGCGGATAACTCGAATTCCGCACTTCTCGTCTCCGTGACACCCGATGATTTTCCCACAGACTCGCCCCTTGCGGGCATTGACCTCCAAGAGAGGATCGAGAGAGGGGCATACCGTCTCACCGACAGCTACCGTGCTCCCTCCGAGACCCTCGGACACCTTATGACGGGTGATAGGACCGCACCCGCCGTCACTCCCTCCTACCCCCTCGGCACGGAGAATATACCCTTGGATAGAGTACTCCCTCGGTACGTCACCGATTCGATAAGAGCGGCATTGCCCGATTTCGATGCGTGGCTCCCCGGCTTTGCATATTCGGGTGCACTCTTCACGGGCCCCGAGACACGCACCACCTCCCCCGTACGCATCGAGCGTGGTGACACGGGCGAGGCATTAGGCTTCCTTGGCATCTACCCCACGGGCGAGGGTGCAGGCTACG
Source organism: Eubacteriales bacterium (assembly GCA_045633405.1). Lineage (GTDB taxonomy): Bacteria > Bacillota > Clostridia > Oscillospirales > CAG-272 > UBA1740. Next base: position 182 of record JAZQYD010000018.1, on the reverse strand, counting down.
CAGGAGGCATCATCTCCTCCGCCGCCGACGGAATAAGACAGGCAGAGAAGGCGATGGCCGGGTATCTTGAGAGGTGAAGTTTTCACTAACGCACGAGTGAAGTTGCTATGCAGTGAAGTTTGTGCTATGCACAAGTGAAGTTAAGCTTGCCCACTTTGCCGAAGGCAAAACTTCACTATCCG
>JAZQYD010000017.1:0-46481 GCA_045633405.1 Eubacteriales bacterium | reverse complement strand
CTTCGATACCTCTGCATATTAAATTTTCACAATTTAATATGCGAGAATCGAAGAGGCTCGCCGAAGCACAGAGCATAAAGCGACGCACAATGAAAAACACATATTAAAATCGTGTGAAAAGCTAAAATAGGCGAATCCGCTTCGCATATCCCACCGAAGCGTGTCAAGCTCGCTTGTGAACGCAAGGTGAGGATATATTCGCAAGAAAACCTCGATATATCAAAAAGCTTCTATATTCAACCCTATTTTTCAACCTAAGTTTAGTATATCATATTCTTTTGTATTTTGCAAGATGTTTTGTGAAAAAAGTTTCTTTTCTTTTGCGTTTCTGTTAAATTGCTGTGGGGTTGGGCTTATTTTATCCACTCGGAAATGAGTGTGGCTGTGATTATGATCTGCTCACGGTTGGTTATGGTAGGGGTGCCGTCGCCCTTCTGTGTGCCGTACATACCGAAGTAGGCGTGGCAACCGCCCTCGATGACGTGCTCGGTGAAGTCTGTCGGGAGGTTATCCTTGTTCTTATCGTATTTCTCTTTGTTAAGCACCTCATCCTCACTTCCGAAAATCGAGAGGACGGATATATTTATATCGCCTAGATCCTTGGACGAATACGCACCGAGGAGTATGACCCCGTCAAATTCATCACTGTGCTGATATGCGTAGGATGCTGCCATAGCACCGCCGAGAGAATGACCGCCTATATACCAGCTCTCAATATCGGGATAGTCCTCTGTAATTCCGTCCGCGGCGTTTTTGTCAAGCACGGCGAGATTAAACGGCATCTTCACAAGCACACAGAGTATACCCCTGTCAGCACACGCCTGCATTAAGGGAATGTAAGCGGTATATTCAACCTTGCCTCCGGGGTAGAAGATGAAGCCCGCCTTAGCCCCATCGGGCTCAAATACAATGCTTCCGTTATCGAGTGCCTTATATTCTGTTTCTCCCGCATCAAGAAATGCATTTACCTCGTTCATATCAGCACGGTAATAGCTACCGACGTATATGAAAAATGCGATCGATATCAAGGCGAGCGTCAGAATGATAGATGATATTATAATCAGATTCCGTTTTTTCTTTTTCGTTAAAAAGCTCATTGCGTGGGGCTCCGATCTGTGTCTTGATAAATCACTTTACAACTATCAATTATACCACCGATTTATTGATAATTCAATCTTTTTCGCCTATTTTGCAACCAATAGGCGTTTTCTTTGTTCGGGTATTCATTTAAAGTTATTGACTTTATATTTTATTTGTCTTATAATTTTGTTATAAGAATACTATTCTTTGAGGAGGCTATATGATTTGTAAACTCAAATATGAAAACGGAAAGCGTGTCATTGATATTGACGGAAAGACGCTTCTGCCCATCGCATATATGAGCTACGCTCCCATAAAGGAAAACTTCGATAAGATGAAGGAGAGGGGAGTCCGTCTCTTTATGTTCCCAATATACGCAGGCGACGAGGGAATCAATATGGAGAGCGGTATACGTCCCTTGACAGAGCATTTCTTCCGTGGATACGGCGAATACGATTTCTCCATGGTTGATAAGGTGCTCGAGGATCTCGCCCCCACGGGTGAGGAGGACGTGTATATCATCCCGAGAGTGTGCCTCGAGCCTCCCATCTGGTGGCAGAGACTCCACCCCGATGAGGTTGCAAGAGATTCAAGAGGAGAGGAGCAGAGAGAGTCCTTCGCCTCGAAGAAGTGGCTCGACGATATGACAGCCGCTCTCTATGCCCTCATAGATCATATAAACGCATCCAAGTGGAAAAACAGAGTAATAGGCTATCACATCGCCGCAGGCGGTACCGAGGAGTGGGCGTATCAGTCGAGATATAATCCCCAATATTACGATTACAGCGAGGTGAATCGCAGGGCATACTGTGACTATCTCATCGAGAAATACGGAGATATCGCCTCTGTCTCCAAGGCTCACGGTAAAAGCTATGCGTCTTTTGATGAGGTCACCTTCCCTCATCCCGTGGAGCGTGAATATGCAAAGAACGGGTACCTCCGTGACCCCGAGGTGGAGAGGGCAGTGCTCGATTACTTCGACTACCACAATATCAGCGTAGCGAGGGCGATATGCCATTTCTGCCACGCAGTGAAGGAATATACGGGCGGCGAGAGGCTTGCAGGCGTGTTCTACGGCTACGTCTTCTCCATGCCTCAGAATTACAAGGGTCTGCACGCACTCGGAAGGGTTCTCGAATCCCCCGACGTCGATTTCCTCTCTACCACAAACTCAGGCGAGGCGTGGCATTATTCAGCCGCTGTCTCCAGTGCTCTTATGCATGGGAAGATGTGGATCGCCGAGGGTGACGTAAGAACGCATCTCACCTCGGGCATGGACAAGAATCTCCCCCACGCACTCCCTGATAACGACTACTATTCATCCAGTGTATGGTGTCCTCGCGGAGACGTGAATACGAGCGTATATTCGCTTACCCGCCACCTGGCGAGAGTGCTTACCACTCCTGCGGGAATATGGTGGTTTGATATGTTCGGCGGTTGGTTTGACGATCCCGCCCTCCTCGGTGTAATAGAGAAGAGCAATCTTCTTCTGAAGGAGCAGTCGGAGGGACTCTTCTCGAGCGAGGTCGCACTCATCGTGGATGAGGGTGGACATAAGTATTCGTCATACGATAAGGAGATGATGGGAGTATTCCTCGAGACTATCGATGAGATAGACCGTGCGGGCTTCCCCTACGATACGTATCTTCTCTCGGATATCTGCTCGGATAAATTTGAGGCGGATAAATATAAGATGTTTATTTTCTTAGCATCCACCAATCCTTCGCCTGAAATTGTCAAAGCTATAAATAATAAAGTGAAAAAATCGGGCAGAACGCTTCTTTTCCTCGGAAACAGCTGTGCGTATTCCTATTCAGTTACAGGTGCTGCTACGTGCATTAAGCCCTTTGCCGAGCCTATGAAGGCGGAGTTTTGCGGTGTCATCTACCCGAACAAGCCGATCCCCGCACCCACTCTTACGTCGGAGGGCGGATACGTTCTCTCACGCTTTGAGAACGGCGAGAGTGCCGTTGTATGGAATATGCATAGTGATCACCACGTAGTTGTCTCGATGCCTACCGCACTCCCCGCATCTCTCGTTTCCCACATAGCTCTTATGGCAGGTGTGCACCTCTACAACCGCAAGGGAGATATCATCTATGCTGGCGGAGAGTTTGTGGCTATCAGAGCACGTGAGGACGGCTACCGCCGTATTTGTCTGCCGATAGCAGGCTGTGCCGCTACCGATGCGATGACGGGTGATACGGTTTCTGTAAATGACCGCTTCATCGATATGCTGATGAAGAAGGGCGATACACGTATATTACATATAGCACTGCGTGACGAGTATAAATAAAGAATACAACATTTTTCCGTTAAGTGTGTTGCATTTCCTATATTGACAGGTGAGGGTGCTTGCTTTATAATAGTGTTATAATAACCTTTTGGAGGATAATATGGATATCAAGGAATATCAAGGCTTAAATATACTTAACGTCCTGAAGACCGAGGATGAAAAATGGGCGTATACTATGAATTGGGAGCAGCTTCATATCAACTACGGTGATAACGTAGAGTGGCAGAGGCTGAAGGAGCAGATCGTTCTTTGTCCCGAGACCCGTGAGTACCTCTACCGTGAGCCGGGGCCCGTCCGCTATGAGAAGGGCTCTCGCCCTATACTCGAGAATGAGGTTGCACGTGTTATCGCAGGATGTAAGACGGACAGAGAGAAGATCCTCGCTATTCTTGTCTTTATCCGTGATCTCTATCTCCATAACGGAAAGGAAATTCCCGAGCACCTGAAGTTCTACGGCGGCTCCGAGGAGGTTCTTATCGCTAAGGGTGAGAACCTGTGTGAGTGTGTCGGCCGTCTCATGGTTGCCCTCGCCGAGGTAATTGGCTTCCCCGGCAGAATTGTTATGCATCTGCGTGGACATATAACCTGCGAGATATACCTCGAGGGTGGATGGGCATACTTTGACCCCCGTTGCGGTCTTTTCTACGTTGATGAGAATAATAAGCTTCTCTCGATCGTTGACCTTCTCGATAACAGAGAGTATATCAGAAATCAGCCCGATTGGGTAAAGGAATACGTCTCCGCTCAGTGGACCTACCAGCAGAGAGAGGATAATAACTATAAGTTCCATATGTCTCCCATTGACGTGCATCTTTATCAGTTCTATTCTCTTGCAGACGCTCCGAAGTATAACTACGGTGTGAAGACCTATAAGGCTGCTTCGGATGACGGACTGTTCGTTATCAACAAGATCTACGGAAAGCATCTCTATAACATGTGGGGCGAAAAATACCCTCGGTGACGGTATAATATGTCTATTTCCGGATGGCTAATGAAAAACACCTCATCTCTTGAGGGGAAGACGGTTGCCTTGACAGGCTCTACGGGCGGTATCGGAAGGGAGCTTTGCTTCTACCTTGCATCTCTTGGTGCTGATCTCGTCCTTGTCGACAGAAACGAAAAAAAGCAGAATGCTCTCAGGGACGAGCTTATCTCGGAATATCCGTCTCTCAGCGTGACGGGAGTCATTTGCGACCTCGAGGATATATCCTCCGTGAAGATTGCCACAGATAGGCTTATAGAGATAGGTGTCGACGTATTTATACATAATGCGGGGGCTTACAGCATCCCGAGACACAAATGCAAGACGGGCTACGATAACGTCTTTGAGATCAATTTCGTATCCCCCTATTATATGATAAGAAGGCTTCTCCCTATGCTCGATCAGCGTCTCGGCAGGGTGGTAGTTGTCGGCAGTATTGCACACAACTATTCAAAAAGGGACGGGGATGATATAGATTTTCAGAGTCGCACCCGTGCGTCGCTCGTCTACGGAAATGCGAAGAGGTATCTGATGTTTTCTCTTTACTCCCTCTTTGACGGAAGGGAGGGGGCGACACTCTCGGTGACTCATCCCGGCATTACCTTTACGGGCATCACCGCCCATTATCCGAAGGTCATATATGCTATTATAAAATATCCGATGAAGGTTATTTTTATGCGGCCAAGGAGGGCGGCACTCTCGGTTTTACGGGGAGTCTTTGAGCCTACCGCGAAATGCGAGTGGATAGGCCCGCGGATATTCTCGGTATGGGGTCTTCCCAAAAGACGGCGTCTTAAGACCGCAGGGGAAGAGGAGATACGTGCAATCTCTCTTGATGCAGAGAGAATATATATGGCTCTTACAAACAATGAATAAAGAAAAGATCCAAGCCAAATTTGACTTGGATCCTTTTTATCCTTTATCTCATCTCATCCTCGACAACGTATGCGAGGTCGATGGGTGTTGCAAGATTTTTAACTATCTTATCGTAGAAGCTGAGTGCCTTATCCATATCTCGGAAAAGGTCTCTCGCCATAGCCTCGGTGGATGAGCCGTCAGCCTCCGTCATCTCCACTCTCAGTGTGTAGAGAGGCAGGCCGTAGCTTGGTATACTCCGACTCTTGTTCTCGACGAGGGAGTATCTATACAGTATGCCCTCGTTATTTATTTCGGATGATCTTATTACGTTTTCCGTAGCTTTCCTTTTACTCTTCATATTGCACCGCCGTTTTTTATTCTTATTGTATCATATAAATTCTATTCGTGTCGTTAAGAATAATGCGGTTTGTTTGCGTAAAAAACGTGCAAAATCCGACAATTGGATTTTTAGGTAAAATATATTGGAAAACACGGTATATGGCTTAATTAAAAGCCTATATCAAACGGGGACTACGGCGGAAATATGAGAGATTTGACAGAAAAAAATAGAAAAATCTATAAAAAAGATTGAATTTTGACATATTGGCTGAAGTACAGCAAGATTTGCAATGTATAGTCAGATATCCTCGAGGATGATCTCAGCCTCTGTGTTGATCTCACCGTCCTCACGCACGGTGCGGATATAATAGACGTTCTCGTCCCCCATACCGAGAAAGACACTGAGCTTCTCGCCGCGTCTTGCCTCGTTGCGATAGCTTATGGAAATGGTTTTTATACGCTTTCCGTCCATGGGGAGGAAGTTTGCGTACATATCGGGGTATCTTGTATTATTCATGTGCCTATTCTGATCGAGGTCGGCATAGTTTACCGTGTAAGTGCCCGCAGGGGTAAGTGCATCGGGGAGCACGAAGCGTGAGAGTGCCATGGAATCTGCAGGCTCGCTGGTGATTCCGAGCTCAAAATCGTTCACCCTGATAAGCGAGTGTGTATCCGTATCTATGAGAGCCCACACCGACACGGCACGTCCGATTATCTCGCCGTCACACTCTAAGGAATAGCAACGGAGGAAGCTATATCCTCTGCTGTCGCAGGGATACGAGGTGGCGGTAAGGGGAGTGTAGGCACGGACGGGCCTTGTAAACTCATATCTTATCCTCGAGAGAATAAAGGCTCTCTTCATGCTGTAAAGCTGATCGTATGACATACTGTTCTCGGTAAGCTGAGACTGTGCGGCGGTCTGCATATATCTCATAAGGGATGAGCATCTCGCTATTCCGTTATGGTCAACGTCATGTATATCTACCTTCAAATTATAAGAGTATTTCATAATTGCCTCAAATGTTTTTCTTTATTTTACCCATAAAAAGCAGCTTATGTCAAGAGAAAATTATTAATTTTTTGTAAAGGTATGGAATTAACCGCAGAAATATGGTATAATAAAATAAAAACCCTAGGAGGATATATAAATGCTTAAGATAACGAAGGATACCTTCGAGAGTGAGGTAGAAAAGTTCGAGGGTACAGTGGTTATAGATCTCTACGCAGACTGGTGCGGCCCCTGTAAGATGCTCGCTCCCGTGCTCGCTGAGCTCGAGGGAGAATACCCCGACGTTAAATTCTGTAAGGTAAACGTTGACGATGACAGAGATCTGGCTATGAAGTTCAACGTGCAGTCCATCCCATTTGTTGCAATAGTGAAGAATAATACCTTTATGGATATGTCTGTCGGCTACGTTCCTAAGGAGAAGCTCGCCGCCCTTATCGAGGAGTACAGATAATGAAGATAAGGCTTAACGAGAATAAAGAGGTCGTAGAGGCAGTCAAGGAGGGACTTAAACGCACGGGAGGCTACTGTCCGTGCCGTCTTGAGCGTACCGAGGACCTCAAGTGCATGTGTAAGGAATTTAAGGAGCAGGTGGCTGATCCCGATTTTGAGGGCTACTGTCACTGCATGCTCTACTATAAGGAAAAATAACGAATGGCGGAAAGGCGTGATTTTTGTACCTTTCCGTCATCTCTTTTTTTGTAGGTCTGAATAGAAAATCGGCGGATGCTATTTCCTTTTGGATAAGCTGGTAGATAATGGTCGGAACTTTTGGTTATTTTAACGCCCTCCGTCTATTGTAGACGGATATTTCGGGTGATATAATCGGTGGTAAATTCATAAGATACGGAGCTATTTATGAGAAGATCACATTTTCTGACGGTTATCATACTCGTCATTTTTTTCATTCTCGCAGGAGGGATTCAGGCATCGGCACTCGAATCCACATCCTATACCGTCGCCTATTCGGAGGAAAAATACGTTCTTTCGGGTGACAAGACGTCGGAATATGATAGCGTACAAGCACTGATTGATGAATTGCCAAGCGGCAGCAGTGTCGATTTTTCGGGAGTCAGCCTTGACGGGAGGGTGGTAATCAATAAGCCCCTCACTATCACGGGCACCCTCTCGAGCTCGTACGACGTCATTATCGAAGAGGGGGCGGACGTCACCCTCAATGCCACCGTTACGTTCCTCTCGGGGGCAAATCTCAGAATCAGGGGCGGAAGGGCGACCGTTAGCGGAGGACTCATATCGGGAAGCAGCGGTGCTGTCAAGCTCGAGGGTATGTCCTCGGGCTCATTCCTGATGACGGGCGGAAGACTGTATTCCCGAGGTGCTGATTCTCCGCTCGTTGTGCGTAAGGGCACGGCGGCGATATCGAAGGGCTCGCTCGAGAATCCTCTCGGTGCGGCTGTTGAGAACTACGGCACGCTCTCGCTCGGGCGTGGAGCAATATTTACCTCCGCGGAGTACGGCATCTACACCGAGGAGCCGATATACCTCTCCTATCTCGGAGAAAGCTTCATGGGGAGCGTAGAGATAAGGTACGGAGGAACCTTCGGCAAGGGTACGCTCACACCGATAGCACTTAGCTGTGATCAGGGACACAGAGACAGAATAAGCGTGACGGATAAGGACGGACTCACGGAAACGCTCGAGTATTTTGATTCCTACTCAGGCTTTGATGAGAAGAGATTCCTCGGGGTATACAAGCCCTATACCGTCAAATATACGGTAGGTGGGGTAGAATACGGTGAAGAGAAGAGACTCGCAGGTGAGAGGCTATTGGGAATAGACTCGCCGGACGTCCCCGGGTATAAATTCAGCATTTGGTGCACCGACGAGTCGTGCGAGAGACCGTACAACGCCGCAGATGCTGTTGTGGGCGATATCACGCTGTATGGAAAATATACTCTTACTCCGCCGAATTTCACCCTTTCGAGCAAGTATACGGTGTATGACGGGGACAAGCACACCCTTACCTTTACTACGTTAAATCACCCTCTTTCCGAGGAGGGCTTCTATTCCTTCGTATGGGTGGCGGAGGATGGGAGAGAGGTCTCGTATTCGAGTGAGCTTCCGTACCGTGACGTTAAGGATAGCGGAAGGTACAAATGCATAATAAGCTTCTACCACGGCCGTGACAGCGTGACGGTGGAGACACCCTTCATCGAGCTGAGTATAGCGAAGGGAGTGATCGATCCTCCTGAAGCATCGTCGGTCATTTACAATGGAAGGGTACAGTATCCCGAGATCGATGAGTCGGCACATTACAGATTCCCAAAGGAGGATTACGTCGAAGCGGGAAAATATTATATCACCTTCACGCTTTTATCCCCGGAGAATTACAGATGGAGCGTGACGGAGGATGAGAGTGTCGACGTTCTTTTTGAGATCAAAAGGGCGGACAACATCTGGTTAGATGAGCTCAGGGCGTCCGACACGTATTTCGGCAAGCCTCTATGCTACTGTGCCGTAGCTAAATACGGTGAGGTGAAATATCTTTTCTCGGATTCTCCCTACGGAGTATATAATGAGGAGGCTCCTCATGCGGTCGGCAGATACTACGTTATAGCGGTAGTGGAGGAGGGAAAGAGCTACACAGGCATGAGGAGTGAGCCGATAGAGCTTTCGGTGCTTGAGGACGCACCCATCTCCTTAACCGTTCTCACTCCGCCAGAGAAGGTGGAGTATGTCGCATTCGAAAGGTTTGATCTCTCAGGACTCACCTTCACGGTCACGCATATGAGCGGTGAAGAGAAGACCGTGTCGGCGAGGGAGCTGACGGTGTACTATCAAACCGACCCCGGCTGCCTCAGATACGGAGACAGTGCGGTTATCGCTGAATATCACGGTATAAGAGCTACCGTGCCCGTAACCGTGTCCAAGGCCGTCTATACACTTGAGGATATTATAACCGAGCTTTCCTTTACCTTTGACGGTACGTATAAGGGCTATCCCGAGCTTGTAGGTCTGCCCATAGGTATTGACGGAATACCGCTTACTTATACCGCCACGGGAGGCGGTGCATCTGTCGGAGATTATTCTGTTATCATAACCTTCTCGACTTCATCACGTGATTATGAGATCCCATCGCCCGTGAATGCCACAGTGACGGTGGAGCCGCTCACAAGAGAGGTGGTATGGAATACGTGCGACTTCACCTATGACGGCGGAGTCAAGTGCCCCACCGCCTATTTTACGGATATTACGGGCAACAAGGTACCGCTCCACGTAGAGGGCGGTGCAATAACTGCGGGCTCGGGATATTCTGCGATCGCAGTATCCGACGACAGAAACTACCGACTGGTATCCGACACCTGTATCTTCAACATCGCTAAGGCGGACTATGATATGTCCTCCGTCAGGTGGTCGGAGTCATCGTTCATATATAACGGAGAAGAGAGAAATGTTGTTCTTACGGGACTGCCTCATGGGGTCAGTGCTGTCGGTTATACCGATAATGCATACGTAAATGCAGGGGTGTACTATGCATCCGTGACTCTCGGATATGATAAGACAAACTACAATCCCCCGCACGTAGAAAGGCACGAATGGAGGATTAGCAAGGCGGATTATGATACGTCGGGCTTCACCTTCACGGATGCGGAGTACGTCTATGACGGTAGCGTGCATTATCCCGCACTGTCGGGGCAGATGCCGATAGGATTTGACGGAATACCCCTCACTTATTCCTTCTCCCGAGGCGTGAGGAGTGTCCTTGACAGCCCATACGTTCTTATTGAGTTCTCAACCGAGAGCGATAACTACAACGTTCCCGAGCACGTTATTGCGGCTGTAAAAATAAGCCCGATGCCCATCGAGGTCACCTGGTCGGATAGCTCCTTTACCTATAACGGTGACGTGCAAGGGCCCATCGCAGAATACCCCGACTGTAAGATAAGGACCGAGGGCGGTGCCGTGGCGGTAGGTGAATATACAGCATATGCATCAAGCCTTGATCCGGATTACAGAGTGACAAACGGCGAATATACCTACCGTATTGTGCGAGCGGGTAATTCGTTCCTTGTCGAGCCGAAAATCGAGGATATATTTTTTGGCAGAAAGCCATCGCCCGAGGGCGAGGCAGTGGGAGGCGAGGTAGTATTCAGGTACTATTCCGACCCCGAGTGCAGGAATGAATGCGAGCCCATATCACCCGGCACGTACTATGTGCGTGCATATTCGGACGGCGGTCAGAATTATTCTTATCTTGAGTCGGACATAATGGTGTTCAGGATAATCGAGGTCATCCCCATCGGAATAGACGTTACCGTAAGAGAGAGGGATTACCGTGCCTTCGAGAGGCTTTCCTATTCTGATATCGTATGCGTGTGCAGACGTAATGACGGCACGTCATTTAATTTAGAGCCCGATGAGCTCACAATATCATATGAGTCAGGCGACTCTCTTCTTGTAGGCAAGGGAAGAGTCAGAATTGAATACGGCGAGCTTGTCACCTTCTTGGATATTGACGTGAAAAGAGCGGTGCTTGACACGTCCCACGCAGTATGGGTGAATACCGAGCACGTTTATGACGGTTATCTGAAATCCCCCGTGCTTACGGGGCTTCCCGAGGGGGTGAGAGTCATCGATATTCTCGGAGACGAGGCATACGTGGCGGGTGAATACGTTTTGTCTGCGATACTTGAATACGATACTGCAAATTATGAGCCGCCCTCGATCCCGACAGGTGTCTTGCGGATAAAAAAACAGACCGTCACCCCCGACTCACTCGGCGAGGCAGTATATAACGGAATGCCTCAGACACCTACTGTTACGTCCGCTTATTACTACGTGTGTCCCGTAGAGGAATACGTTTCCGTCGGTGAGTACAGAATTCAGCTCAAGCTTAAGGATGACGCAAATTACGTCCTTTCGGGTGATGGGTACGCTACCTTTAAAATTGTACCGAGAGAGGTGTCTATACTGATAAACGACGTCTCGGTTTATCTCTTCGAGGAGCCTGTCGGAGACGGTTACCGTGTAACGTCGGGAGAGATAATCGAGGGTGACGATCTTGACCTCGAGTACATTTTCACAGGGCTATCTGTCAGTGCGGTATCGCATAACCCGAATTACAAGGTCGAGGTGACACGGGGACGTGCTAAATATCTTATTATCCCAAACAGATACGTGACACGTGCACTTCTTATATGCCTTGCGGTATCGGTGCTTCTTTTACTCCTTTTCCTATACGTGATAAAGCATAGAGACAGATTCTTATCTCCGGTCACGGTAAAGGAAGGGATAGATGCACCCGGTGAGAGCGTGCATAAAAAAAGGCTCGCTGCATCGAACGTTCTGAGACTCGAGAGCGGCAGCTTCTCATCCGTTGACCGCGAGAGAGCGGACGAGCTCATAACCAACAGCATCGCACGTACGCTTGTCAGACGCACGGATGAGACGGTAGTTACCCCGGGAAGGAAGAGAGCTGTGATCAACGTCGATACACTCTCGGAGAACTTCGACCGAGGTGATAGAGTGGATATAAATATTCTCAAGGAGAAGGGGCTCGTTCCCATCGACGCAGGCTACTATAAGGTTCTGGCGAGGGGCACGCTCGATAAGCCGCTCGTCATCTATGCCAATGACTTCAGTATCTCGGCGGTAAAGATGATAGCACTCACGGGCGGCGAGGTGTATAAGCTTCCTAAGAGGCCTTTTCAATTCAAAATATGACCTATTTAAAATAAGAATAGAGAAAGGACTTGAAAAATGTCCTCCTATGTGTTAAAATATAACCGAAATAAAAAAAGGAGGATATATAAATGTCCGCATCAACCAGAAGACAGTCCATGGATGTCAGACGTCTTGTTTACTTTTCTCTTTTCACAGCACTTGTAGTAGTGCTTCAGTGTATGGCATCGTTCGTGTTCCCGAAGATAGGCCTTTCGCTTAATCTTTCGCTCATTCCCATCGTTCTCGGTGTGGCACTCTGCGGTAGATTTACGGGTGCGTGGCTTGGATTTGTGTCTGCATTTATTATTCTTTTTGATCCAGCTACCGCAGGATTTATGTCCTTCAACGCTTCTGCTACTATATTCCTTGTTATTTTCAAGGGTGTGATGGCAGGTCTTGTTGCAGGTCTTGTATACGGTCTTTTCGTTAAGAAGAATAAGACTCTTGCTATATTCCTCGCTGCGGTTGCGGCTCCTATTGTTAACACAGGCATTTTCCTTGCAGGCTGCTTTATATTCTTTGGACAGATGGTTGTTGCAGCGGCAGGCGGTGCGAATGCACTCGGTTACGTGCTCACTTTTTGGATCGGTATTAACTTCGTTATAGAGCTTCTTGTCAACGCAGTGTTTGCTCCTACTATCTCCAAGCTTATTGATCTTGGCAAAAAATAATTTTTGCTAAGAGCCGTTGCAGAAAGCGACGGCTCTCATTGGTGTAAGATGATTGATATAGTTTATAAGAGCCGTGAGGCGTTAGTTGTGAATAAGCCCTTCGGAATGCCCTCGCAGAGCGATCCTTCGGGAGACCTTGACGCTATGAGTGCGGCATCGTCTATGCTTTCCGAGATGGGAGAGGCGGATAACCTTTGGCTTGTTCACAGAATAGACAGAGCTGTCGGCGGGCTTCTTCTCTTCGCACGTACAAAGAGGGCGGCCGCGACTCTCTCCGAGATAATAAGAGAGAGGCAGATAGCAAAGGAATATCTCGCCGTTATAGAGGGCAGAGTAACCGAAGGCACGCTTGAAGACCTCATCTACAAGGATGCGAGGCAGAGTAAGGCGTTCATAGTAGACCGTGAGCGTGCGGGTGTGAAATCGGCACGCCTCTCATACAAGGCCATCGAGACGGTGGAGACGGAGAAGGGTGAGCGTACCCTCGTGAGAGTCTCTCTTGATACCGGCAGATTTCATCAGATACGTGCTCAGCTCTCGCACATAGGCACTCCGATAGTCGGAGACGGAAAGTACGGGTCGCGTGAGAAGCTTAAAAGCGGAATAGCACTTTTTTCGACACACATATCGGTAAGTCTCGGTCGGGGAATCGACGTTAAGGCACTCCCCGATGCCGAGTCGTATCCGTGGTCTTTATTTAAATTCAGTGAAGAGGATTTGAGGTAATGACGGAGAAGCTTTATTACATTGACGCATATATGAAGGAATTCGAGGCAACAGTCCTCTCCTCGACGCCCGATAAGAGCGGTTACCTTGTTACCCTCGACAGAACTGCCTTCTTTCCGGAGGAGGGCGGACAGAGTGCCGACAAGGGTATGATCGGTGAACATAAGGTTATCGACGTTAAGGAAAAGGATGGAATAATATATCACCTTACAGAGTCTATGCCTACGGTAGGCGAGACGTATGGATGCTCCTTGGATTTCGACGGGAGATACGACAAGATGAAGCAGCATACGTCGGAGCACATACTCTCGGGTATAATCAAGAGGCTCTTCGGGTGGAATAACGTGGGCTTTCACGTAGGCGAGGGCGAGGTGACCTTCGATACGGACGGACCGCTCTCCGAGGATGACGTTACACTCATAGAGACGCTTGCCAATAAGGCTGTGTCGGATAATTTGGAGGTAATTGCGTATTTCCCGACAGGGGAGGAGCTCGAGGTGCTCGAATACAGATCTAAGCTTGATCTCAAGGAAAACGTGAGAATCGTTAAGGTAGGAGACGTGGATATCTGTGCGTGCTGTGCTCCCCACGTCCGTTATACCGGCGAGATAGGCGAGATCAAGATTCTCGATTTCATAAAGTGGAAGGGCGGCATGCGTATCACCATCGCCGCAGGCGAGAGGGCACTCCGTGATCACCGTGAGAAGAGCGAGAGCGTTAAGGGAATATCGGTGCTTCTTTCAACCCCGAGGGCAGAGGTCTATCCCGCAGTACTCGCACTCAAGGAATCGTATGAGGATATGAAGCACAGATGCCGTGATCTCGAGATGAGAATAGCGGCACTTGAGGCACGTGCAGTGGCTACGGCAGAGGGAAATTCGGTTTCCTTCTTCGAGGGAGTGAATATGGACTTCCTCATCGCATTCTCGAATGCCGTAAGACCCCGTGTAGGCGGACTGACCGTAGCTCTCGGAGGCACTGAGGGCGATATAAAGTACGTTATCTCATCGGATAATATAGACGTCCGCACAATGGCAAAGGATATTAACGCATCCCTTTCGGGCAGAGGCGGCGGAAATACGGGAATGATCCAGGGCAGCTTCAAGGCGTCGGTTGCTGATATAAGAGCATATTTCGAAAAATAAAAGGGGCCGTCATAAGTGACAGCCCGATAGGATTTAACCTATATTTTCAAAATTCAATACCAGCTGTGCCTTCGAGGGCTTCAGCTGAGTAGTCTTCACTCCTGCGTCGGCGAGCATTCTCTTGGATGCCAGCGTTGCGGGGGTGGTGGCGTATTTGTCGGAAAGATAGATGACCTCACGGATTCCCGATTGAATAATAGCCTTCGTGCATTCGTTACAGGGGAAGAGTCCGACGTAGATGGTTGCACCCTTAAGCGACTTGCCCTG
Source organism: Eubacteriales bacterium (assembly GCA_045633405.1). GTDB lineage: Bacteria > Bacillota > Clostridia > Oscillospirales > CAG-272 > UBA1740. Next base: position 31,426 of record JAZQYD010000017.1, on the reverse strand, counting down.
ACAGTTGAGTATGGCGTTAAGCTCAGCATGAACTACGTAGGGGTACTTCGTCTCGCCCTGCGACTCGTCTCTGTTCCAGGGGTAGCTGTCATCGTCACAGCCCTTCGGGAAGCCGTTGTATCCCGTGGACAGTATGGTCTTGTCGTCTCCTATGATGCAGGCACCAACCTGAGTCGAGGGATCCTTCGATCTCTCTGCGGCGAGGAGTGCAACTCCCATGAAATATTCATCCCAGCTGATGTATCCTTCTCTTTTTTCGGACATATTATTAACCTCGTGATTGTTTTTTCTATATTTTAGCACAAACGAGGGTGTTTGTCAATAATTCTGTGAAAGTGATGTGATAGTGTGAAGAATACAAGTGAATATTACTCCTCTTGCACACTGTGTGCACGCAGATGCGGTGTTGACAGAACCTCGGGTGGTGTCGGATACTGCCGTTCTTGTGACGTGGCGAAAATCACAAGAGCAGACCTCCATATGTGGGAGGAGCCCATCATTTCGGGCGAGAGGGGCTCGGGTACTATCTTCTTCTCGGGATGCTCTCTCGGATGTGTTTATTGCCAGAACAGTGAAATATCGAGGTCGTCTGTCGGTGAGAGTGTCTCTTCTCTCCGTATAGCAGAGATAATGGCGGAGCTCGAGTGTAGGGGAGCACATAACGTCAATTTCGTGACACCCACCCACTTTGCTCCGACGGTGAGGGATGCTGTTGATATTGCGAGGGAGAGAGGCTTCTCCCTGCCAACCGTGTACAACACGGGCTCATACGACACCGATGCCCTTGATGCAGTGAAGGGAAGAGTGGATATTTTCCTCGCTGACCTCAAATATTATAAGGCATCAACCGCAGGAAGTCTTTCCTTCGCCGAGGACTACCCCGAGGTCGCTAAGAGAGCGATAGCCGAAATGGTGAGGCAAGCTCCCGCTCCGATAATTGAAGACGGTATCATGAAGAAGGGAGTCATTGTCCGTATTCTCCTTCTGCCGTCTCACCTCGCTGAGGCTAAGCTCTCGGTGAAGTACCTCTATGAGACCTACGGAGATAATATTTATCTCAGCCTTATGAGTCAGTATACCCCGAGAGAGGGCGTGCGTGCTCCGCTTAACAGACGGGTGACTCATTCGGAGTATTCCGAGCTTGTTGAGTACGCAGAGAAGCTGGGTGTTACGAATGCATTCACGCAGGATATCAGCTCGTCCTGTGATACCTACATACCCGATTTTTATACGGAGTAATAAGGCGGCGGACTTATAAAAAATTGACTTTAAGCACCTTTATTTGATTTGATTAAAATGTACTAGCCGTTTGCACTCCCGATTTTGTGAGGATTTGTTATGAAAAAGCTTTTGTTTTTGTCAGTACTCGCACTCTCCCTTGCTTTCCTTGTCAGCTGTGGAGGGGGCGAATCTCAAAATGACGTCGGCAACGGGCATACGCACAGCTATACCGAGAAGAATACGGATAGCGTTTACTCTGCTCCTGCCGATGACTCAAGATATGCATTAAATTACTATTATTCCTGCTCCTGCGGTGAGATTGGTGATGATACCTTTGTGTATTGTATTCGTCATATTGACGTGGATGAAAGCTCGCTCTGCGACAGGTGTGGGGAAGAGTTTACGCACACATGGGAAAGCCATGAGGAGCTGTATGAGATAGGCGAGATGTATTATATGAGCGGCTATCCCGGACGTGCGTATCAGCTTCTGACCGGCGGCGGTATTTACGACAGCGTGTCTATGTCCTATTACTATATGATGAATGAGGATTATAAGGGTGCTCTGAGGGAGGGGCTGCGTGATATCGTTATCCCGAACGGTGCAACCCATATCCCGCCGTACGCATTTGATCATTCGAGTATTACAAGCATAAAGATTTCCGACAGCGTTAAGTCGATCGGGCAGGGTGCCTTTTACTATTGTGAAAAGCTGACCGAGCTCATTATTCCACAAGGTGTTGAGACAATCGGGGACTCCGCCTTCAGATGGTGCACGGGACTTACCTCGATAACTATCCCCGAGGGCGTTAAGAGCATCGGTGAATATGCATTTGCTGATTGCACGTCTCTTGAATCGTTCACTATGAGCGATAGCGTTGTCTCTATCGGAAGGTCTCTTTTATCTAATTGCAAGAAACTCAAGGAGGTAACTCTGTCACGAAGCATTGATGAAATTCCCGAGTGCACCTTCTACAAGTGCGAAGGTCTTACGAGCTTTGACGTCCCCTCGCATATTATCAGTATTGGTAACAGGGCGTTCTATGGCTGTGAAGGCCTCGAAAGCTTAGATCTTACGGGTAGCCTTGTAAGCATAGACGTATCTGCATTTTCCGACTGCGTACGCCTTGAGAGCGTTGTAATTCCCGAGAACGTCAAAAGAATAGGCGGTGCAGCCTTTCAGCATACCGGCCTCAAGGAAGTGACTGTTCCCGGTCATCTCGAGGAGCTTGGTATTAGTGTGTTCAGTGACTGCTATCAGCTTGAGCGTGTCACCGTTTGCCCCGGCATCACGGAAATTCCGCCCGCTGCTTTTTCGGGCTGTAGAGAATTGGTTACCGTGGTTTTGCCGGAGGGTATAAAATCTATTGGCCTTCAGGCCTTTACGTGCTCCGGACGTCTTTCTGAGATAGTAATTCCCGATGGCACGCTTGTGATCGGAGAGGATGCTTTTTCCTTTTGCTTCGCTCTTTCAACGGTAACTATTCCGAGTAGCGTGACCGATATTGGCAGAAATGCCTTTGCTTATTCCTCGGTGCTTGAAACAATAATATACCTAGGTACAGAGGATAAATGGAACGAGATCGTCAAGGATGAGTCGTGGGATCTCGAAACGGGTAACTATCAAATAACATTTGCAGCCCACTGATAAATATTCACGTTCCGCTTTATAAGAATAAAATGAGGACAACCCGACGTTAACCTGCCGAGCTGTCCTCGTTTTTTTATTTCTGAATTGTCTCTCTCTTGCGGTAGAAGAGGGAGCGTCTCTTTTTAAGTATAACTCTTGTGATGCATATAGCGAGAAGTGATGCTACTATGACGGCACTGGAGACGTGCACCCACAGCTCTATCGCATTCTCGGTCTTAAGAGATTCCCAGAGAGAGTATACGTGCTCCTGAGTCTTATCGTCAAACATATGGTAATAAGGCTCGTAGGGGTATTTCTTATTTATTTCGGAGGGGTTGGTGTTATAGAGGATCTTAATAGCGTCCTCGCCCATCTCGTCGAAATACTCTTCATCGAATTCATCCCCGTTAGCAACAAGGATGTTGGGAGATGCATAGCCGATATACAGTGCATTCGCAACCGCCGCATCTCTCGAGAGCATGAAGTTGATATACTCCATTGCGGCATCCTTCATCTTCGACGTCTTGAGTATGCACATAGCATCGACGAAGACGTTGGTGCCCTCCTCGGGATAGTAGAACTTGAGGAACTTATCGTCCTCGGGAAGAGAATCGTACATGGAGATGAAGTCACCGGCGAAATAGGGTGCCATTACCGCAGAGCCCGTGGTCATCTTGTTGAAGATCTCATCGTTTACGTATCCCTGCACAAGAGGCTTCTGCTGTAAAAGCGACATTGCCGCCTCATTCCATACGGCAGGATCGGTGGAATTGATATCGAGCCCGCCACGGAACATTGCAGTAGCAAATGCGTCTCTCGGGTTGTTGAACTGAAGTATCTGTCCCTTGTAATCCTCATTCCAGAGCATATCCCAGGATTTATTCTTGATCTCCATATTCTTATCTAGATCATCGGGATTCATAAGATAGGGATTATATATTATGCCTACCATACCGTAGGTGTAGGGAACCGAGTAGAGATTGTCGGGATCGTAGTACATCGACTTGAACTGCTCGTTGATATACTTGTAGTTCTCGATATTCTCAGCACCGAAGGGCATAAGCATATCGTTATCGATCATCTTCTGAATCGTATAATCCGAGGGAACCACAATGTCATAGACACTGTCGCTCGAGTTGCCATCCATTAGAGAGGATATCTTGGAGTACATATCCTCGTTGGTGGCATAGGTGGTGTAGTTTACACGGATATTGTATCCGTATTTCTTAGAGAGGTTCTTGTTGAAGTATTTCTCAAACTCCTTGTTGGAGTCATATGCTCCCTCAAAGCCGTCCGAGATATATTCACCCCAGTTATATACATTAAGAACCTTGGTCTCAAGCTTAGGATTGGCGTAATTGTTATCCTCGCTGACCTCATCATTCGAGCAGGAGCTGAGAGAGAGGAGCGAGAGGGCAAGGAGTGCTGTTATGAGAAGAAGTGATAAGATTTTTTTCATTTCTTATTCGCCCTCCTTCTCTTTCTTTCCTCCTCACGCGAGCTTCTCACGTTACTTACGATAAGCAGCACGAATATAGTGATAATGATAAGCGTGGAGAGTGCGTACATATCGGGAGTAACCTTCTTCTTCGTCATCGAGTAGATAAGAAGGGGAAGAGTCTGGAAGTTCGAGGAGCCGACGAAATAGGAAATAACGAAGTCATCGAGTGAAAGGGTGAACGCAAGAATAAAGCCGGAAAGTACACCGGGCATTATATTGGGCAGTTCAACCTTGAAGAACGATTGAAGAGGTGTGCATCCGAGATCGAGAGCCGCCTCGGAGAGGGAGCTGCCAAGCTCGTTTATTCTCGGGAGAACCGAAAGAATAACGTATGGAAGGCAGAAGGTTGTGTGTGCGATAAGCATTGCGGCAAAGCCCATATCGTTATACGAGATTCCGAGAATACCCGCTACCGCTACGAAGAAGAGCATCATGGACATACCCGTTACAATATCCGGATTCATCATGGGGATGTTTGTCACGGACATGATAGTGGAACGCATAAGCTTGGATCTCATTCTGTGAAGTCCTGCCGCGGCGGCAGTACCGATCACGGTAGAGAGAATAGCGGCGAGCGTTGCGAGAATAAGGGTGTTTCTGAGTGCCTCGAAGGTCTTCGGGGAATTGAACAGCTCACGGTACCACCTGAGGTCGAAGCCCTCGAATACGGCGGTGCTGTTAGCAGAGTTGAACGAGAAGAGTATAAGGGTTGCGATCGGAATGTACAGTATACCTATGATAAGGATAACGTAGGCCTTTTGGAGATATTTCATACTACAATACCTCCATCGTCAGAATCACCGAACTTGTTCATAATAGTAAGAGATATGAGAATCAGCACCATCATGACAAGGGATAAGGTAGCACCAACATTACGTGCACCCGTAACAAACTGACGCTCTATCGTGTCACCTATCAGCTCGAAGGTACCTCCGCCGAGCTTCTGCGAGATATAGAACGTGCTGATGGAAGGAACGAACACCATAGTGATGCCCGAAATGACACCAGAGAGCGAGAGAGGGAATATAACCCTTGTGATAACTCGCACGGGAGTGCATCCGAGATCGCTTGCCGCCTCCCACATATGCTTGTCTATCTTCGATATACAGGTGTAAATGGGAAGAACCATATAGGGAAGGAAATCGTATACCATTCCGAATATTACAGCACCCTTAGTGCCTATGATATGGAAATCCGTGCCTAAGAGCTTGTTTAAGAAGCCTCCGTTGTCAAGGATAGCCATAATGGAGTAGGTTCTTATAAGAAGGTTAGTCCACATAGGGAGCATAATAAGCATGATGAGAAGCTTCTGCGTCGAGGGGCGTGCTCTTGCAATAATATAGGCAAGAGGATATCCAACGAGGAAGCATATGAACGTAGCGATAACCGACAGCTCGAGCGAGAGCAGGAATATATCCGCATAATCCTTAAGAAGAATGAGGTTTTTTAAGTTGAAACCGCCTTCTCCGTCGGAGAGTGCGTAATACGCCACTATGATCAAGGGCAGAATGATGAACATAATCGCCCAGAAAATATGCGGTGCTGCGGCTATGGAACGCATGAGAGATTTTTTCTTTGTCATTTATCTATCCCATACGGGTTCGACAGGCAAGCCTGTCGCCCGATTCCATTTCAAAATATTATTTTAAAATCAGAATTCCTCTGCTGCGTCTGCATCCGAGAGCTGGTCTATCTCATCGGAGAAGGACGAGTAATCTCCGTATTTACCGGAATACTTGGACTTTTTCATTATATGTATCGCATCGGGCTCGACGTAAATACCGATGTCAGCCTCGGGAGCAACGTAATCGGTGGACTGAATCATCCACTTGAAGCCGTGGACGTCTACGATGATCTCGTAATGCACGCCCTTGAAGGTAACGGCGGTAACGTGACCCGTAAGCATTCCCTTATCGAGCGGAACTACGTCAACGTCCTCTGGGCGAATAACAACGTCTACCGCCTCACCGTTCGCATATCCGGAGTCTACGCACTCGAATACGTGGCCTGCGAGCTTAACACGCTTGTCCTCGATCATAACGCCGTCGATAATGTTACTTTCACCGATGAAGTCGGCAACGAATGCATTCTTAGGCTCGTTATATATGTCGGTAGGAGTGCCTATTTGCTGTATCTCGCCGTCCGCCATAACTACGATGGTATCGGACATGGAGAGAGCCTCCTCCTGATCGTGCGTTACGTATACGAAGGTAATACCGATAGCCTTCTGGATGGTCTTAAGCTCATTCTGCATATCCTTGCGAAGCTTAAGGTCAAGTGCACCGAGGGGCTCGTCGAGAAGAAGCACTCTGGGATGAGAGACGAGAGCTCTCGCAATAGCGACTCTCTGCTGCTGACCTCCCGAAAGGGTGCTGACGCTCTTATTCTCAAAGCCAACGAGAGCGACCATCTTAAGCATCTCGGTAACCTTTTCCTTTATTTCCGCCTCCTTAACCTTCTTGAGTCGAAGAGGGAAGGCTATGTTTTCATAAACGTTGAGATGAGGGAAGAGAGCATACTTCTGGAAAACAGTGTTTACCTGTCTCTTATATGCGGGAACGGCACTTATCTCCTTGCCGTCGAAATAAAGCTCTCCCTCGTCAGCCGATTCAAAGCCGCCGATTATCCTGAGAGTGGTAGTCTTACCGCATCCCGAGGGACCGAGAAGAGTCATAAATTCCTTATCCTTGATATAAAGATTCATATTGTCGATGACCTTTTCACCGTCATACGACTTAGAGATGCCCTTAAGCTCAATGAGTTTAGCCATTTCTTGCGTCTTATATCCTTTCAAAAAACACGCCGCGGTAGGCGAAATTGATTTTTAAAACAATAAAAAATTGTAGTTACCTGTCAATATACGTCATTATATCAAAAACGTATAGGATTTTCAATAGGTTTTTAAATATTTTTTTTGAAAAATACTCTAATTAACCGTGATTAGGCGAGATTTGACGTAATTTTCCCAGACCCATCACTGAAAATGCTCTTTAATTCTCTCAAAAACTCTCGAAATCTCTCAAAATCTCTTAAATTGTCAGTTCGTGGGCCTCGTCTGAATTTTTTTGGAAATTTAAGAAAAAAATTACTCGTTTTAAGCTGTCTCGGAGGTAAAATCCCTCTTTTTCGTTAACACGGAGAGCTTTTTCAAAAGTGAGATGAAAAATACGCCGAACAGCCAATAGCCGATACCGAATCTTCCGATTGTGTAAAGCGAGAAAAAAGTGAAGGCGGCGGTGAAGAAAAGGGAAATACCATCGAGACGTACCGTGCTCTTATCTCTCATACGTAAAACCGTCTCGAGTATACCGTATCCGTCATATCCCTCGGTCGGTATAAGGTTCGATAAAGCTGTCGCAAGGTTGATAAGTGTCACCGTTTTTAAGTATGGAGAGTCCTCTGATAGGGGGAGGAGGAAGAGGGATACGAGAATATTTGCAAGGGGGCCAGATGAGAGTATTATCAGCATATCTGTGTAAGAGCAGGTGTCTACCCGTATTTTCAACCCTCTCAGCCTTCCCTCCGGCAGCTTTGCGGTACGTCCCAAAATCAAAAGTGCGACAGTATGCCCAAGCTCGTGAATTGCCGCCGCTATAACTGTAATTGTCCCTATACACGGATCATCAAAGCCGAAAATGAGAAGCATCCAGAAAAGGGCGGGGAGAAATCTGTCTGCCAAGCCCTCGAGAATCCGCAGCGTGCCAAGCCTCTTCATAGTGACCCTCCAATTGTAAAATTTTTATAATCTATTGCAATCTGAATAAAGTTATGATAAAATAGATAAAAATTATGTTTAAAAAGGACTATGTTAATGAAGAAAAAAATACTGCTCTTTCTGATGGTTTCTCTTCTGTCTCTTTCCATCATTTTCCTCGCAGGATGTGATGTGTCGCTCGGAGGCAAGGACTCGACCGGCGATAACACTGGCGATTCTATTAACAAGGATAATGACGGCAAGGATGATACCGATAACAAGGATGATGAAGGAAACGGTAACGGGAACGAAGAAAATCCTACCGACGATGAGTATGCAACTATCAAGCTTATCGAGAGACGCAGCGGAAAAGACCATGCGGTAGCCAGCTTTAAGGTTAAGCGTGGCGAGGCTCCGGATGAGGATACCGTCTCGGCTATCACGGATGCTTATTATCACGGATATAAGTATGCTTCATGGCACTACGACACGTATTTCAACAATCCCGATTCCATATTCGATCCTACTGCCGCTATTGATGAGGATATAACCCTTTTCGGCAACAGAGGAATGCTTGCGGGTGAAAATATCGTATGGAGCTATGATAATTCGACCAACACTCTCACCTTCGAGGGCGAGGGCGAGATGTTCAATTATCTCTATAATGACGAGCCCCTTTGGCTCAATTACAGAACTCTTGCGGAGAACATAGTCTTTGTGGGTGATATAACCAACATCGGAGACTATGCATTCCACCGATTTGAGGCGATCAGTGAGGTTGTGATACCCGATACGGTAGAGAGAATAGGTCTTTCGGTATTTTACGAGAGCTCTATTACGGATATCAATTTTCCGTCTACCCTTGTAACAATAGACAATAATGCATTCTTCAGATGTGACGGACTGACCGAGCTTGTATTCAATCAGGGTCTTCAGTACGTCGGTAAATCTGCCTTTTCCGAGTGCGTCGGAGTAACTAAGATTACCCTTACCGATGATATAGCGGAGTTCGGTGCGAGTGCGTTCTATATGTGTACGAATCTTAAGACTGCTTACTACCTCGGTACTCAGGAGAAGTATGATCAGCTCATATTCCGCCTTGATAACTTCTGGGTCAAGCAGCTTGCGAATACCTATTATATCTCCGAGACTGCTCCCGCAGAGCCCGGACCTTATTGGTATTATGACGATAACGGCGATATAGCTCAGTGGTACTATACCGTCGGATACAAGAGTGCGAAAAGTGACCTTGTTCCGTTTGTATTCGATTACGTTGATGCGACCCTTGGAGTAACCGAGAAAAATATAGAGTTCTTAAATTCTATTGTATATCACGGCTATAAATTCAAGTCCTTCTACTGCTCGGATGACAGAAGCATGAAGTACGACGTGGGACTCGTTCTCACAAGAGATATTCACCTGGTAGGTAACCGAGGAAATCTCTGCGGAGATAACCTTACCTGGACGGTCTCGGGTACTCAGCTTAAGATTTCCGGATACGGAGCTATGTGGGACTTCGAGAACGTGCAGGATGCTCCCTGGTATGGCAGAAATATCGTATCGGTCAGCATCGGAAATCTTGTGACACACCTCGGCTCGAATATGTTCAGCGGAATGACCTCTCTTGTCAGCGTGGATATTCCCGTTAACGTTCTTTCTATACATCCCGATGCCTTTATCGGTTGTAATAACCTTCTTTATATTTATTATATGGGTACGTCCGATGCTATTATCAGCGGACTTTCGGAGCTTAACAATCTCCTCGATGCTAACGTTTATTACCAAGACCTCACGGGCGATAAGGGAGAAGGCTACTATTGGAAGAGCGTTAAGGGCGGAATGGAGCTCGAGAATAAGAGAGTTGCCTGGTCGCTCGTTGACGGAGTTCTCACCGTTGGCGGAGACAGTGCTCTTGTAAACTACTCCGACGTCTCGGAGACTCCCTGGTATATCAATAGGGACAGCATAAAAGAGGTTGTTATCCTGAAGAGTGCGAACAGAGTAGGCTACAACAGCTTTAACGGCATTTCCGCAATCGAGAAGATAACCGTTCCCGATACGGTAATGAAGATTGCCGCAAGTGCATTTATGGGAACAGCCTACTATGATAACCCCGATAATTGGCAGTGGGGCGGTCTTTACATATCCAATCATCTCATTAAGTTAAGCGATGGTTTTACCGACTCTCTCTTCGTAATCAGAGACGGTACTATCTCCATCGCTGAGGATGCATTCGCAGGATGCACGAGCATAAGAGATCTCGTTGTTAACAAGGAGCTTCTCGGAGTATATCAGGCTGCTCTTGCTCCTCTTCAGCTTGAGAGAATATTCTTCACGGGCAGCAATCTCGGTACCTGGGACGGAATCTGGAGCTCGGGTAATAACCTTGAGTCTCAGGAGCTCGGCGACGTTCAGATTTACTGTCTCTCGGCTTATGAGCCGAATGAAGAGGGCTATTATTGGAATAAGATCATGAAGCCCGACGGTACCTTCGATATCTCTATCTGGGAATCGAAGCTTCCTAAGGATAGAGGCAATCAGGTCGGTGACGTATGCTATAGTGACGAGCTCTACGTAATAGGCGGCGATAATACCGTGTCCATCGACTCTCTTTTCGGTAAAAAGAGCGTGATTTACTTCTGGAATATAGAGGATGACGGAAGCACAAGCGGTCTTGCAGAGCTCTCACGTCTTGCGGAGGACAATTCCGATAATTTAAACGTTCTCGCTGTTTATTCGGGAACGGTATCCACCGACGCCACAGAGCTTATAGCCTCCGAGTATTCGGAAAGTAAGATTACATTTGCTTCCGACTACGTTTCGGCGGATGATCTTGAGAGCGGTGATCTCTCCCTCGACGTGGTTTATACCCGTCTTGGAGGCGATGGCACTTATCCCCTCATTCTCATACTCGATGAGAGCGGTGTTATCACCTACGTAGGTACGGGAATAATGACCTATGAGGAGATGTCAGCTTACTTACAGTAAAAATAAAAAAGATCTATCGCACTTGCGGTAGATCTTTTTCTATTCAAAATCATTGCTCCGGTCTGACTCTCGGCAGACGGACTCTCTTGGGTATTTGTACGGATTTTGGCGATATTACGTGCTCGACACGGTCGCCCTTCATCTCAAGTATGAGTGCTCCGCTCTTGGAATCGACTCCGAGAACTCTGCACGTATGCTTTTTCTCGGGTGTCAGATACTTTACCTTTTTTCCTCTCAGAATGAATCTGTCTGAATAGGTGTCCATGAACTTCGTCGAGGTCTTCATGGTAGAGTAGAGCGTGATGAACTTGGATAGCACAGTACGTGCTATTATCATAGAGATAGAGGTGTTCTCGCTCTCGAATACCTTGCGTATCATATCGTTAAGCCTCGGCGGGAATGAACGCTTGTCAAGCCTTACCGAGAAGGTTGCGATAATGTATTCGTAGGTCGTGAAGTTGTCGAGCTTGCCTTCAATAGTGACTCCGCCGATGCGTACTCCGTCGCAGTATACGTCGCTGACCCATCCGATACCCATCTGACAGCTTGTATGCTCGTCAAGGGCTGTAACGAGAGCGGTTGCCGAAAGGGCACCCAGAAGAGACGCCTGGCTGGGGAAGAGAGAGGGGCGGAGAATGCAGGACATGAACATGCCCTCTTCGTAATCTCCGTCCTGTATACGTCCTCCTATACCCGTTTTTCTTCTGCGTTCGGAAAAGATAACGTATCTGTCGGGATAACCCTCTTTAGCATATTGTCTTGCCAGCTCGACAGTGGAGGGAAGATAGCCGTAGACTTCCATTTTTATAATTCCTCCGTCGCTGCCTCTTATGGTAACGATGTTCTTATCCACGGTATTCCTCCTTCCTTAAGATTTCGGTCAGGCCGAGCATTATTTACATAAAATATTATGGGATATCAGTATGCCTTGCCCCAATAAACGAGCTTCTTTGCTTCTCTGCCGCAGCATACGCACTTGTCGCCGATGGGGGAGACGCCAAAGGGGATACAGCGGGAGGATACGTCAGCCTCGTCCTTGAGCTTAAGCTCACACTCGAGGTCTCCGCACCACATAGCCTTGATATATCCGGGCTTCTCGTCGGCGATAGCCTTGAGCTCCTCGAAGGTCTCCGCAGAGAAGGTTCTCTCCTCTCTGTGCTTAAGAGCCTTCTCGTAAAGAGCCTTGGTAAGAGCGGTAAGACCCTCGTTTACAGCCTCGGTGAGGTTGTCAAGAGATACGAAGGACTTCTCTCTGTTGTCACGTCTTACGATAACGCACTTGTTCTCTGCGAGGTCACGGGGACCGATCTCGATTCTGAGCGGCACACCCTTCATCTCATACTCTGAGAACTTCCATCCGGGAGACTGATCGCTGTCGTCAACCTTCACGCGGATGCCTGCAGCCTTAAGAGTATCTGCAATTTTGTTGGCCGCATCGAGGATGCCCTCCTTATGCTGCTGAACGGGAATAACTACAACCTGGATGGGTGCAACGGAGGAGGGAAGAACAAGTCCCGAATCGTCTCCGTGGGTCATGATGATACCGCCGATGATACGTGTTGAAACGCCCCACGAGGTCTCGTGGCAGTATTTAAGAGTATTGTCATTGTCAAGATACTGTATTCCGAAGGCACGGGCAAAGCCGTCACCGAAGTTGTGGGAGGTACCGCCCTGAAGAGCCTTACCGTCGTGCATAAGAGCCTCAACGGTGTAGGTGGACTTAGCACCTGCGAACTTCTCCTTGTCGGTCTTCTGACCCTTAATAACGGGAATACCGAGCTCGCCCTCGAAGAAGTCTGCGTAGATGTTAAGCATCTGTACGGTTCTCGCCTCGGCCTCCTTAGCCGTTCTGTGAACGGTGTGACCCTCCTGCCAGAGGAACTCACGGGAGCGGAGGAAGGGACGGGTGGTCTTCTCCCATCTTACAACAGAGCACCACTGGTTATATACCTTGGGAAGGTCTCTGTATGATTTTACTATATTAGCATAATGCTCACAGAAAAGAGTCTCGGACGTAGGACGTACGCACATACGCTCGGAGAGTCTCTCGTCACCGCCGTGGGTTACCCACGCAACCTCGGGAGCGAAGCCCTCGACGTGATCCTTCTCCTTTTTGAGAAGAGACTCGGGGATGAACATGGGCATATATACGTTCTCAACGCCGCTTTCCTTGAACTTAGCATCGAGGATCTTCTGTATGTTTTCCCAGATAGCGTAGCCGTAGGGACGGATGATCATGCATCCCTTAACGCTAGAGTAGTCGATAAGATCGGCCTTCTTAACTATGTCGGTGTACCATTTTGCGAAATCCTCGTCCATAGACGTGATCTCTGTTACAAGCTTCTTGTTGTCTGCCATAACGGGCATCCTTTCGATAAATATATTATAACAGTATAGATTATATAATAATTAACCGCTTTTGTCAATAATAAAGGCAAAAAAACACCGTGCCCGAATGTGTTTTTTGTCGAAAATGCAGAAAATGCAAGTTTCTTTAAGAAAAAATGCAAAAACACTTGCAAAACACTAACACATAGTATATAATATAAAGGAATTTTGATTTTGATCCTTCAAAAAATGAATTATGACGGCATAAATACATTCAAAAATTACAGCCGTGTGCAAAGGAAATTAGAAAATGAACAGCTATTTGAGTCTTACCTCTCTGCAAAGGCAAAAGGAATACGCCTCCTTGCTTAAGGAATACGATAAATATAAGGAAATGGGTCTTAACCTCGATCTCTCACGCGGAAAGCCTAATTCATCTCAGCTTGATATCTCTCTCGGACTTATGTCTGTTGATATGTCACGTGAGAATTGCTTCTCGGACGCAGGCTTCGACTGCAGAAACTACGGTGTGCTCGACGGTCTTCCTGAGATGAAGAAATTCTTTGCAGATGCATTCGGTATCCCCACTGAGAACATCATCGTAGGAGGTAACTCCTCGCTTCAGCTCATGTACGGTGCTCTTACACGTGCGATGATATTCGGTGTACACGGCAGTGAGCGTCCATGGTGTCAGGAGAAGGGACTGAAGTGGTTATGCATCACTCCCGGATATGACAGACATTTCAGAATTACCGAGGCTCTCGGATTTGAGCTTGTCAGTGTTCCCATGACCGAGGACGGCCCTGATATGGATCTCGTTGAGACTCTTGTCAAGGACCCGAAGGTGAAGGGAATATGGTGCGTGCCTAAGTACTCGAATCCCACGGGTAACACCTATTCGGATGAGACTGTACGCCGCCTCGCCGCCATGGAGTGTGCCGCTCCCGATTTCAGGATCATGTGGGACAACGCCTACGCTGTTCACGACTTCTCGGAGGACGGAGACGTCCTCGCAGATATATTCGCCGAGGCTAAGAAATACGGTCACGAGGATAGAGTATTTTATTTCTCCTCTACCTCCAAGATCACTTTCCCCGGCGGCGGTGTTTCGATGATGGCGATGAGTGAAGCGAATAAGCGTCAGGTGCTCCCCATTCTCGGTGCAGAGACGATAGGCTTCGATAAGCTTAATCAGCTCCGCCACCTTAAGTTCTTCGGCAATGCAGAGAATATGAAGAAGCATATGCTGAAGCTCGGTGCGGTCATCAAGGAGAAGTTTGATATCACTCTTAGGAATCTCAATGTTCTTTCGGGTCTCGGCATTGCCGGCTGGACTGTTCCGAAGGGCGGATATTTCGTATCCCTCGACGTTCTCCCCGGTACGGCCAAGAGGGTGTATGAGCTTATGAAGGGGGCAGGCGTTACTCTCACTCCCGTAGGTGCAACCTTCCCGCACGGCATCGACCCCGAGGATAAGAATCTCCGTATCGCTCCCACCTATCCCTCCGACGGTGAGCTCTCGCTCGCTACAAGGATCCTTGCACTCTCTGTAAGGATAGCGGCTCTTGAGAAGCTTTCATAAATTAAATATTAAACGGACAGCTACCTCTGTAACTGCCCGTTTTTTGTTTGTATTACTTTCAATACTCGAGTTACCACCATTTACGCTTCTCGATGGGTCTTCTCTCGTCGGGAACTCTCTTGTCTGTCAGGATACTCTTCTCAATCTGACCTAAGAAGTAGATAAGACAGTCCATAAGCTCCTCACGGCGTGTAAATATTCCGCCGTAAATGTCGAAGGGCTTACGTCCCTCAGCCTCGAATGAGGAGAGCAGACTCTCTGCATCGCCCCTTACTGATTTTATCCTATCGAGGATGTCTTCACCGTACGGAGTACCCGACCTGAAGAATTTATCCGCCTCAATATAAAGACGCATATATCTTGTCACGAGGGAGGTGTATTTCGCACAGATCTTGGCTGAATATGCGAGAAATTCTATATGCTCCTTAGCCTCAGGCGAGAGTCCGCCCTCCTCGAGAATAGAGTAGAGTATTTCTCTTGCCTGCTCGGTGACGAGGGTAGACTCCGAGAACCTTTCGTAAAACGTTCTCTGTAGCTCCTCGCTTATCTCGATATCCCAGTTGAAGGGGAGGTTGTAGTTATTATGGTTGGTGAAGAGCTCGACGTTACAGAAGGTGAATATCGGGCACTCGCCGTTCTTACCCCTGAGTCTGTACACGTCTGCTACTCCAGTGCCGTGCTTCTCACCGAAGAGGAGCTTGCAGGAGGTGTCGAGAAGCCCTCCCTTACCGTAAATACCCTCGGGGCGGTATATGCCCTCACGGAGCTCGTTATATCTCCTTGTGCATTCGTCGTAGTCAAGGAAACGCTCCTCGTTATAGAATGAGGAGGCTGTCGGATTCCAGAGATATTCCGCATTCGCATACTGTGTCGGCTTCTGGATGGAGATACCGTTGGCACATATCACAGCCTCACAGCCCGACATGAACGCCATATGAGCCGCACTCGGGGTGTAGCATTTGTCGGAATAGAAGCCGTCACCGCTCGAGAAGAAGAAGCATCCGTAGCGGTCTATTACCTCATCTATAAGATCAAAACGGTATTTCTTATCGGTTTTTTGAACGAACTGCTCGCGGAAATTAGGGATTATACCATTTTCGTGCCTCATATATTTGACTACCGAAGACCAGAATCTGCGACATTTCTCGAAATTTTCATCCTTTGTCATCGTGTGATAGGAATATCCCGGGCTGACGGGCATAAGGACGAGGTCAGGGCATACGGGAAGTATCTCGTCGAGGAGCATATCGTAAAACGCCGCAAACGCACCCGCCGCACCGTCCTTTTCGTAGAGACTGTCGCTTGGGTACCGTCTCTTACATTCCTCGCATCTTGCGAGCCAGAGAGGCTCGTGTATCTCGTCAGAGTCCATATTGTGCATCGAGATGACGGAGATGCCCGTATTCATAATAAAAGCCTTCAGCTCGGCAATCTTCGCCATGTTCATCTCTTTGTTTGTGAGGCAGGTGCCGTAGCTCCTACCCATCATATCCTCGATGGGCATATCGGGCTTGTCACGGAGGCAGGTTCCGATGCAGTCATAGATTTTGCCGTTGGGGTAGGGGCGTCTGTTTCTGAATACCTCACCCATAAAGTGGAAGTTGGCACTTGCACCGTAGCCCATTCCGTAACCGCCGCTTGCAGTTTTCATGCCGCGTATATGTGCGTACTCACTGATGCGGGTCATCATAGCATTATAGCCGGGGAAACGCTCGGAGCGGAAGCCGTAGCCGTCTACGTAGAGGAGGTTGAGCTTGGCGAGTACCATTTGGTCAATCGCCTTTTTAATTCTCTCCTCAGCCGCATCCATGCCGTCTCCGAAGTCATAGCTGAAGACACCCGTCTCAGCCCAGAGTGTGTTCATATTTCCTCTGTAACGGATATCGGGACGGTCGTATAACGTAAAGGTCTCGGGAGCGTCACCCGACAGCTGGAGAAGGGTAGTACAAGCGTATAAAAAACCGACAGAGCTCTTAGCGTATACTGTAACGCCGGCCACGTCACGGATTATTATATAACCCTGCTCCTCAGCGTTCTTCTCTCCGAAGAAAGGGTCATCCGAATAAGAGAGAGTGAGAGGGAGAGCATATTTTTCGCTGATATTGAATTTATCCTTTATAAGTCCGAGAGCGTATTCAACCGTATCGTCCCTCGGGATGTTTACGCTTATCCCGGAGAAGCCGATGAGCTCACTGACGCTCTCGCTTCTTGTAAATTTATGTGGGGTAGGAAGCAGCCTTTTCATAGCAATTCTCCTTTTTGAGAGATTGTTCTATCTCTTTTTGCCTTGATTTGATTGTACATAAAATTCCCCCTTATGTCAATAGCTTTTTGAATTTAAAAAGTAATGGTAAAGAAGTCGGCACGTTGTGTTAAAAATCCTTGATTTATCTATGTAAATCGGTTGCCGTTAACTCCTTTATACCGAATTATTTCAGAAACCTATTTACTTTTTTCTCCCTGCGTGATATAATTGAATAAAAACAAACCTAGGAGCCTTTACCCATGAAAATAATCAATTCATCCATCGTATATGAGAACCCCCTCCCTCAGCTGAGATCGAGACAGAACTTTTTCCCCAACGTTGCTGAGTGTGCTAACGGCGATCTCATTTCTGTCAGTGCTATCGGAGAGGCCTTCGAGAGCGTTAACTCTACCTCCTATGCATTTATCAGCAAGGATGGCGGTGCTACCTGGGGCGAGCCTATTCATATGTTTGACAAATCAATGTTCGATACCGCCATCACTGATTACTGTAAGGTAACTAGGCTTCCCGACGGCACTCTTGCCGCTTTCGGCTATGCCTATATCCGTGAGAATGAGGAGCTCCCCCTCGGCAACCCCGAGACGGGCGGACTTCTTGATGACTTTATCTTCATTTCTTATTCCAAGGATAACGGTGCTACCTGGAGCAACATGGAGAAGATCGACTGTGCCTGGGGCCCTCACGTTGAGGCATCTGCTCCCCTCACCGTTCTTAAGGATGGCACGTGGGTATCTCCCATCACAGGCTTCCCCGAGTGGTCGGGTAAGATGACGGGTAAGATGTGCGGACGTCTTTTACGCTCGCAGGATCAGGGTAAGACCTGGTCGGATGATGCGATCTGTATGGACTTCGACCGTCCCGTTACCTGCTATGAGCAGAGAATCTGTCAGCTTGAGTCAGGTGCTATTATCGATATCGGATGGAACGAGGATACCGTGACGGGCGAGAGAATGGATAACCATTACACCGTCTCCTACGATAACGGTAAGACTTGGACGTCCCCCGTTTCCACGGGCATCCGCGGTCAGGCATCCTCCGTATGTGCTATCGGAGGCGAGAGATTCCTCGCACTTCACGCTATCAGACGTGACACAGACCGTCCCGGTATTTATGCGTACGTTGTAGATTTCTCGGATAAGACCTGGAATATAGTAGAGGAGGCACTCATCTGGGAGCCCGCTATGCCTATTGTCAAGGATACCAGGATGGCGGAGATCTTCTCCTTCCTTAAGTTCGGTCAGCCCGGTGCAACTCTTCTCTCAAACGGTGACGTAATGATGACTCACTGGTTCGCAGAGCAGGGACAGTACAAGACTATGACAACGAGAATCAAGCTTTAATTGCTTATTAAAAAATGCTTTCGCACGTCGGAAGCATTTTTCTCTTTTAGATTGACAAAAATAAAATAAAATGGTAAAATAATGGTATAAATTCCGAAAGGATATATGCACATGACAGAGGTTGAAAAGAGAGTAAAATATCTGCGGGAGCAGATAACGTACAACTCTAAATTATATTACGAGCTTGATGCTCCCGTCATATCCGACTATGAGTATGACGCTATGTTCAGGGAGCTCACCGAGCTTGAGGAGAAGTATCCCGAGCTTGACAGTCCCACCTCCCCGACCAAGCGTGTCGGAGGTAAGGCACTCGATAAGTTCGAGAAGTTCACGCATAACGTCAGAATGGGTAGCTTAACCGACGTATTCTCGCTTGATGAGCTTCGTGAGTTTGTCGATAGAGTGGACGGTGATAGCGGAGGTGCGGTGGAATATTCCGTTGAGCCCAAGATTGACGGTCTCTCCGTATCGCTTATCTACCGTGACGGAGTATTCGTTCAGGGTGCAACACGCGGTGACGGTCTTGTCGGCGAGGACGTTACGGAGAATCTTAAGACGATCCGCACGATCCCCCTCGAGCTTACCGAGAAGATACCGTATCTCAACGTCCGCGGTGAGGTATATATGCCCCGTGCGGTCTTCAATGAGCTCAATGAGGAGAGGGAAAGGAAGGGGCAGTCCCTCTTTGCCAATCCACGTAACTGTGCCGCGGGCTCACTGCGTCAGCTGGATTCCAAGATTGCCGCTGAACGCCGTCTTGCAATCTTTATATTCAACCTCCAGGAGGGCAGCCTCTATATGGACGGCAGAGAGGCTCTTACTCACAAGGAGACGCTTGACCGTATGGAGGAGCTCGGCTTTACCGTGCTTCCCGAGAGAGTGTGTGCTTCGGGATTTGACGCTATTGCTAAGCACGTAGAGAAGCTTGGAGATATGCGTCCTGACCTCTCCTTTGATATGGACGGAGCGGTTATTAAGGTAAACGATCTTAAGCTAAGACGTGTAATAGGCGAGGGCACAAGCACTCCGAAATGGGCTGTTGCCTTCAAATATCCTCCCGAGGAGAAGAGAACTAAGCTTTTATCAATCGATATACAGGTCGGCAGAACAGGTGTGCTTACCCCTGCCGCTAACTTAGCACCCGTCAGACTTGCGGGTACAACAGTATCACGTGCGACCCTTCACAATCTCGGCTTCATAACCGAGAGAGATATCCGCATAGGCGATACCGTTGTAGTCAGAAAGGCGGGCGAGATAATTCCCGAGATCGTAGAGAGTGTTCCGTCATTACGTGACGGTACGGAGACGGTCTTCACCATGCCTACGCACTGTCCCTCATGCGGACATCCCACGGTTCAGGATGACTCGGGCGAGGGTGCCGCTATAAGGTGCGTATATCCCGCATGCCCCGCACAGAGAGCGAGACGGATAGTTCACTACGCATCCAAGGGGGCGATGAATATAGACGGTCTCGGACCTCAGGTCGTAGACCTGCTTCTCCGCGAGGGAAAGATCAAGGATATCGCCGACCTCTATACCCTTACCGTAGAGGATATCGAGCCTCTTGAGAGAATGGGAAGGAAGAGTGCTGAGAACCTGATTTCTGCAATAAACGAGTCACGCTCACGCGGACTTGAGAGACTGCTTTTCGCTCTCGGAGTAAGACAGGTCGGAGAGGTAGCCGCAGAGAACATCGCCGCACGTATGAGGACTCTTGATGCGTGTATGGATGCTACCGTCGACGATCTCTCGGCCATTGACGATATCGGAGAGATTACTGCGAGGCTTATCGTAGAATTCTTCCGTGACGAGGATACGGTGGAGCTATGCGAGAGGCTGAAGGAGGAGGGCGTCCTCACGGAGGCTGTTAAGGAGAAGGCAGGCGACAAGCTTGCAGGTCTCACCTTTGTTCTTACGGGAACTCTCCCGAATATGACCCGTGACGAGGCGGGCGAGCTTATCAAGGCTGCGGGAGGTAAGGTCTCGGGTAGCGTATCTAAGAAGACGTCCTACGTCGTAGCAGGCGATGAGGCAGGCTCGAAGCTTACTAAGGCGAGAGACCTTGGAGTGCCCGTTATAGACGAGGCTGGACTTCTCGAGATGCTGAATAAATAAAATAAGAGGAAGCTTTACACCTTTTTTCGGTGCAGAGCTTCCTTTTTCATATTTTATCCAAGATGGATGAATCAAACGGCGGAGGACATTCCACCGTGAGCGTCTCCTTCGTCATCGGATGCTCGAAGGTGAGAGAGGTGCAGTGGAGGAAATACGTACCGTCCGCGACTCTTTCTCCGTAGAGAAAATCATTATATAAGGGATGACCTAAGTGAGACATGTGGACACGGATCTGATGCGTCCTTCCGGTTACGGGCTCAATTCGTGCAATGGAGACGTTATCGCCCGATTCGATTACCTCATACCTTGTTAAGCTCTCCTTGCCGTCATCTCTTACGCATCTTTTCATCTCGCCCTCGGCTTCTCTTTCAATGGGGAGGTCGACCTCGCCGATCCTTTTCTCCGGGGTTCCTACAAGAAGGGCCATATATTCCTTCCTCATTCCGCCCTCTTTAATAGTCCTCGAGAGAATAGCGGATGCCAGCTGATCCTTTGCTATAACGACAAGGCCCGAGGTGTCACGGTCGAGTCTGTTGACCGCACGGAAGACAAAGGGGCCTCCTATATACGCCTTCACCGCCTCTGCGAGAGTGGGGAGGGAATTACCCCTCGACGGATGCACGGGCATTGCGGAGGGCTTGTTCACAACGAGAAGATAGTCATCCTCATATACAACGTCGAGAGGGATGTCTATCCTGCCTATTCCGGACGAGTCCTCCTCGGGATAGTTTACGGTGAGTGTGTCACCCGGCTTCAGCGTTGCACGCATGTGTACGTTGATCCCGTTTACGAATACCCCTCCGCACTTAACCTTAGCAATAAGCGAGGTGGAGAAGCCTAGACGCTTTTTCATATAATCCCTTATATTTATTTCTTTTTCATTATCATCTATTTGTATTTCAAGCCTTTTCATCTCTGTCTCCGATGCTTTTATAATATAATTTTAGCATATTTTCCCAATATTTGCAATAAAGGATAAGCTTTTACTTGATTTTTTGAAAGGAATATTATATAATGAAGAAAAAGTGTCCTAATCGGAGGTTTATATGACTAATAAAGAGAGATTTATAGAGATTTACACGAGCAAGATCAAGAGAGAGGGAGCCGATAAGCTTCTTGATTATCTGACGAATGGATCGGATTTCTTTACCGCTCCCGCAAGCTCACGCTTCCACTCTGCTTACGAGGGAGGACTTCTCGACCATTCTCTTAACGTATACGACTGTCTTGTTAATTATCTTTCCTCTGCGAGTGCCAAGCGATTCGGTTTTGAGTATTCCGAGGAGTCGGTTGCTATCGTATCTCTTCTTCACGATCTGTGCAAGGTCAACGTTTACAAGAAGGGCTTTCGTAACGTGAAGGATGAAAGAGGCACGTGGCAGAGAGTCGATACCTTCGAGTTTGACGATCAGCTCCCCTACGGACACGGCGAGAAGAGCGTTTATATTATCTCGGGCTACATGAGACTCACGAGGGAGGAGGCGTTTGCCATACGCTATCACATGGGCTATTCCTCCGAGAGGGATGATCCCCGCAACGTCTCAGCGACCTTTGAGATGTTCCCGCTTGCCTTCGCACTCTCAACCGCAGACAGCGAGGCTACCTATTATATAGAAAGCGATAAATACAATAAATAAAAAAATAGACTGAGCGTTTGCTCAGTCTATTTTAGTCTTACAGATCGAGGGCTGCAAGATCCTCCTTGGTCTCGCGTCTCACTGCAACGTATGATTCACCGTCCCTCAGCATTACGATAGGGGGACGTGTGAGCTTATTGTAATTTGAAGACATAGAGTAGTGATATGCACCCGTTGTGAGGCAGGCGATAATATCACCCCTCTTCATAGTCTTAGGCATCCTCACGTTCTCTTGGAGAATATCTCCGCTCTCACAGCATCTGCCGACAACAGAGCATATCTCGAAGTCATCTCCCACCTCACCTGCGACGGGGAGGATAGTATATGGTGAGCCGTAGAGTGCGAATCTAGGGTTATCCGCCATACCGCCGTCAACAGATACGTAGGACTTATATCCGGGTATTCTCTTGACCGTACCGACGGTATAGAGTGTCATTCCCGCATCGGCTACAATGCTTCTGCCGGGCTCGAAGGATATCTTCGGTAGGTTTATTCCGTAGTTGTCTGCGAGCTCCTTAAGATGACAGCACACCTCTTTTATAACAGCTCCGATATCGAGCTCGGGTTGCTCTTCAACGTATCTTACGCCGAGACCGCCGCCTATATCGAGCTCGCTTGCAAGGAAGCCCGTCTTATTATAGATATCGTGAACGAATTTCATCATTACGTCCGCCGCACGGAGATAGATATCCGATTCGAATATCTGCGAGCCAATGTGGCAGTGGAAGCCCAGAAGCTTGATTCCGTCAAGAGATAATGCGGTGCGTGTTATTTCCTCGGCCTGACCCGTCTCTATCGCAGAGCCGAATTTGGAGTCAACCTTACCCGTTGCGACAGCAGCATACGTGTGGGGATCGATTCCGGGGGTGATTCTGAGAAGGATTTTCTGAGGTGCCTGAAGCTCGGATGCTATCTCGGATATTGCCACGAGCTCCTCGGTGTTGTCAACCACGAAATATCCGACACCCATCTCTATTGCATATCTTATATCGTCATCAGTCTTGTTATTGGAGTGGAAATATGCCCGTGAAAGAGGGAATCCCGCTCTCGAGGCAGTGTATATCTCACCGCTTGACACAACGTCAATTCCAAGCCCCTCCTCGGCGATTATCTCATACAGCCTCTTAAATGATGCCGCCTTGGACGCATAAAGTATCTGCACTCCGTCACCGAGTGCCTCCCTTGCGGCCTCCGTATAAGCTCTGCACTTGATACGTATACGCTCTTCATCGTAAAGGTAGAGAGGCGTACCGTATTTCTTCGAGAGAGAAGTAAGAGGTATCCCTGCGAAGGTGAGCTCACCCGATGCATTTCTTGATACGTTTGCACATATCATTTCCTTTTCCTTTGATGCTAACAAATCTCTTTGTTCCTTTTCATTTATTAGAGCATATGTGCTCTTATATCCTCACCCGACATGGGGGAGAGGTCGGCGGGGGCGATGTCAAATACGGTGAGAGCACCGAATCTGCCCCTCTTGTTGTTTTTGTGGATAGCCCTGGCGTATGCCACAAGCACGCTTGCGGTAAACTCGGGGTTTGAGTCAAGCCTAAGCTTGAATTCAACGGTATGAGTGTTCTCACCCGATGCACCCGTCCTTCCGTTATGAATGACAGAGCCGCCGTGCGGCATGCCCGAGTGATCTCTCTTAAGCTCCTCGAGGGAGATGAAGTGTACCGTGGTATCGTAGTTCTTGAAGTAGTTGGGCATCTCCTTGATCTCGTTTTCGATACGGGATCTGTCAGCCCCATCCTCGGCTACAACGTAGCACACTCTCCTATGCTTTTCAGCAGTTGTGAGGGCAGGGCACGCACCCGATGATACGAGTGACAGAGCCTCTTCTATGGGAACGGTGTACTGTCGTGCATCCACAACGCCGTCTATTCTGCGTATCGCATCCGAGTGACCCTGGCTGATGCCCTTACCCCAGAAGGTGTAGCCCTCGCCGCCGGGAAGTATGGATGATGCAAGAAGACGTGCAAGAGAGAAGAGTCCGGGATCCCATCCCGCAGAGATAAGAGCGGTGGTACCCGATGCGAGTGCCGCCTCATTGACCCTCGCAAAATGCTCGGGTATCTTAGCGTGTGTATCGAAGCTGTCGATAACGGAGAAGTTCTTCGCAAGCGTAGGCGTCATCTCGGGGAGGTCGGTTGCACTTCCTCCGCAGATTATAAGAACGTCGATCTTGTCCTTGAAGTCGAGAATGGAGTCGGCGGAGTATGCGGGAATACCGCTCACTGTCTTGAGAGTCTTGGGGTCTCTTCTGGTAAATACGCCAACAAGCTCCATATCTGTATGATATTTTACGGCAGACTCAACGCCTCTGCCGAGATTACCGTATCCGTATATTGCAATTTTCATATATTTAATCCCTAATTTCAGAGTGTTAGCGTTTCCGCTTTAGCGAGGGGAGAGCCGCTGACGAGGCTGTTCATATCGTACATACCTGCCTCACGGCCAATGATAAATTCAGCCGCAGCGAGTGCTCCCTCGGCGAAGAGGGCACGGTTGTGTGCCTCGTGCTTCAGGGTAATAGTCTGGTTTTCAGTACCGACCATGACCTCGTGAATTCCTACGATATTACCCATTCTGATAGAATGAACGCCGATCTCCTCACGTGTACGCTTGCCGTGTCCCGATCTTCCAAGGTTTACGGTGGCATCCTCTCTCACATCACAGATAGCATCTGCGATCATAAGGGCGGTTCCGCTAGGGGCATCTATTTTTCTGTTATGATGGCTTTCCACTATCTCGATATCAGCCTCGGGCATAGCGGCGGCTGTCTTCTTCGCCAGCTCAATGAGAAGGGCAATGCCGAGAGACATGTTTCCCGAATGGAAGACGGGTATCTTCTTAGACGCACGGTCAATAATTGCCAGCTCCTCCTCGGTATGTCCCGTGGTTGCGACAACGGTGGGGATGTTATTCTTTACAGCGAAATCAAGGAGTGCACCTACGCATGAGTGATGCGAGAAGTCCACGATACAGTCGATCATAGCGGCATCCGTGACGTCATCGAATGAGCGTACAACAGGATCCTGCTCGTCTCCCTTCATAAATGCATCCACGCCGAGTATAAGCTCGGCACCGCGGTATCCGCTCTTACAAAGCTTCACTACCTCACGACCCATAAATCCAAGATAGCCATTTACTAAAATGTTCATAAAACTTATTCCTTACGATCAGATGATACCCTCGTTCTTCATAAGAGCGAGGAGCTTTTTCTCATTCTCGGGCTCCATCTCAGTGAGAGGAAGGCGGAGATAGTTATCACACCAGCCCATAGCCGCACATGCTGCCTTGGCAGGGATGGGGTTGACCTCGCAGAAGAGAGCGTTAACAAGGGGGAGAAGACGGAGCTGAGCCTCTCTCGACTCGGCAATTCTGCCCTCGAAGAAATCGTCGCACATCTTCTGTGTAGCCTTAGGCATAATGTTGGAGAGAACAGAGATAACACCCTTACCGCCAAGTGCTAGAATGGGAACTATCAGATCGTCGTTACCGGAGTAAATATCGATCTTGTCACCGGAGAGAGCTGCTATCTCTGCGATCTGGGAGATGTTTCCCGAAGCCTCCTTGACCGCTACGATGTTGGGATGATCTGCAAGAGCAGCAATGGTTGCGGGAGTCATATTGCATCCCGTTCTCGAGGGTACGTTATAGAGAATGCAGGGCTTGGTCGATACGTCTGCAACAGCTGTGAAGGACTTGATAAGACCCTTCTGAGTCGCCTTGTTGTAGTAGGGGGTGACGAGAAGCACTGCGTCAACACCAACCTCGCATGCATATTTGGTAAGGTCGATAGCGTATGCGGTGTCGTTGGAGCCCGTACCCGCAATAACGGGAACTCGTCCTGCGACTCTCTCTACACAGTAGCGGATAGCCTCCTTGTGCTCTTCATCGGTGAGAGTGGATGCCTCGCCCGTTGTACCGGTTACAACGATAGCGGCAATGCCCTCGTCTATCTGCCAATCGATCATTTTGCCAAATCTGTCGAAATCAATACCTTCCTCGGTAAGGGGAGTGATGATTGCGGTTGCGGCACCTGTGAATACTGTGTTCTTCATTTTGATATCTCCATTTTCTTTATTTAACAAATTAAAAGGGATAGCCGAAAACGTGGCTATCCCAAGAAATCAGTAAATTACCTAACCTTAGTGATAGCTCTTCGCCTTGGCGACAACAGGACGGATATTCTCCGTACTGCCAGTCGAGCTGTACTATCGGGGTGACAGACTCACTTCGGCACCCACACCTTTCACGTGACGGCTCCCGTAAGCCACGTCGCACGATACTCTTTGTGAAGTGCACCTCTATCTAAAAATATTTAGAATTTACTTAATTGTATCACAACACTATCCGCGTTGTCAATACTTTTTATGCATTTATATAATTCAATATAGGTTATTTTAAAGCTATTTGGGTGTCAGCGGAGAACAAAACCCTCCGAGATAAACGGATGGTCTGCATATCCTACCGACAGAAGGAAGTCACCGGGCTCCGATACCCACTCGTTTTTTGCGTTATAAAACCGAAGCATCTTCTCGTTGACGCTAAGCTTTACATCCACGGTTTCTCCGGGAGCGATTAGTATTTTTTTGAATCCGATGAGCTCCTGTATCGGACGGGCGGCAGAGCTTACCTTGTCGCAAAGATAGAGCTGTACGACCTCCTTGGCCTCTCTTTTGCCGCAGTTTTTCACCGTGACCGTTACCGATAGGCTCTCTCCCTTTGTAATCTCGGTCTTATCGAGCTTCATACCCAAGTATTTGAATTTGGTGTAAGAGAGACCCTCTCCAAAGAAATAGAGAGGTAGGTTTCCACAATCCAGATATCCGCTTACATACGGTTGATGGATATTTTCGGGAGACGTTTTAGGACGCCCGGTTCTCGGACGGTTGTAATATATAGGGCACTGACCTACTGATTTCGGGAAGCTCATAGGCAATTTACCGCTGGGACTTGTGCGACCGAAGAGCAGATTAAGCGTAGCAACGGCACCCTCTGTTCCCGGGAACCACATTTCAAGTATAGCAGGCGATTTTTCCGAGATACCCGATAGATCAAGAGGTCTTCCGTTGAATAAAACCACAGCGGTATTTTTGTTTACAGCACATATCTCGTTTACAAGCTCTTCCTGTACACCGGGGAGTCTTATATCGGTTCGGCAGTTGCCTTCGCCGCTATACTCCTTCGGCTCACCCACCAGCACTATTGCGATATCAGCCTCTCTTGCGGCACTGATGGCTTCCTCAAAGCCGTCCTTCGATTTATCGCTGATAAGATATCCGCATCCCTTGGCACAAATGACTTCCGCATCCGGCACAAATGCTTTTATAGCCTCGTTTATGCTGAGAGCTTCCTCGATCTTGCCATAAAGCGACCACGGGCCGAGTATGGATTTCTCATCTGAATACGGGCCTATAAGTGCTATCCTCTTTACTTTTCCCGAGAAGGGAAGAACACCCTCGTTTTTGAGAAGTACAGCCGATTCCTCAGCCGCACGTCTCGAGATGCTTCTGTGTTTATCGCACAGATACATTTTCTCACCCTTCGCAAGGTCAGCACCGTGGAAGGGATCATCGAATAATCCGAGCTCCTCCTTCAGGCGTAGGATTCGCATTACCCGAGCATCAATATCCTCTTCCTTTACGTAGCCGTCTTTAACGAGATTACTAAGGTGATTTCTGTAAGCGAACGATACCATCTCGATATCGCAGTTACTCTCGAATGCCATAAGTGCGGCTTCACTCTCATCCCTTGCAATGCCGTGAACGGTGAGCTCGTCAATAGCCGCCCAATCACTGATCACAACACCGTCATATCCCCATTCCTCTCTCAGAATATTATTCATGAGGTACTGATTTGCGGTTGACGGGATTCCGTTCAGGACGTTAAAGGAGGGCATCAGCATCTTTACACCTGCATCCACACATGCCTTGTACGAAGGCAGATAGAACTGCCTGAGAGCTCTTTCGGATATTTCAACGTCATTGTAATCCTTGCCGGCTTCACAGGCACCGTATGCTGCGAAATGCTTTACGCATGCAGCTATATTTTCGGGAGATGCTAAAGATTCACCCTGAAAAGCCTTAACCTGTGCCGCTCCGAGAACGGATGCGAGGTAGGGGTCTTCTCCCGAGCTTTCCATAACACGTCCCCATCTCGGGTCACGTGCGAGGTCTACCATGGGAGAGAAGGTAACGTGTATACCGCCGACGGCTGCCTCTCTGGCAGCCATTTCAGTGCATTCTGTGACCAATTCCTCATCAAAGGAGCTTGCAAGTCCAAGACCGATAGGATAGATGGTGCGGTAGCCGTGTACAACGTCCGTCATGAAGAGAAGAGGTATTTTGTTGCGGTCAGCCCTTAGATGCTCCTCTTGGATGCGTCTTACGGTATCGGCATCCCTTCCGCCTATGCAAGAGCCTACGGAAGCCATCTCATAGGGGGAAAGATTCATTGATTTAGCAGGGCCGGTAAGCTCCGACTCTGTGCCGAAAAAATTAGCACTTAATTGCATCAGCTGACCTATTTTTTCTTCCAAGGTCATCTGACTTAAGAGTTTTTCTAGATTCAAGGCAGTCACCTTCCTGAAACGAGGTTTGAAATTTTAGTGTACCGAAAAAATTAAAGCTTATCTGCAAGAGAAAGAATATAGTCCATGTCCTTGTCGCCTCTTCCCGAGAGGTTGATGAGGACGGAGCCGTGATGCATTTCCTTCGCAAGCTTAATGCCGTATGCGATAGCGTGAGATGACTCGATAGCGGGGATGATTCCCTCGAGTCTTGATAGCGTGTAGAATGCCTCAATTGCCTCGTCATCGCCTATGCAATCATAGGTTACTCTACCTACGTCTCTGAGGAATGCGTGCTCGGGTCCCGAGGAGGGATAGTCAAGTCCCGATGCAACCGAATATACGGGGGCGGGATCGCCGTTCTCATCCTTGAGCATGATACTGTTGAAGCCGTGCATTATACCCTCTGTACCGTACATAAGGCTGGCGGCGTGGTCGCCGAGCTTCGGACCCTTGCCGAGAGGCTCGACACCGTAGATCTTAACGGGATCGTTAAGGAAGCCTGCGAAGAAGCCTGCGGAGTTGGATCCGCCGCCTACGCAAGCAACGATGGCATCGGGCAATTCACCCGTCATACCCGTGAACTGCTCACGTGCCTCAATGCCCACGACGCTCTGGAAATCACGCACCATCATGGGGAAGGGATGAGGTCCGACAACCGAGCCGATACAGTAGATAGAATTCTTGTAGTCCTCGGCATATGCCTCAAATGCAGCGTCAACCGCCTCCTTGAGGGTTGCGAGACCGTGTGTTACCTCGATAACGTTAGCACCGAGTATTTTCATTCTTGCGACGTTGGGAGCCTGCTTTTTGATATCAACGGCACCCATATAAATATCACACTCGAGTCCGAAATATGCCGCCGCAGTCGCAAGAGCCACGCCGTGCTGACCTGCACCCGTCTCTGCGATGACCTTCTTCTTGCCCATATATTTGGCAAGCAGAGCCTCACCCATACAGTGATTGAGCTTGTGTGCACCTGTGTGGTTGAGGTCCTCTCTCTTAGCGTACAGCTGTACGTTTCCAAGCTTCGTCGAGAGTCTCTCGAGGTAGGATATGGGGGTAGGGCGTCCTTGGAATTCACGTCTTATTTTCCTTAATTCGCCAATAAACTTGCTTGACTTGCAGATAGTGAAATAAGCATCGGTTATCTCCTCCATCGCCGCCTTGAGCTCGGGGGCTACGTATGCACCTCCGTATTTTCCGAAATATCCCTCTCTGTCGGGATAATCCTTAAGATAAGTATCAAAATTGATTCCGCCGTAGTTCATTTTCTTTTTCTCCTTGTTCCTTTTGTGATTTGTTTTTCTGCCGATAAAACAAAAAAATCCCGACAGAAAAGATACTGTCAAGGACGAAATTATATTTCGCGGTGCCACCTTGCTTCACGGTAAATACCGTGCTCCTTAAGGGTACAATCATACCCCGGATAAATAACGCATATCCAAAACGTCGCATAATACTCGGAGATAACTCCTTTGAATGCGCCCTCAGCGGTCCATTTGCATAGCGGTATCCGACCCGATTCGCAGCATCGCGGGCTCTCTGTACGGTCCATACTGTGCTTTATCTCCGCATCAACGGTTTTTTGTTTTATGAGAAGAGTATAGCATAGGAAAAAGGCTTTGTCAATACGTATAGAAAAAATATTCTTTCATATTTGCATACCGTAAGTGTTGTTGACATTTCGGGATTCGGGTGATATAATTGGAATATCTAGGATTTTCTTTGGGAGAGGCACTATGAAGATTATTACGATAAGCCGTGAATTCGGCTCGGGCGGACGTGAGCTCGGCAAGGCACTTGCTGACGTGCTTGGCTTTGATTACTACGACAGCGAGATAATGAATACGGTATCTATGAAATGCGGGCTTGACGATAAGTGCACGGACCTATCTCTGCGTGACGGCGGATGGAAGAATATTCCCATTACCTTCCACGGCACCATGTCCTCGTCTGCCTATATGGCAACCTTTAACACCGATGCTCTTTACAGACAAAATAACGTTATGAAGGAAATAGCTTCCTACGGCAGAGATTTCGTTATAGTAGGCAGAAACGCTGACGTTATTCTCCGTGATTATTCTCCTCTTAATATCTTCGTTTATGCATCTGTTGAAACCAAGCTTAAAAGGTGCATAGAGTGTGCGAAGCCGGGCGAGGTCATAACAGAGCGTGAGCTTTTGCGTAAGTTCAAGGAGATAGATAAGTCGAGAGCAAAGGCAAGAGAGCTCGTAACCGAATCTCCCTGGGGCTCACGTGAGTCGTATCATCTTTCACTTTCTACCGATGGGTGGAATATAGAAGAGCTGGCGGAGGTCCTATCGGATTATTCTTCAAGATGGTTTGAAAAATAATCACTCGCATAACGGAATAATTTTCAAAAAACTATTGCAAATAATAAAGACAAGGTATATAATGTAAGTACAACTGAAAACGGGAGCTTGTATACAGGCTGAGAGGAAGGTGCGACCTTCGACCGAGAACCTGATTTGGATAATGCCAACGTAGGGATGCCTGATACACAGTGTTAGGAGGAACAAAGAAC
>JAZQYD010000016.1:0-11664 GCA_045633405.1 Eubacteriales bacterium | reverse complement strand
GGGCCGAGAGCTACTCCGCCGTGTGTCCACTGAGGAGCACGGGTGCTACCCTGTCTTGCATGACCGGTACCCTTCTGCTTCCAGGGCTTTCTTCCGCCGCCCGAAACTTCGGTACGGGTGAGAGTGGACTGTGTGCCCTGTCTCTGATTTAAAAGGTAAGCTCTTACTGCGGTGTGGAGGACTGCTGCGTTAACAGAGGCACCGAAAACCTTGTCAGACAAAGTGATCTCGCCTACTTCCTTGCCCGCCATATCTACAACTTTCATATTAGGCATTGTATCTTCCTCCTTCCGTTATGCTTTAACCGAATCGCGAATAAAGACGATGCCGCCCTTTGCTCCGGGAACCGCACCCTTTACAGCGATCAGATTCTTTTCTGCATCGATCTTAACCGCTACGAGGTTAAGAATGGTAACCTGCTCGTTACCGTACTGTCCTGCCATCTTTTTGTTCTTGAAGATTCTAGCGGGGTCGATAACACCCATAGAACCGGACTGACGGTGTACAGGACCGACACCGTGGGTCATTCTGAGCTTTGCGAGGTTCCATCTCTTGATCGCACCGGTATATCCGCGGCCCTTAGTGATACCTGTGATGTCGACCTTTTCGCCAGCGGCGAAGGTATCGACGGTTACCACTGCACCCGCCTCAAGTGCGGAGCAATCATCGAGTCTGAACTCCTTCAGATGACGCTTGGGAGTAACTCCCGCCTTCTTAAAGTGACCAAGCTCAGCCTTGTTTACGTTCTTCTCGGACTTATCCTGATACGCAAGCTGAACTGCGTCGTAACCGTCGTTCTCAACGGTCTTCTTCTGTACTACCACGCAAGGACCTGCTTCAATCAGGGTTACGGGTACTACGTTGCCTTTTTCGTCGAAGATCTGAGTCATACCCAGCTTCTTACCGATAATGCCTTTTTTCATTTTTTCCTCCTAATAGGTTATTGGTTGACGGCTTTGAATTTTCACCTTTCGGCGAACCGCCAACTTGACCACGAGGCCGTGGTGATTTACGGGACTTTCACCCGAAGGGATTTGAAGCTCCCAGTCGCTTAAGGGAATTAAGCCTTGATCTCGATCTCAACGCCTGCGGGAAGCTCGATGCTCATAAGAGCCTCAACAGTCTTCTGTGCAGGATCAAGAATGTCGATCAGTCTCTTGTGAGTACGCATTTCGAACTGCTCACGGCTGTCCTTGTACTTGTGAACCGCTCTGAGGATCGTAACGATCTCTCTGTCGGTAGGAAGCGGAATAGGACCGCTGACCTTGCTTCCGTTTCTCTTAGCTACTTCTACAACCTTCTGTGCTGCGGCATCGATGATGGTAGCGTCATAGCTCTTGAGTCTCACTCTGATCTTTTCCTGTGCCATTGTTTTGTCCTCCTTTAGTATTGCTCAATACCGTTTTAAGAAGGGCGATGAGGTTTCACACCGTGCCGGGCGTATCAAACGCACCCTTACAAAATCAGTTCGCTAAGTCTACCGCAGTCGACTGGACGAACCGACAAAAACACGGAATTGCCATACGGCAACACTCTTGCTTCGCCCGGTTAAATATCGGACATACTCCACGGAAATTCCCTACCTCAAAGGGTAGCCACCTCCCGCTTCATCGCATATCAAGCCTATATATTATACTATATTGATTGTCAAATTTCAAGTCTTTTGAGAAAGAAATTCAAAAAATATTCCACAAAGTTATACAAAGAGGTTACTTGGTTTATTGTGCAAAATGACATATAACTTTACCGCCGAGCACTTCTCTCAAATATTCTTCACCGCCTGCCGACGCTGCATTTTCGGTGAAAAAAATGCATTTTTCGAGGAATTTCACAGTATAAGGCACTCTATTATACAACAATATATAATAATATTTCATTATTGTTTTGATTTATTTACAAAAAGTTCATAATTTTATTGTAAAATATATGCATTGCCACATACGCGTGCGTGACGCACGTATATAATATAAAGGAAGGAAACCTGTTTTTAATGAATCCGAATTCAAGGAAAATAAGGCTGTATATACTGATAATGCTCGTCCTGAGTACCGCAGCGGTCACGTTAAGAACTATCGCATGCATCAAGGATCTCGGGTATCTTTACGGATATTTCAGCGACAGAACTCTCATAAATATATCGGGTTATATTGCTGCGGGAAGTGCCCTTGTGCTTCTCAGCTACCCCGTTTTCGCCGAGAAAATGAATGCAGAGGCATCATTCTCTACCCCCGCAACCTACATTCCCACGGGTGTGGTTTCTGTGTGTCTGCCCTATCTTGCAATCACGATCCTCACCTCTCCCGAGAGAAATTCGGACACGATTACAAGCAGACTTGCTCTTATTCTTATCATACTGTCGATCCTCTCCGTATTTCATTTCTTTCTCACTGCATTCAACACCGATGCCGATGCCGAGACAAGAGGATACTTCTCCTTAGCGACGGTTTTATTCCTGGCTCTTTATGCGGCATATCTTTACTTCGATACTACACTTCCCTTAAATTCCACAAACAAGGTCATCGATCAGATGGCATTTCTTTCCGCTTCGTTATTCTTCCTTTATGAGTCTAGAATATCGCTCACCAGAGAAAAGTGGGGCGGTTACGTTACCTTCGGACTTGTGGCGGCACTGTTCACGGCATATTCGTCGATCCCCGCTCTTATTGTATATATTGCGAAGGGTGCGAGCATCTCGAACAGCATCGAGGAGAGCGTATTCACCCTTACCCTCTTCCTCTTCATAACCTTCCGTCTTGTCCTTGCATCTCTCATCAAGGAAAAGCGTGAGAGCGAGATCATTATGGCGATGGGCGACTTCGCCGAGGCGAGAAGTGCGATGATCAACGAGTCTATGAAGGTTCACAAGGAGGCGTTCGCCGTACAGATGACGATAGACGATCTCATCGGAGACAGCGAGAGCGAGCTTATTTACGTCAAGGAGATTTCGGACGGAGCAGAAGGTGAAGACGAGGATGAGGCACCCGAAGAGGCTATGGAGCAGATGGACTTCTTCTGCGAGGGCGGTCTTGAGATAAGCGAGAGCGATGCAGATTCCCTTGTAGCAGAGCCCGAGTCCGACACAGACAGTGAAAACGAGGAGAAAGCCGATGAAGAGAATACTGGTAATTGACGGCAACAGTATAATAAACAGGGCATTTTACGGAATCCGCCCGCTCACAACCAAGGCAGGAAAGCACACAAATGCTATTTACGGTGCTGTAAATATGATCTCGAAGCAGCTCGAGGCGGTTAAGCCCGACTACGCAGCCATTGCCTTCGACATCAAGCATCCCACCTTCCGCCACAAAATGTTCGACGGATACAAGGCGGGACGCCATCCTACCCCGCCCGAGCTTCTCTCTCAGTTTGACGATGCGAAGGAGTGCTTCAGGCTTATGGGCCTCAGAGTGCTCGAGCTCCCCGGCTGGGAGGCGGATGACATTCAGGGTACAATTGCCGGAATGGCTGAGGGCGAGAGTGACACGGAGAGCTACATTTTCACGGGAGACCGCGACCTTTTACAGCTCATCAATGACAAAACCACAGTACTCCTCGCTACAAACTCAGACACAGTTTCTATGAGAAGAGAGGAGTTCCGTGCCAAGTATTCGATCGATCCTGAGCTTTTCGTAGAAATGAAGGCACTTATGGGCGACTCATCGGATAACATCCCCGGCGTCGGCGGTGTCGGTGAGAAGACGGCGGCGACTCTCATCACGAATTTCAGAACCCTCGAGGGGATATACGAAAGCATTGACGATGCAAGGATATCCAAGGGTGTAAGAGAGAAGCTTTTGCGTGACAGGGACAATGCGTTTCTCTCACGTGACCTTGCGAGGATCGACACCTCAGCACCGATAGGACTTCAGCTGTCGGATATCGCTTACAAGGGCTTTGACAAGGCAGGACTGTACAGAAAGTTCACAGAGCTTGAGCTTAATTCATTCATCACCAAATTCAGGCTGGACGAGCCTGACGGCGAGGAGTGTGCGGCCGCGTCCGACCTTCCCTCGGTCGAATACAAGAGAGTGGACTCAGGCTACGTTCTCTCGAAATCGGGAGGACGGATAGCTCTCGATATAGTTGACGGAAGGACCTATATATATAATAAGGAAGAAAACCTCGTAATCGAGGAAGAGATTTCAGCTCTTGGAGAGCTATTCCAAGAGAGAGAGATCATCACGTACGGAGCGAAGCCGATAGCGAAAGCTCTCCTTGACGCAGGCATCCCGATAGATAAAACGGTCTTCCTCGACCTCTCGATCTATGAGTACGTGCTGAACCCAGGCAGTGGCGGAGCGGGTGCCGCATCGCTCATTGCAATGTTTCTCGGCAAGACGGTAAAAAAGGGCGAGCCCATGCCCGAGGCACTCTTCGAGCTTGAGGAGGTATTAAGGAAGAAAATCATAGAGGACGGACTTGACAAAATACTCTTCGAGATAGAGATTCCACTCCTCGGTGTGCTCGCTAAGATCGAGAAAAACGGCTTTAAAATCAACACAGATGGCATTTCCGAGTTTAAAGAGGCTCTGGACGGACTGTGCGAGGAGCTGGCATCGAGAATATATATGCAAGCAGGAGAGGTCTTCAATCTCAACTCTCCGAAGCAGCTCGGCGAGGTTCTTTATGAAAGGCTCGGACTCGGTGCGGGTATCAAAAAGAAGAAAAACGGATACCCTACCGATGCTGAAACACTCGAGGAGATGAGAAGCGAAAGCCCGATCATCGACGATATTCTCGAATACAGACAGGTCAGCAAGCTCAAGGGAACGTATACAACACCCCTCATCGAGGCTGCTGATGCCGATCATAGAATCCACACGGATTTCAAGCAGACACTCACCGCAACGGGCAGACTCTCAAGTGCAGATCCCAACCTTCAAAACATCCCGATCAAGACCAAGATGGGCAGAGAGATGAGAAGATTCTTCATCGCAGAGGAAGGATATACGCTTGTTGATGCGGATTACTCGCAGATAGAGCTGAGACTCCTCGCACATATAAGTGATGACTA
Source organism: Eubacteriales bacterium (assembly GCA_045633405.1). GTDB lineage: Bacteria > Bacillota > Clostridia > Oscillospirales > CAG-272 > UBA1740. The sequence goes on along the minus strand of JAZQYD010000016.1, from coordinate 6,650 downwards.
TACGATGAAGGAGGCCTTCCTTGAAAATATCGATATTCATACACGCACGGCGGCGGCAGTCTTCGGCATGCCCGAGGAGTACGTCACCCCAGAGATGAGAAAGAAGGCGAAGGCGGTCAACTTCGGTATCGTATACGGTATCGGAGGCTATTCCCTCGCACGTGATATCGGAACGAGCGTGAAGGAGGCTACTCAATACATCAAGAATTATCTGATGAATTACCCTTCGATAGACAGATACCTTGAGGAGGTAGTTGCGGAGGCTGAGGCCAACGGATATACGAAAACCCTGATGGGCAGGCGTAGATATATTCCCGAGTTAAAATCGCCGAAGGCACCCCTCAGAGCATTCGGAAAAAGAGTGGCAATGAACGCCCCGATACAGGGCACGGCAGCTGATATCATGAAGCTTGCCATGATAAATGTAAACCATCGTTTACAGAACGAGGGGCTTGACGCAAGAATAGTTATGCAGGTGCACGACGAGCTTGTAGTCGAGGCAAAGGATGAAATAGCCGAGCTTGTCAAGAAAATCCTCAAGGAGGAGATGGAAAAGACGGTATCTCTCTCCATTCCCCTTACGGTAGAGGTGACGGCGGGTAAGAACTGGCTGGAGCAACAATAAAAAGACAGGTACGGAGCGTCAAGTGACATTCCGTACCTATTTTTTATCTAATGATCAATCTATCAACACCAAGCGAACGAATAGGAGATGAAGTATCATTGAATACACTCTCTGTCAATCGGTTAACGCTTGCGACTGACACAAGAGATTTATGATATCTCTTCGCTATCTCGAAGAGAGTCTCCCCTTCTTCGGGGTAATATACGGTTACCCGTCCTCTTTCATCCTCGTACATCTCATCCGTAAGCGTCGAGGATACAAGCGTTCTCTCGCACCTGTCACGGTTGATCTCGGCACCAATCAAAAGCGAGCATCTTACGTTGACGTGTGTGGAATCAAGATCCATTACCGCATCGGTCACCGAAGCACGGGCGATGACACGGTCATTCGTGTCTAAATGACAATTTACGTTTACATTTTCTTCAAAAGGAACGTCTGTTTTTACACCCACGTAGGTCGGCTTTCCATCCTCGTTAATTTGACACGCTATGCCACTTAGACGTATATCACCCTTAATTTTGACGCTATTCTCACATAACTCTGTGCTCAAAACTCTCGCATAGGCGTTTGTATAGAGAATATTCCTGGCTCCCTCGCATCCTGCCTCCTCGGAGGGGATACGCTCTATGACGTCACGCCTATCCTCAAAGGTGCCGACGTACTCGGTATAGCTGAAGCTTCCGTAATTATTGTCACAGCCACGCTCGGTGCTGTATACGTCCCGAACAAGATTCAAGGACGAGCACGTCAATGCGGTCATCTCACCGTCTGCTATTACGGATGCGACAATATTTACTCCCTCGTTATCCGGAACAACATTTACACGAAGAGATTTGATATTTACAGTACCCCTCGCATCCTTTATTCCCTCCGGTGCTTCCGCCTCGAAGAATTTGTGCTCGAACGGAACGTCGACTCCTGCACGGTGAGGCACCTCGTCACTGCATTGGACGAGGCAGGATACGTTAATAACACCCTTATGTATTCCACCCTGCTGACCTACCGTGACCGTTTCCGAGCCAACCGATGCAGAAGTGATTAGAATCTCGCACTCATCCGCTATTACACCGTCAAGGTGCTCGATGACCTCAGCATACTCACGCTCGGAGGTGCGGTCTATCATTATTCTACCGACCTGTGTGGGCTCTTCGAGCATTTCGGGCTCCCCCGTGTCAAATATATCGCCCTCTATTAGGTATTCACGCCTTTCCTCGATCTCTACCGATGCACTTATCGCACATTTTGAAGAGAAGCGTCTCGGGCCGACAAGACGCACGTTGTAATTGGTTAAGGCAACTTGTGATGACGAATCTACATATGCATCCATATCACACTTTACCTTATACTCATAATCGGTGGAAAAATCGGAATGCGAGAGCTTGTTTTCAAAATCAAGATAAACTATACTGTAATTTACCGAGCCCGAAAACGTGACACCCCCGTCATCTCGGAAGCTCTCTACACTCCCAAGAGTTGGGAACACACCGAGGACCCGCTTTACGTCCCCGTTATAGTCGGGGAGAGTATACTCCCCTGCACTCTCCGTATAGATACCGTCCAAAACCCTCTTTGCTAAGTAATCGCTCTTCATAATAAAACCTCCGTTTTTATCTTTCAATTATCTATATGCAAAGAGGAGGTAATTTATTACAGCAAGGAAAGAGGACGGCAGGATGTCCTGCCGTCCTCAATAATCATACGCCGCCCATACTCTCCATGAGTCTCTTATTAAACTCCTTGGCGGTATTGTAGCCCATTCTCTTTTGTCTGTTGTTCATTGCCGCAACCTCGATAACAACAGAGAGGTTACGTCCGGGACATACGGGAAGAACGATGCTCGGCACCTGGATACCGAGTATATCGGTAGTCTCCTCATCAAGTCCGAGTCTGTCATACATCTTACCGTTGACCCACGTCTCAAGATTGATGACAAGGTCTATCTTCTCTGTCTCCTTGACAGCACCCATACCGAAGAGCCTTCTGACGTCGACGATGCCTATTCCGCGAAGCTCAACGTAATGCTTGATCAGCTCAGGTGCACGTCCTACAAGAGTTGTAGCAGAAACCTTAGTGATCTCGACGGCATCGTCCGCAATGAGACGGTGGCCTCGCTTAAGAAGCTCGATGGCGGTCTCACTCTTACCTACTCCTGAGTCACCGAGAAGCAGAATACCCTCACCGTACACCTCGACAAGAACGCCGTGACGGGTAATTCTCGGGCCTAGCTGTACGTTGAGATAAGCAATAAGCGCCGCCATAAAGTCAGACGTACGTGTAGCAGTCCTGAGAAGCGGCACACCGTATCTCGTCGCATACTCGACCGTCTCATCGTCTATCTCTATCGACGTTGTATATATTACGGCAACGGGTGCGGACCTGAAGAAGTCCTCCAGCCTCCGTGAGCGTTCCTCATGTCCGAGCTGGCTGAGGAAAAGATGCTCAACCTTTCCGATAATCTGTATTCTCTCCTCCTCGAAGTGATCGTAGAAGCCTACCATCTGAAGTCCGGGGCGATTCACACGTGAGCATCCGACGGACAGCTCCTCGGGATGCTTCGGCAGGCAAATGACCTCGAGCTTGAATTCATCTATGATCTTCGACAGAGCAACCTTATAGCTTTCTCCCATAACAGCACCTCTCTCTTTTTTCTCTAGTTTATCATACTTCTTCCGAAAAATCAAATATTTTTTAAAGAAATGTAAAAAATTAAGAAAGAGCGAGTGTCATTTTGCTTTTCCACTTGATTTTGTTATTGTGTTTTGGTAAAATATATGCATAGAAAATTGAAAGGCTAATGAACATAATGAAAAGAATCATAGCGATCATTCTCCTTACGGTGATGATAATACCGATTCTCACGTCCTGCAAAAGCAGTGAGGTCACCTATGATCCCGTCCCCTCCACCGAGGAGGAGGCAAGGGTGATAATGACTCTTACCTACAATGGCCGTACGTATGACGTGAAATACGAGCTATACCGTGCTCTCTTCTTAAATCTCAAGGATGAGGTGTCGGGAGGAGACGACTCCGTATGGACGGGGGATAGGAAGGATGAATATATCGAGAAGATAAATTCTCTCATTATTGCACGTATAACTCATATCTACCTTGTATTTGCACTCTGTGACGAGATTGGATACAATCTCTACTCACCAATCGTTGACGTCACTGTCAAGAAGTATATAAAGGCAAGCGTGGAGGGCTCTGAATCGCTAACGGGCCACGGCTCGTACAGTGCATATCTTGAGGCTCTCAAAAAAATGAACCTCAACTATTCGGTTCAGGATCTTCTTCTTCGCTACTCGATAGGACAGACGATGCTCGATGCCGTGTATCTCGGTGCTTACAATCCAGAGACGATAGGGGATACCGTTACCTTTGACGGCGTAACATACACCCGTGAGCAGATACTCGAGTTCTATTTCAGCGACGACTGCATCAGGACCCTTCGTGCGGAGATCAATCCCGATGCTCACTACAATCCCGATGAGCGTGCCGAGACCGTAAGATTAAATATGGTCGATGCTGCGACGAGAGGCGAGGGTGCTGTGGCTCTTGTAATAATCGGAAGCAGTGCAACCGCAGCAAGCGAGGTGGAGAACGGTTATCTTCTCACAAGATACACCCTCGACAGCCTCTATTTCAGCGAGCTGACCGACAAGTCCTTCGCTCTCAGTATCGGAGAGGTCTCCGAGCCTATAAAAATACAGGGCGACAATGAAAATACGATCTATATCGTCTACCGTGCAGAGAAGAGCTTCGAGCATTTCAACAACTGTTACAGCGACGTTGTAACCGTGTTCCTCGCAGATGCTCTAGGCAAGATGACCGAGGGGGTTAGCTCTGATCTTGAGGAGTCGCTCATCCTCACTGATGCATATTATGAGATCGTGCATTCCGAAATCAGCATGGACTAATGAGAAGACGAAGTATTGATCAAAGGAAAATTTCATCAAGAAGACCCGACATAAGCGAGAGGGTCGGTATATCCGCCAACTGCTTCGCAGGCTCGCTTAAGAAATTTGCGGACGAATATTTAAAATCCGCTCTCACACTGACGGTAGAGGGCGACACGACCGCTACTCTCAACATTTCTCTCTACGATGCCGCATATATGCTGAGGCTTATGGTAGAATACGCGAAAGAGGGCTCGGTCATCAAGTCTCATATCACGATCAAGGATCATTTTAGGATCGAGACGGATTTCTTTTGCGGGCTGCCGTCCGTCGAAGAGCTGTCAAGCATTGCATTAGCGGCAAGGAGTGCGGGCTTCTTCATTGAGATCAGAGGTGACAGAATCATAGGCAGAGCAGCGTTTGACAAAAAGAACACTCTGCCGATATACTCGGGCAACTTCGACAAGGTTGTTGAAATATTTGAAAAAATATTTTTTTGTAAATAATACATTACAAAAATAGGAAGCCAAGGTTTATCCGAGGCTTCCTTTCTTTTTCTCACCCTTCCTTTATTTGTTACACATATAAACTCCTCTCCATTCAAAAAGTATAAATGTGCATTTCTCGCATATCAGTGGACTCTGACGTATAAAAGCGAGGCACTATGTTGAAAAGGGGATGTATTATGAAATATAAATTCAAAGGACTTTTATCGCTTGTCTCGCTCTTATTGCTGCCTGCAAGCTTCATTTCAATGCCGAAAAGATGCGAATATGTATACACGGGTGCCGATGTGGAGTATGAAGAGACTGCATTCATATCCGTGGGAGATACCGACGGCGTGAAGATATCGACACGCATATCCGAGCTCTTCTCAAAGGATAAGCAGGGAGAGGAAAAAAGAGTCATTGTCGGCGGAACGATATTCGGTGCTCAGGTTAAGACCTCGTGTGTGACGGTAATGGAATGCAGAAATCAAAAGCATCTGAAGGAGGGGGACGTTATAGTCCGTCTTGAGGGCAATGATATCCGCTCTGTCGGTGACGTTGAGCGTGTGATGAAGGAATCGGACGGACAGCCGATCTCCGCTATTATAAGGCGTAACGGAAGCATTATGAATACTACTCTCCTCCCACATGAATCGGCCGGAGAATACAAGCTAGGCATCAGGCTGAAGGACACAGCGGCGGGCATAGGCACGGTGACCTATATTGATCCTGAGACAGGTGAATTTGGAGGACTTGGGCACGGCATATGCGACCCCGAAACGGGGGAGGTCATTCCAATCAGATCGGGTGAGGTATGCGGAGTTATGCTGGAGGGTGTGAAGAAAGGAGAATCGGGAAAGCCCGGTGAGCTCTCGGGAATTCTGACGGACAGAGATATCGGGGACGTGTGGTCTAATACCGAGTGCGGAATTTTCGGCAAGCTCGAAACGCTCCCTGACAGCAGTGAATGCTGTCTTATGGAAATAGGTAAAAGGAGTGAGGTTAAGGTCGGCAAGGCTTATATCTACTCCACCGTCAAAAACGGCAAGAAGACAAAATTCGACATTGAGATAACAGAGGTCGACACATCCTCTCACGGCACAAAATCCTTCAAGATCAAGGTCACAGACCCCACCCTCAAGGCGATAACGGGCGGTATAGTCAGAGGTATGTCGGGCTCGCCGATAATCCAAGACGGCAAGCTCGTCGGCGCGGTAACTCATGTTTTAGTTGCCAACCCTGCGGAAGGTTATGGAATTTTCATTGAGAATATGTTAAGCGCCGCGCAAATGCCGATGGCAAAGGCATCATAAAGCAACAAAACAGGAAAATATATGAAAAAAGTTGTCCCTATTTGAACACACTCCAGGAGTGAGTTTATATAGGGACAACTGTTTTTTTCGAGGATTATTTCGTTTTAGGTGTTATGGTACTGTACCTATTCTATCGTTTTCATCCTTCTGCGAATAAACCCGTTTACTTTGCTTTTTTAAATGCCTTCCAAAAACCGCTATACGAGCGATAGCCCACCAATTCTGCAACAGTCGACATCGTCAGAGACTTATCGCTTTTCATCAATTGTTTTGCGGCATTCAGACGATAGTTCGTCAATGCTTCAGAAAAGCCTGCACCAATATACATT
>JAZQYD010000015.1:0-12993 GCA_045633405.1 Eubacteriales bacterium | reverse complement strand
AGAAAATATACGAAACCCCCGAGGTTCTCCTTACGTTGGCAGACGAGAAGGACGTAATATCCACAAGTCAGGGTGATACGCCCCCCATGGATCTCTTCGAATGGTAATTTGGGTGTAAAAATCGGGAATATGTAGCGTTCTCGCCCACTTGAGGTAGGCTTCTACCTCCGGCGAGGCGAGAGCCACTCCATCTTGCTCGATTTTTCCTACCCAAATGAGTGCGAAATCTGTAATACGTGGCATTTTTCGCCCGTTGAGTAGCCTTCCCCAGCGGGGGAAGGTGGATTTCGCGGAGCGAAAGACGGATGAGGTGTCTTGACCTTGTCATGTCGAGAAGCCCCGCGTCTCCACAGGTTTTTCCTACTCAAAGGGGTATCCCGAATATAGTCTATATTCAAATGAAGAAGCCTTTCCAAAACGGGGAAGGCTTCTTTTGATTTACCATTACTTGCTCAGTTGTTTAGCATTTCTCTCTATTTCTTGTATAAATCTTGATTTTCTTTCTGCATATATGTATAATTAAAATAGGATATTGTCCGTTTGTTTCAATCTTAAATTAAGAAGAGGGAAAGGCTATGAAAAACAAAAAAGGCATAATTTCCTTCATCCTTGTATTTTCGCTTGTTCTCCTGGCGGTCTTTACCGTTATGGCATTTGCGAATAATGAGGAGGAAGAGACAATGACACCCGTTTCAGCAGAAATTATGAATGCACCCAACGGTGCCACCGGCATTGCGACAATGACCTTTGCCGACGGTATCTGGGACGTCGCTGTAATTGTAAACGAGCTTTGCGAGGAGTATGGCTTCAGAGCATCGCTTATGTTTAATCAGGATCTCGGTGGCAAGACCGCCGCTGAGTGGAACAATCTTTTAGCAGAGGGAAATCTTGATCCCGAGAGCCATTCCTTGACTCATAAGAACTTTGAGAACGTACAGCTCACCCCCGAGCAGTATGCTGCTGAGATAGGCGGCTCGTACACGTTCCTTAAGGAGTGCTTCCCCGCATACGATATACTCGCCTTTGCCGCTCCCAGCATGAGCTATACTGCGAGTGACCTCGAGGAGGTAAATAAGTATTTCTACGCCGCACGTAACGGACAGTGCGTGCTTTACATCCCCGGCAACAGAGGAAAGATGCAGTCCGTCGATCCTCCCGTAGGCACGACACCCGGCTCGTGGATGAATATGTATCAGGTCAGAGTACAGCCGAACGTTGAGCTTTACTCACAGTCGAACTCGGTTGAGAAGATCATCGGATACCTTGACACCTGCGTAGCGAACGGCGGCTGGTTCACCTCTCTCACTCACACTATCGGCGATAACGGTGACGTTACTCTCGCTCAGCTTCGTGAGATCCTCGATGCCATGAAGGCTTATCAGGACGAGGGCAAGCTCTGGGTTGCATCCTACACCGAGGCTGCCAAGTACGTAAGAGAGAGACAGAACTCCACCGTATCTGCTTATGAGAAGAGCGGGGTATGCTACGTCGGTATAACTATGAAAGAGACTACTGCCGATAATCTCCCCCTCACCTCCGATATCTTCAATATGCCCCTCACCGTTAAGCTTGAGGTTCCCGCGAGCTGGACTAAGGTCTCCTACACTCTTAACGGAGACGTGAAGACCGTCTTCACCCGTGGCAACGATGCGGGCAGATACGCGTATATCAACGTTGTTCCGAACTCGGGTGACGTAGCCGTCTATAACGCTACTCCCGAGAACGATCAGACCGTTGTTGGCACGTACACTCAGCCCGAGGGCACCTGGAGACCCGCCGAGGGCTCGGGTATTAAGTTCGCTGAGTGGGCGAGCGAGGAGTCCTTCCTTCGGGGCGACGAGCCCATCGCTACCTATACCGAGAACGAGCTCAGCCATGAGAACGTAGGCCTTCCCGCAGGCGACACCTCCGTCAAGAATAACTACGTCCACCTCTTTGCGGACTGTACAACGTTGGCGAACGGTCAGCTCGTCACGGGACGTAATCAGACTATGGTCATCAACCTCGGCGGATTTGCACTTGATTCGCCGAATGGCATTCGTCCGGGTGATGCGTCAGGCGTTGTCACCACTGCGAAGCTTACTATTAAGAACGGTACCTTCAACCACCATAGCGGAAACGTACAGTGCCGTGCTAACTCCGAGCTCCGCTACGATAACGTTGTGTATAACGTTGGCGGTGCGTGTATGAACTATGACGGCGGTGCGAAGCTCGTTGAGTTCAAGAACTCGACTGTAAATATCACGGGCTACGCTCACTTCACCGTATCAATGGATGCGGAGCCCTGCATCTATACCTTCATCAATACCGATATTATCACCACCAACTCCCAAGCTTACCTCTTCCGTGTTAACGTAAACGGTAACTATATGCAGTATCCCGAGCTTAATATCAGATTTGATAAGGACTCGAGCATTATAAGAGACGCACGTGCACCCCTTATCTGCATCAACAGAGGCTTTGTGAGCACTACCGAGGACGTTCCTCTTTACCTCACTCGCCCCGTCAACCTGATCCTCGAGGAGGGCTGTGTTCTTTCCGAGAATATCGCTCCCATCTACGGTAAGGGTTACTTCTATATGGTAGAGCACTACAATCAGTCCTCGGGTAAGTACGGCCCCACTGGCACTCAGACCGCAGAGTCGAGGTACACCGTCTCCTTTGACGGCGGATTTGCTAACCAGGACCTCTGCGTCAAGGTTGTTAAGCCCGGTACCGATGAGATGATCGAGTGGAATAACGTCAAGATCGATGACGGTATTATCGTGCTCGAGAAGAAGGCGACCACCGCCTGGGCACCCGGTGCCGATTACGCAGGCATCACCTTCGGTGTATGGAATTCCGAGGCTGACTACCTTGCGGGCAAGGCTCCCGTGGCATGGAGCAAGGCTCTCACCTTTACCACCGCAGACGTTGCAAACGCAGGATATATGAGATTCTATGCGGATCTCTCCGATGCTGAAGGTCAGATCGCAACGGATGATAAGCAGTCGCTCGTCATCGACCTCGCAGGCTTCACATTCACTAACGGCTACGGACTCCGTCCGGGCGGTACGTCGGGATCTCATCCGAATTCCTACCTTACTGTCAAGAACGGTACCGTAATACATACCACCCTCGGCTCGAGCACCAGCCAGTATCAGTTCAGAGCCGATACCAAGGTCATCTTTGACAAGGTGCTCTTTATCCAGCAGGGCGGCTCCTTCTACGGATGTGCCCCCGACCTCTGGAGGTTCAAGGATTCGACACTCTATATGCTGAACCCCACCTCCATCTCCCTCGGTGCCTCCTACACATCTAACGGATATAAGGTGTCGCTCATCTCCTTCGAGAATACCGATATCTTCTACCGCACCGAGACGACAGCCCCCCTCTTTACCTTCACCGAGTCGAATTACGGAGACTGCGTATATAACCTCGTCTTCGATAAGAATTCCTCGATGAACGTGAAGTATTCGGGCGGATTTGCAAAGCTCGAGGAAGCTTACAAGGAGGGAAAGGTGTATAACACCTTCAAGGTTCGTGTGATCATGGAGGACGGCTTCACCGTCTATGAGAATTCGAAGCCCACCTTCGAGTATATCTATACTCCCATCAACACCGAGACGGGTAAGGCAGGCGACTCCGTAACCCATGAGAGCTCTACCGACCCGAATGCAGTATTCTCTTGGGTCATCGCTGAGCCCACCACCCACGAGAATGCTAAGACCACCTACTACGAGCTTGACGGCAGCGACCTCCGCTATAACAAGTCGAAGAGGCTCATCGCCAACCTCGGCTCGTTCTATCAGTTCGTCGAGCTTGACTCGGAGGGTAAGATACTTAATACCTGGCCCGTCGGATCCTCCCTCGGCACCGAGGAGAAGGGTGCATTCACCAACGTGAACGGCTCTACTATCAAGTTCTTCCACGATACCGAGGTGAAGAATCCCAGCACCCTCAGCTCGAACAACGTCACCTTCGACTTAAACGGCTGCACGCTTACCAAGACGGGCAGCTCCGCATTCCAGCTCGGTTACAGCATGTCGGGACAGTGGAAGGAGAGAGTTGTTAAATTCATCAACACAAATCCCGATAAGCGAGGCGTTCTCGACTTCGACAATATGGCGAACGTCATTCAGAACCGTCCGGGCTCTATCGTAGTCTTCGAGAATATCGATATCTGGTCGGTAACGGCACTCTTCACCGAGTACGGTGCTAAGTCCATCACCTTCACTAACGTAAACTTCTATTCGAATACCGGCTCCGTTGTAATTGGAGGCGGCTTCGACGTTAAGATGGTAGGCAACTACTGTGCCGGCGGCGGAGTGCGTGAATTCGTATTCGATAACTGTACCTTTAATAAGGTCAGCCCCATCAGCTGGTCGCACGCGGACGTTGAGGATAACGTCAGGGTTATCTTCAAGAGCGGCACCACCTTCACCGCAGGCTATTCGCCAATCAATATTTCAGGCTCGGGTGTAAAGAATCTTGAGGTTGTTATCGAGGACGGCGTCAGACTCCCCGATTACAGAACTCCCTTCGTAAGTCAGTCGGGCACCGCCTCCGCTACCGTAACGGGCGATAAGGCTTCCGCATTTACGGTTCTTGACGGCTACTACGTAACCGCATCTATTCCGAATAGCGTTAAGGGAGATAACCTCCAGGCTAACCTCACACTCTACACCGATCTTCAGCTTAATATCTTTGCAAATCCCGGTGCCGTTACCTCTATCACCAAGGACGGATCAGCCCTCGAGAAGATAGACTATAACGGAAAAGAGAAGTATACCGTCAAGGGTATCACTCCCGACACTGCGGCAGATGCGATAAATCTTATCATCTACGTCACTGAGGGCGAGAGCGATTATATCATCCCCGTCTCCTACTCGATCCTCACCTATTCCGAGAGGGTCATCGCATTCGGTGACGATGAGAATGCGAAGAAGCTCGTCTCCTCGGTTATGGCTTACGTGAAGGCGGCATATGCATACGCAGGTAAGGATGCACCCGCATTCGAGGGCGTCGCATTCGACAGCTTCACCGTCAGTGCCAAGGAGGCTACCGTGCCCGCCGCTATTAAGGGTGCACAGCTCGACCTCGCCTCGGGCTTCAAGCTCCGCTTCAATATCGCCGAGGGCTATGAAGGCACTATCGTAGTGAACGGCACCTCCTACGAGGTAGTTAACGGTGCGTATAACGGCATCACCTACTTCGAGGTAAATATGAGAGCATACGCACTCTATAATACCCCCGTAGTCATCACCGCTGACGGCGTGACGGGCGAATACAGCCTCGCTAACTACGTAGCCTTTGCGAATGTATCGGGAAATGCGAAGCTTGCGACTCTCGCAAACGCACTTTATGACTACGCCGCATACGCTAACGCATACAAGGCGGCTAACTGATCGAAAGGAGAAATAAAAATGAAGAAAATATACGAAACCCCCGAGGTTCTCCTTACGTTGGCAGACGAGAAGGACGTAATATCCACAAGTCAGGGTGATACGCCCAATATCAATTTGTTCGAGTGGTGATTTGGGTGTAAAAATCGGCAATATGTAGCGTTCTCGCCCACTTGAGAAAGGCTTCTACCTCCGGCGGGGCGAGAGCCACTCCATCTTGCTCGATTTTCCCTACCCAAATCGGTGTAATAATCGGCAACATGTAGCGTTCTCGCCCACTTGAGAAAGACTTCTACCTCCGGCGAGGCGAGAGCCACTCCATCTTGCTCGATTTTTCCTACCCAAAGAAACGCAAAAAAACAAGCACCGCGGAATTATATTCCGGTCCTAAGCAGGGGTGTCCCCGAGACGCCCCTCCCCCTATCCTGATTTTTATTATCTTCAAAGCTTCAAATAAAAACTTCGTCCCAAAAAGGACGGAAAAAGGAGAAAAAAATGAACAAGCTTTTTAAAAGACTTCTTTGCTTAGTTCTCACTCTTGCGATGATTCTCCCGTCGATGCTGATGATCCCCTTCACGTCAGCGGCTGAAGAGTCTCCTGAGACCGAGTATAAGGCAGAGATCATGAAGGTTAAGGGCGGAGCATCCGCTATCGCTACTATGACCTTTGACGATGGAGTACATGCAAGCTCCTCGGCACTTCTTCCTCTTCTTGAGAAATACAACTTAAGAGGAACACTCATGGTCGTACCCTCGAGAATTATGGGTATCGCACCTTACACCAACGGTTATTCCACCATCTCTCAGCTTAGAGATATGATGAAGGATGGCTACCTCGAGGTACAGAGCCATTCTTACAGCCATCTCTATATAGCTGATCCCTCCAGCTCCGACTACAATCCCGTAAACAACACGGATGAAAATAGACAGAGAGAGATCGTCGGCTCGAAGGAGTGGCTCACCGATGCATTCCCCGAGGTTGACGCTATCGCATTCGCCGTTCCCGGCGGCAGCTATGATGCAGAGGCTAAGGCACTTCTTGCCGAGACCTTCTACGCTGTTCGTAACGGCTCTGTTGCCACAGGCAATATGCAGACCCTCACCCCCATGGAGGGTGACAACCCCATGAACTGGAACAGACTTCAGGGCATCTGGCTCGGCGAGGCTAAGATCGAGGCAGCAAGAACCTATCTTGCTACCTGCGTCGAGAATGGCGGTTGGTTCATCTCGGGCGTACATAACATCGTCGGCACCGAGATAGGCAAGGGTAACTACGAGATCTCCACCGAGACCCTCGAGATCCTCCTTGCTGATATGAAGGCGTACCAGGATTCGGGTGTCCTTTGGGTCACTACCTTCGGTGATGCTACCAAGTATCTCCGTGAGTATGAGTCCTCTACCGTAAGACAGTATTCCAATGCCTACGGTATGTACGTTGAGGTTACTATGAATGATACTACCCCCGGCGGTCTTCCCCTTGATCCCGAGGTGTTCGATATGCCCCTTACCGTTAAGATCGAGATTCCCGAGGGCTGGGAGAACGTTCGCTTAAGCCTGAACGGTACCGCCACCGTTGTCTCCACCTTCGTCGAGGGCGGTAAGACCTACGCTTACGCTGAGATCGTTCCCAACTCCGGTGCGGTTCTCATCTCCAACAGAGAAGCAGAGCTTCCCACTTATACCGCTAACGCCGAGCTCGCTATGGTTAAGGGCGGTGCTAAAGCTATCGCGACCCTTACCTTCGACGACGGTCTTAAGGGTACTGCTAACGCGCTTAACGAGCTTTGTGCAGAGTACGACTGTAAGGCGTCTCTCATCATGATCACCAATAAGCTTAACGAGACCGAAGCAGTTTATTGGAACAACGTGTTCTCTGCAGGCTACCTTGAGCCCGAGAGCCATTCCTACTCTCACGCTTATATAGACGCTAAGCACCCCGAGAACGAGGATCAGGCGTTTATGGATAGAGAGATCGGCGGATCTCTTGATGACCTCCGTAAGTATTTCCCCGATTACGACTGCCTTGCGTACGGTACACCCTATAGTGGATATACCCAAAAGGGTCTTGAAGAAATAGCTAAGTATTTCTACGCCCACAGAGGTAACGGCGGATGCGTGCTTGTTACTAACTCATTAAAGGGTAAGATGATGGGTCTTGACCCTGCTTGTGACACTACCACTCTCGGTGGATGGTACAGATCTATTTCCATAAGAGTACAGCCCGAGAAGAGCTACGTTGAAGGCTATGAGAATATCACCCTTGAGAATATCCTTGCATACCTCGATAAGTGCGTTACCGAGGGCGGTTGGTTCATCGGCTCCGCTCACGGTATCGTTGACGGCGAGAACCTCGATATCACCGTAGATGATATCTCCATCATCATGGCTAAGATGCAGGCATACCAGAACGAGAACAAGCTCTGGGTTGCTACCTACTCCGAGGCTACCAAGTACATAAGAGAAAGACAGAACTCCGAGGCACACGCCTACACCACCGCTGACGGTGCCTACTACGTATCCGTTACTATGGCTGACGTGACCGCCGACGGTCTTCCCCTTGATACCGTTCTTACCAATTCCGACGGTACTACAAGAAAGCTCTTCAATATGCCCCTTACCGTTAAGCTCGAGGTTCAGTCGGGCTGGGAAGAGGTTGAGTACGTAAACTCTCTCGGCGAGAGAGTGCTCGCTCCTACCTTCACCGAGGCAGGACGTACCTACGCTTACGTTGACGCTGTTCCTAACGGCGAGACCGTCAAGGTTATCAAGTCCCGCGGTGCGGCAGGCGAGATCGTTATCCCCGAGCCCCCCGCAGGCACCTACACTCAGCCCGAGGGCACCTACGTTCCCGAGGACGAGGCTGTAACCTACGCTATCTGGAATACAGAGGCTGACTTCCTCGCAGGTAACACACCCGTGAAGGAGTCGACAAGCACCACTCTTCTTAACGCTGACGTAGAAGGCTACGGCTACGTTCACGTATATCAGGAGATCACGGGCGAGAAGATCAAGCCCGTAACCGTCGACCTTAAGGTTAACCTTGGCGGTAAGGCGATAACCCTTCCGACAGGTACTCTCGTTGAGGAGGGAAGACACCTTATCCTCGCTAACGGTACTGTCTATAACAGAGGACAGCTCCATGCGAGAGCAGGCACTTACTTCACAGTAGATAACTGTCACTTCATCAGTACCTCAGGCTCTCTCGGCTACGGCTGGGGTGCCAGCAGAATAATATACCGTAACTCGAAGCTCGAGCTCAACGCTGCAGGTCAGTTCGTATTCCTTACCTACGGTAATAAGTCTACCGACCTTCTTATGAAGTTCGAGAATACCGACGTCTTCGTTAACGCTTCCGTCAGCGAGTACGGATTATTCAAGATCAGCGAGTCCTACTACGGAGAGACCAAGTGGACTATCCTCTTCGATAGG
Organism: Eubacteriales bacterium; assembly: GCA_045633405.1. Lineage (GTDB taxonomy): Bacteria > Bacillota > Clostridia > Oscillospirales > CAG-272 > UBA1740. The sequence continues at coordinate 4,180 of JAZQYD010000015.1, read as the reverse complement.
AACTCCTCCATAAACGGAAATATCTCCAAGTGGGTCAGCTGCCTCGAGTCCGTACAGACTACCGTTGCATCACGTAAGATGACCTTGCAGCAGAGAATCCTCTTCGAGGAGGGCTTCACCTTCTCCGAGGGTGCTATTCCCGATTTCACCTACGACTTCTACGAGCTTAGCGATAGCCTTACCTCTCTTAAGGAGGGCGTGACCAAGCCCGCAAATGGCGGCATCTGCCTGATGGCAGTAGTTAAGCCCGGAACGACCTACGCCATTGACGGTAAGGTTGAGTACGTTAATAACGGCTTGGAGTACTCCATCTACGTTCCCGACGGCACGGTAGACCTCCCCGTAGGCGGCTACTATGCACCCGTAGGCTCTTGGGAGTGCAATAATTCCGATATTACCTACGCCCTTTGGGCAAATGAGGCGGCCTTCAATAAGGGCCTCGCTCCCATCGCTTCCTTCACGAGCAATAAGCTTATGAATGCTGACGTAGCAGGCGGCGGATACGTTCACGTATTCAAGGATCTCGTCGCAACCGATAAGATTCATCCTAATGCTAACTGTAAGCTCGTCATCAACCTTGCAGGACATCAGCTTACCACCAAGAGCGGTCTCGGTGCAACCAACGCAAGGGTTGACCTTACCATTAAGAACGGTACTCTTCTCAACGAGCAGCAGTTCAACTTCCGTGCTTATGCGGTAATCACCTTCGAAAACCTTCATATCAAGAACAACTATTACGTAGTGGGCTACGGTGCATCCCCCGATAAGTGGACCTTCCGTCACTGTATCCTTGAATTGAATCACGCATCCTCCTACTTCATGCTCGGCGGTAACCCCGTATCCGGCACTCGCTGTGAAATTAGATTCGAGGACACCGATATTATCGTAAACGGCGGTATCGATCCCGCACAGGGTCTGTTCAGACTCCACGCTACGACCGATTCTACCGACTACTTCATAATAACCCTTGATAAGGATTCGTCCATCACGGGTAATATCACGGCAGACGTTCTTATCTCCTGCTTAGAGAGTGCTGCTTACGTGTTTGATAGAAACAATACCAACAAGCTCATCGTAGAAGAGGGCTTCACCTCCTCCTTCGAGCTCGGTACCAAGTACCTCTCCAAGGTGAAGAATGCTGACGGCACCGTCTCCGACCTTGCACTTAAGGCTGAGGGCGACGACGTTTGTGAGTTCATCTTCACTAAGGCAGGCGAGACCACCGACGAGGGCCTCGAGTACGTTATCAAGTATACGGGCGACCTCTATGAGCTCAGAATCATCGATAAGACTCTCCCCGAGACCCTTGAGTGGGATTATAAGGAATCCTTCGCGTTCAACGGTAAGGAGCACAAGGTAGAGCTTCTTCCCGGTCAGATCGACCTCGACTACTACACCGTTACCTATACGAATAACGCATTTGTAGGCTCGGGCAAGTACGTAGCTACCGTTACCGTCAGCGTAACTGCGACAGGCGAGGTAGTACGCACCGCGACTATTGAGTGGGAGATCTACTCCCCCGAGATGCCTCCTATTCCCGAGACTCTTGAGTGGGATTATAACGCACCCATCTCCCTTGTAGGCGGTAAGGCGAGCGTCACCCTCAAGGAAGGACAGCTTGACAATACCTATTACTACGTCGTATACGAGGGCAATACCGCTACCGCTAACGGCGTATATACCGCTAAGGCAACCGTTTACCTCGCGGCCGATGACAGAAAGATGGCTGAGTCCACCCTCGAGTGGCGTGTTCTCTATACTCCTGCGGCGGATAAGCTTTATGCTACCTGGGCATCCAAGGCTGATTACGAGGCAGGCAAGAATCCTATCGGTGAGTATTCGGGCGAGCTTATCGCAGAGAATATCGCATCCGCAGGCTACGTCCGCTTCTTCGGCGACGTTTCCTATGAGACAAACGAGCTTATCCTCTCGGGTAACGTTAATCTTACTGTCGACCTCGCAGGCTACTCTCTTACCACTAGAAACAGACTTCAGGTTCTTGACGGTGTAAGACTTGTAATCGAGAACGGTACTCTCAACCACGCACATCATCAGTTCTATTACAGACCCGTATCCTACGTCACCTTCCGCAACCTTATCATCGACGTAACCACGGGCTCGAATATCAGCTACGGCTACGGCTGTACCGACCTCCGCTATGAGAACTGTACCGTATATCTCAACGGTGCAAACAACTACTTCTGCCTCAACGGCAGCGGAAAGAACCAGCCTACCGCAGTCAACATCATCAATACCGATTTCGTTATCAATGCCCACCTCAACAAGGCACTCTTCACCATCGCAGAGAGCACTTGGGGCTATCATCCCGATTGGACGGTCAACATTGATAAGGATTCCTCCATCACCACCACCTCGGCAGGCCGTATACCCGCATTCTTGGCTCTCGAGGAGAACTTCAGATATATTGAGAATGCAGACAGTGAGTACAGCAACTTCCAAAAGCTTCAGCGTATCAATATTGAAGAGGGATGCGAGCTCTCTAAGGATATAGCTGCCGCCCTCGGTGAGTATACCTTTACCGCTATTGACTACGAGGCATCCGTAGCGGCTAAGACCGCAGTATATAAGGAGCCCGTAGTGCTTAAGACCGGTGACGCAAGATGTAAGGTATACGTCGGTGACACTCTTGTTAACGGTGCAACCCTCTTCTTAAGCCCGAACGAGAAGTCCACTATGTACGAGGTTCTTCTCTCCGTGGACAGCGTGAACGACGGATACTATATCTTCGAGAAGGGCTCGAATATCGGTATCGGATATCTTGCCAATAAGAACGAAGACGGTCTTGTGAAATTCGCATCCGCTGATCTTAAGAGGATTCCCGATCAGGGTAAGATCGTTATGGCTCAGGATTCTATCGTTACCGAATCGCTTGACAACCACAGCTCGGCACGCTCCGTCATCACCGTTGATCTCGGAGGTACGGTAATGACCTTGCCTACCGGTACGAGATTCAACCTCAGTAACTATTATAGCGGTGCTAACAACTTCTACTCCGTGACCTGGCAGAACGGTACCTTCGAGGCACAGAGCGGCCAGCCCTGGTACGGCGGCGGACATGTGGATTCCGTCTTTACCTTCGATAACGTTACCGTTAATTATAGCGGCACGGGTCTTGCTTGCAGTATCTACACGGGTACTTGGGTAGTTAAGAATTCTACCTTCAATGCTCCCCACGGTATCGCACTCGCATTTGAGAAGAGCAATACGAAAAAGGGTGTTATCATCGAGAACTCCACCATCAACGCTATCTATGCTTCGAGAATGTATCTCGAGGCGGATATGAGACTTGATATGGCTAACTACTATGCGAAAAATTCGACCTTCAATTGTAGCGGCTCCGTCATTTACTCCGAGGACAACGGCTCGACGAAGGATTCCTACTTCGTATTCTACATGGAGAACTGTGTAGTCAACTCCAACTGTGTCCTTGGCGTAAAGACAGATCTTCCCGGCAGTGAGACCGTTATTATGTCGAATACCAAATTCGCATCCGAGCCCTTGCTCTATATCAACGCAGTAATGAGCGAGAATACCGATAACATCAAGCTCCTCGTCGCTGAGGGTGAGAAGCTTATGAAGGTCAGCGGTATAGACGGTGTTACCTATATGACGGGCAAGACTCCCCTTAAGGCGGGCGATCTTCAGGCTAACCTGACCCTCTACACCGACTTCCAGCTTAACCTCTTCGCTAACCCCGACGTTGTTGACTCCGTCCTTGTTAACGGCAAGAAGGTTGACTTCACCGTCTTCGAGGGTAAGAACAAGTACGTTATCCGTAATATCCGCCCCGACACTGCGGCAGATACCGTCACCCTTACCGTTACCGTAACAGTAAACGGTGTAACCTATACCTACGATATCGCTTATTCCGTTCTCGCTTATGCGAAGACGGTTGTGAAATCCGAGTCGGTAAGCGATGATGCCAAGGCACTCGTTTCCGCAGCAATGGCTTACGTGAAGGCAGCATATGAATACGCAGGTAAGGATGCACCCGCATTCGAGGGTGTCGCATTCGACAGCTTCACCGCCGATGCAGGCGTGGCTACCGTGCCCGCCGCTATTAAGGGTGCACAGCTCGACCTCGCCTCGGGCTTCAAGCTCCGCTTCAATATCGCCGAGGGCTATGAAGGCACTATCGTAGTGAACGGCACCTCCTACG
>JAZQYD010000014.1:0-6184 GCA_045633405.1 Eubacteriales bacterium | reverse complement strand
CCGGTATCATCATCTCCAACTGCGGTGACGGTGCAACCGGACGCGGACCCGTTCTCGAGTCTCTTAACTTCGCTTCCATGGACCAGATCACCAAGCTCTGGGGTATGGACGGCAAGTATGAGAACGGCGGTCTTCCCATCCTCTTCAACGTCTTCAACAACCACTACGGTATGGGCGGCCAGACCAGAGGCGAGACCATGGGCTTTGACATGGCTGCACGTCTCGGTGCAGGCTTCAACCCCGATCAGATGCACGCAGAGCGTGTAAACGGCTACGATCCTCTTGCAGTTATCGATGCTGTTACCAGAAAGAAGAAGCTCCTTCTTGAGGGCAAGGGTCCCGCACTTCTTGACGTTGTTACCTACCGTGTATCCGGACACTCTCCCTCCGACTCGTCTACCTACCGTACTCAGGAGGAGATCGATGCTTGGAAGGCAGCAGATCCGATCCTCGCGTTCAAGACCAAGCTCATTCTCGGCAAGGTAGCAACAGAGGAAGAGTTCGCAGCTATGCACGAGCAGATCACTGCACGTATGACAGAGATCATGAAGCTCGCTATCAACGATGATATCTCTCCCAGAATGGATCTCAACAAGGAGCCCGATGCAATTTCCTCCATCATGTTCTCTAACCAGAAGGTTAAGAGCCTCGATCCTTCCCGTGAGGCTGAGATGCTCATGCCCAAGGAGGAGTGCCCCCGTGTTAAGGAGATCGCAGGTAAGGTTCGTACCGCTAAGGATAAGAACGGCAAGCCCGTATCCAAGATGAAGATGTACAACATCTGCGACGGTCTCTTTGAGCCGATCATTGACAAGTTCTATGACGATCCCACCCTCATCGCGTACGGTGAGGATAACCGTGACTGGGGCGGTGCCTTCGGTGTATACAAGAAGATGACCGAGGCTGTTCCTTATCACAGATTCTTCAACTCTCCCATCTCCGAGTCCGCTATCGTTGGCTCTGCAGTAGGTTATGCTATGTGCGGCGGCCGTGCGATCGTTGAGCTTATGTACGCTGACTTCATCGGCTGTGCAGGAGACGAGATCTTCAACCAGATGGCTAAGTGGCAGGCAATGAGTGCAGGTATTCTCAAGATGCCTATCGTTCTCCGTGTTTCCGTTGGTTCCAAGTACGGTGCTCAGCACTCTCAGGATTGGACCGCACTCTGCTCACATATCCCCGGACTTAAGGTTGTATTCCCCGCAACTCCCACGGATGCTAAGGGTCTTATGACCTCCGCTCTTGAGGGTACCGACCCCGTTGTATTCTTTGAGTCTCAGAGAATTTACGGTATCGGCGAGGAGTTCCTTGAGGACGGTGTTCCCACCGGTCACTTTGAGATTCCTATGGGTGAGCCCGACATCAAGAGAGCAGGTAAGGACGTTACCATCGTTACTATCGGTGCAGTTCTTTACAGAGCTCTTGAGGCAGCTAAGATACTTGAGGAGCAGTATGGCATCTCCGCTGAGATCATCGATGCACGCCCCATCGTTCCCTTCAACTACGAGAAGGTTATCGAGTCTGTTAAGAAGACCGGTAAGGTGCTCTTCGTAGGCGATGCGTGCGAGAGAAACTCCGTAATGAGAGATATGGCTTCCAACATCACCGAGATGTGCTTCGATTACCTTGACGGTCCCGCAGTAGTTGTAGGATCCCGTAACTGGATCACTCCCGCATTCGAGCTTGAGAAGCACTTCTTCCCTCAGGCTGATTGGATCATCGATGCTCTTCACGAGAAGATCATGCCCATTCCCGGCTACGTTCCCTCGAACAACTTCACCGACATCGAGAAGGTTGAGCGTGCAAAGCTCGGTCTTTAATCAAAAATAATTAAATAAAGCCTTGGGGCTGTCGTTTCCCGGTTCTTCGCCGAGAGCCGATGGCCCCTTTCTGTTAGGAGAAAAATGAAGTATTTACGTCTTACGAGTACCGATCCGTATTATAATCTTGCGGTCGAGGAATACCTTTTCCGAAGAAAGAATTACGACGTCTTTATGCTCTGGCAGAACGAGCGTACCGTCGTTATAGGAAAAAATCAGAATATTAAAGCAGAGGTCAACCTCGAGTATACCGAGAGGGAGAATATCCGTGTTGCAAGACGCCTGACGGGCGGAGGTGCCGTCTATCACGATCTCGGCAACCTGAACTATACCTTTATCGGTAACGGTGGCGGCGAGATAGATTTCGCACGGTTTACAAGACCCATCATCGATGCACTCGGGGAGCTTGGAGTCACTGCGGTGCTCTCGGGAAGAAACGATCTTGAATGTGACGGACGGAAGTTCTCGGGCAACGCTCAGTGTATCGAGGGAGATAGAGTCCTCCACCACGGCACGCTCCTCTTCGATACCGATATCACCGTCCTTGAGGGGGCACTTCTTGTTGATAAGGAGAAGATACGTGCACACGCCCTTGCCTCGGTGAGGTCGAGGGTGGTTAATCTCCGTGAGCTTCTTCCTGCAGTGCCGTCTGCATCCGCCCTTGCTGACCTGATACTTGCGTCGGTAGAGGAGAAATACGGTATGGAGAGGCTTGCCTTAGATGCAGATGACCTCGGTGAAATAGAGAAGATACGTGAGCGTAACACGTCGCGTGAGTGGCTCATACCGGATGAGGGCATTGCATCCCGCTATCATACTGTGAGGTCGAAGAGATATGACTTCGGCAGAGTGGAGATGCACCTCGATATGTCGGGTGAGAAAGTAAGCTCGGCTCGTATTGTCGGCGACTTCTTTGGTAAAAGACCTGTTAGTGAGCTCGAGGAGGCTCTCTCCGGACTTGCGAAGGGCGATGAGATAACCCTTCCTCATCCGATAGGAGACTATATCCTCGGTATGACCGAGGGCGAGCTGACAACACTCGTGTTCGGGTGACGCAGGCTTTTATCTGAAAAATAAAACAAAAAGGGAGAAGCAGTTGCTTCTCCCTAAAATTATGCCTATTTGTAAATCAGACTTTACATTCTTTCGCTATTTTGATGAAGTTCTCGAAGAATTTATGCTCTATCGAGTTGCCCGTGTGGTAGGACTGCTCGGGGTGCCACTGGGTGGCGTAGACGTGAAGAGCCTTGCTTTCAATAGCCTCGATAACTCCGTCGTCGGTGCGTGCGACTACCGTAAGTCCCTCGCCGACTCTGTCGATCTCCCAGTTATGATAGCAGTTGACAAGAGCACGCTCTGTTCCGAATACGTCATAGACGAAGGAGCCCTCCGCTATATTCACCTCATGCGTTTTCAGCTCGTCACGTCTGTGTGCTACCGCATCGTCAAGCTCCTTGAGCGTTCCGCCGAAATACACGTTTATCGCCTGAAGACCTCCGCAGATTCCGAAGACGGGCTTGCCCCGCTTCACAAAGGCATCGATAAGGAGTCTGTCAAGAGCGAATTCATCAACGGGGACTTGGGGATCGAATGGCTCACCGCCGTAGTAGGTGGGGTCGATGTTTGTGCCGGAGCCGGGGACGATGAGTCCGTCACATAGATCGGCTATCCTCTCGCACTCATTTGCCGAGAGCACCGATATGAGCCCGATACCGAGCTCCCTTGCCATATCGAGGTAATCCTTCATTATATAGAATCTGTCCTGCCACGGACCGGGGTTCATGCTCACGTATCTGAGGGTGGTAGCGAAGATCATAGGTGGCTCCTTGTGACTTTTTCTTCCATTATACCAGCCCTATTTACCAATGTCAATAGAGCGAATACATTTAACTAAAGATAAGCACGCATCCCCTCTGCGAGCTCGCATTCCGCCTCGATAAGCCTCTTGGCGATGTCCTTCGACGACTCGTCTGCCGCCTTGTATTTGTTAAGATATTCGGAGAGCGACTTCACTCCCATGTTGCATCCGTCGGTCATAAGATCGGCTATCGTCTTATCCGACTCGTTCATAGTGAGCATCATACCAGTCTTAAGCCAGGACATGCCCTTGGCTATTGGGTTTGGGGATTTTCCGCTATCGTGGAAGCGTGCGAGGCTCGCCTGAATTTCCGCATCGAGCCTCTCGTGCAGGGAGTGAGATTTTTCGAGCATGCTCCTCATCTCGTTGCTTCCTACGTGCTTTTTTACCTGCTCGATGGAGTCGATTCCCATCTTCACTCCCGCATCGCATTCGCGGAGCAGCTTTATTGTGTCTTGTTCGATCATTTTCTAAATCTCCTTTCTTTTTTCTTATTATGTTACTAATACCCCTCTTTTAATCGGCGAAAAACATTTTTGTATAGACGTCGAGAAATAAGGATAAGGTAAGAAAAAAGAAAAAGGAGAAAATATGTGTACTGCGATATTTGATAACAAGGTAGGTGCCGTATTCGGCAGGACACTAGACCTCGAAGGGACGTATGGCGAGGATTTTACAGTATCAGACCGTGGAGATGAAAGGGAATACATCCATTTTGGAAGGAAGAAAAACAAGTACAGAGTGGGCGGCATGGCTCACACGGTAGGGGGCGTGCCGCTTTTTTACGATGCGATGAATGAGTGCGGACTCGCCATGGCGGCTCTCAATTTCCCGAGAGCGGCGGTGTATCTTCCTCCGCACGCAGGATACGTGAATCTGGGCTCGTTTGAACTTATACCCTATATTCTCGGCGAGTGCCGTGACCTCTCCGAGGCGGAGGCGTGTCTTTCTCGGGTAAATCTTACGGGCGACTCCTTCTCAGAGGGGTATCCCGCAACGCCTCTTCACTATATGATAGCGGACAGAGACCGTTCTCTTATAGTCGAGCCGTGCGACGGAGGTCTTCTCATCTATGACAAGGAGGTAGGAGTGATGACTAACGCACCGCATTACGATTATCATTTATCACGGCTTGGCGATTATCTCTCACTTACCAACAAGCACCCCGAGGGGAGACACTGCGTAAACGTTTATTCCCGCGGTATGGGAGCCATGGGGCTCCCCGGAGACTGGTCGAGCACGTCAAGATTTGTCAGAGCGGATTTTGTTAAGCGACATATTTCCTCGCACGGCGACCCCGTGTCACGCTTTTTTCACATAGCCGACACAGTGGAGGTGCCTCGCGGGTGTGTCCTGACGGAGAAGGGCGAGGAGGTATATACCGTCTACACCTCGTGTATGGATCTCGAGAATATGACCTACCTCTATCGCACCTATGACGATAGAGCGGTGAGGACGTACCGTTTATAATTCAGATAAACAAAAAAAGAGGCACTGCGTATAACAATGCCCCTGTCGGTTTTTTATTTGTTGGCTGCGAAATATTCCTGCCTCAGCTTTGCGTATTCTTTGTATGCCTCATCTCTTACGGGCATCCTGAATGCCGCACTGGGCGTCCACTCGAAGTGGTATTTGTCCTTATCCGCAAGCGAGTAATAGGATATCAGCTGAAGCTCACGGGGGTGGAAGTAGAAATCGTGATTCTGCTGACACTTAAATTCGGTAGTGCTCTCGTCGGATTCGTATGCGTATACCCAGTCGGGCTGGTTGAAGATAGCCTCTCTGTTACGCATTATTTCGACCACGGACATCATCTTACCGTCCTCACCGATATAGAAGACGCCGAATCTCGGGTCGATAAACGACCACTTGCCCTCGATGAATATCTCGTTGGTGAGGTGACCGCCCGAGACGTGGAATATCGTTCTTGCAGGGATACCTGCAATCTCGCAAAGACCGCACATCAGCCTCGCTACTCTCTCGCAGTATCTCTCACCCTTCTTGATGAGCTCCTCCTCGGTGCCACCGTAGAAATAGTCGTAGCCGTGCGATTTTTTCCTGAGGTCACGAATGTAGGACATAAGTCCGAGGGCGATCTCACGCTCGGTCACACAGCCCTTCGTAGCCTCCTCAACCGCCGCCTCGAGTATGGGGCGTGAGCCACGCTCGTAATAAGGCTTCTTCTCGGGTGCCTCATACAGTATCTCCTCGGTCTCGGGGCAGAGGAGTATCTGCTCGAAGAGTCTCTCATACTCTACGTTCTCGCCAAACGCCAGCTTCATATATTCTCTATTGGCAAGGACAAGCTTGAGGATGAGGGGATCTATCTTCGTGAGGAAGGCGTTACCCGAATATTCCTTTTCCAGTATTTCCTTTGTCATTTTAGCCATTATAATTCTCCTTACGTTGTTTTTTATTATACGGTCAGAGCCTCGGGCTCGGGGGTCTGCAATTTCTTCTTCGCTTGGCTTCGGTGAATCTTTAATTCCTCCACCGAAAAAACACT
>JAZQYD010000013.1:0-40034 GCA_045633405.1 Eubacteriales bacterium | reverse complement strand
AAAAACAGAACATTTGTCGGTAGACAAATGTTCTGTTTTTGTTGACTAATGACTGTAATTTTGATACAAGGTTCAATCAAAAATATGTTCTTTTATTTCTGCCAAAATCGACTTTTCAACATTGATCGTTTTTTTGAAAAGTCCTTTGACCGTAAAAGGCGTATAAAAGGAGACCTCTATTCCATTTTGTGTAAAAATATAAGTTTTCAAAGCATCCGTTTCGCCGCCTGCCGCCAATCCAATTCGTGTGCTATAAGAAAACAAAGCATATGTAAAAGCCTCGTTTTTCAGTTTTCCAACGACAGCAGCGTACGCCCTATCAACATCGATAGAGCCATCTCTTGATTGCAGGCTGACAAGCTGATTTGAGTCGGGAATCATAAGCATAGGAATCAAACATCGGTCTTGCTTCAAAATATCAGCACTGGATGCAATATGATTGTTCAGCAAATCAATTATGCTTTCTTGGACGGCGGTATCGAGTTCTGAAAATTTCATAGTGGAGACTCCTTTCGTTTGATAAGTATATTATATCATATAATTACAAAAACCGCAACCCTTTTGTATCAGAATTGCGGTTTTTGTTTGGCTAATGACTGTAATTTTGATACAAAATTTATTGTCCGTGGCAACCTTGGCATGAACTGTCAGGCTCTTTACAATGGTAATTACAATAATCTTCTAAAATTCGAGTTGCATATTTTGATGCTTGGATTTCAAGTGAGCGATCACCTTTTTTGTTATCGTCTAAAAAGTACCACTGAAAATAATGTGTTAGCTCGTGCGAGAGCGAATGATAAACGGAAAACAAATCCATATTTGCAGGTATGTATATCTGCGGATAAATGCGCCCGGCGCTTTCCTCATTAGAGTAAAAGATGCCGTAGCAATAGCCTCCCTTTGAGGAATGAAACTTCTCTTGATTGCAAAAATAAACATTGCATCTTATCGGAAAGAAAAACTCTTGCCTTAAATAGCGAACAAATCTGCAAATGTTTTTCTTTGTGCCGTGATCAATAGCAGATGCAAAATGAAGCGAAAGGTTGGATTTTGGGGCGGAATTTGAATAAAAGCGTATGTTTTCTTCTTTATTCGTTATCCACAAAAAATCTTTTGACAATGAAAACACCGTCCCTTCACCATGACTTGTTCTTACAATGATATTATACCACAAAAACACAAAAACCGCAATCCCTTTGTAGCAGAATTGCGGTGATATTTGAACCTTACTCCCTATGCGGTGCGAGTGTGCAAAACACCCTCGGTGCTACGCACTATGCTCGGCTGACGCCGAGCCACCGCGGGAGCAATCTTCGTGCGGCTCGCTTGTGCAAGCACAGACTCGGCTTTACTCGATTATCTGCACCGACGCTCGCTCCGCGAGCTGCGGCACAGAGGTTCCGTATCTTTCTTTTTGCCTTAAACGTGATAAAAGGTGTCTAAACAGGGGTAAAAACGAACAAAAGGTGTCTGCTTTTTTATTCTATGCCTTCGCTCGACAAATTGGAATCGGATTTACTTTTTTCTACTTTTCTTAGCGTCCCTTTCTATAATGTATCGCAGTATATTTGTATCAAAATCTTGAAAAACAAATGGTTTAATCATTGATTTGGCTAATTTGGGATGTTTCGAATAATTTCTTATCGAATAAATTGATACTGTTGGATATAAGAATGAGGCAAGAAAACACAATCCGGAGAAAATAAACATCATTATTCTTGCGGCATATTCTATTTTTTCATATAACAAAGCGAACAATAAAAAGAAAATGAAGAAAATGAAGAATAGTATAGAAGCAAAAGCTAAAGAAAACTTTACATAGTTGATATACTCTTTTTTAATATTTCCGTTGAATATATCTTTTTTCATATCAAATGCCTCCATGAATCAAATTATTGTTTGTCGGTGAGTTTATTATATCACAATTTCACAAATAAATCAAGGCGAAATCTTATATATCTTAATGATGCATCGCCTTACGGCGATATGATGCATTTGCTTCGCAAATATGATGTTGCTCCCGTTGGTCGCAATGATGCGATGTTTGCCCCAAAATGTGGCGAAGCCACGCATCATTAGGCGTAGCCGTCATCATTGGGCAAAGCCCAGCATCATTTGCCGAAGGCAAACATCATTGAAAAAAGCACTGCTTTCGCAGTGCTTTTTTCTGGCGGAGAAGAAAGGATTTGAACCTTCGCGCCGGTTACCCGACCTACACCCTTAGCAGGGGCGCCTCTTCACCACTTGAGTACTTCTCCATAAAAGCGGACCGTGGTTCGATAATCCGCTTTAGTATTATATCAAGTTTTTTGGCTTTTGTCAATACCTTTCCGAAGAAAAGTTTTCTCCCTTTTTTGAAACCTAAATCAAGGTGCAATCGGGGCAGGGAAAAGGGTAAAATCTGCCCTCCGTCAGGTCTTCTTTACCTCGAGTGCCGCCTCCGTCTTCGCTATTCTGTCTCTCGCTCCCTCGATGTGAGATGCAAGGTATGAATATATCGTATCTATGATCGCAAGGGCGGAGATACGGGATGAGAGTCCTAATATTCTGTAATTCGTCTCGTCCGACACCGTATTCAGCACGACGTCACTGACCTTGTTGATCGGTGAACGCTCATAGTTCGTTATCGCCACCGTGAAAGCACCCTGAGACCTTGCCGTCTGCATCGCATCGAGTATATCCCTTGACGCTCCCGAGTGCGAGATTCCTATCACCACGCTTCGACTGTCCGTGTGGGCTGTCGCAATCGCCTGCATATGGTTATCCGTATAGGGGTGTGCGTTAAGTCCGAGACGGAACATCTTGTGTGATGCATCGTTTGCCACAGAGGATGAGTTTCCGAGACCGAGGACGAGTATCTTGTCCGCCGTCATTATCCTTGTACAGCACGCCTCCAAAGCCTCGGGGGAGATTGCATTCTTCGTCTTCTCAAGCGAGCAGTAAATGTCCTCGCATACCTTCGAGAAGATGTCTATCGGAGTATCCTCGGCACTTATATTCTTGTTTACCGGGCGTGCCTCCGCCTCCTTTGCAAGCTCGAGCTTCATTGCGGGATATCCGTCATATCCGAGCTTTCTTGCAAAGCGTACCACCGTCGCCTCGCTGGCTCCCGACTCTCTCGCAAGATCGGTTATGTACATTGAGAGAAGACCCTCGGGCTTCTCTAGGAGAAAGTCCGCTATCCTCTTTTCCATACGGCTGAAGGAATTGTATTTCGCCCTGATATTCGCTATCGCCTTGCCCATAATTTCGTTACCTTCCGTTAAAAATGAAAATCCTTTTCATAAATTATAGCATAGCGGAGGGCGTTTGTCAAACAAAATTTAAAGAGTGAGAGTAAGAGTATCCTTAACCGTCACGGTATCGAAGGCTGTCTCGCCATCCCTCTTAGAGAACTTGACCTCGGCCCCGTCAACCGATACACGTGTCACTCTATCCCACTTATCCGTACCGAAAGCCGAGAGAGTAAGTGCGTCCCCGAGAACCTTGAGGGTGACCGTCCTCTCGCCGATATCCACCGTGCCGAAGCTTCCCGCAATTGCGAAGAAATATACACCGTCACCGTTTATCGGTGAAAATCCGAGATAACCCCTCGTCATATCGTACGTCATACCGCTGTACGTAGGCAGAAGTGCAAAGGATGCCATAGACCTTGCATAGCTCGCACCGCATTCTATTTCGCTGAAGGGGTTTCTCTTCTTGCCGTCATATCTGTCACGGATAGCCTTGACTATCGACTCACCCTCGTCCTGCATACCCTCGTTTATCATCAGGCACGCAAGAGCATACTCGAAGCCCGTCATCGCCTCGTCACAGTAGGGAATCGGTATCTCGGGCTTTCTCACTCCGTCAGGGTACGTGCACATTACCACTCCGCTCTCATCGTTAAGTGCGTAGACTCTCCACATGTTCGTGTGAGTCCTCATCGACTCGAAGCGGTTGTGCTTGAGAAGAGACCTGAGAGCCTCCGTCTTCTTTTCCTTATCAAAGACACATTCAGCTCCCACAAGATGTGCGTGAAAATCAGCGAGCACCTGATCGATGAAGCAGCCATCGCCTATCTGGTAGGCTATCTCGCCCCTCTCCTCGTTCACGTAGTTGTCAGCACCGAAAGACCTCGGCACAGATACGTCGTCTATATCGATGCTCTGTGAGAAATATCCGTTCTTGAAGAGGCACTCGTTCGTGTATCTGACACCCGACTCACGTATCCTTCCATACTTGTCGGCACGCTCATCCTCTCCTAAATATCTCGCCATCTCCTCAGCACATCCGAGAGCTAAAAGATACATACCCTGAAGCCATGAGGAGGGGCCGAAAAGCTCCATGTCAAGCGTGTGATGCTGACGTCCCTCGAGCACTCCGTCCATGTTGAGATCCCACTTGTCGGGGTTCTCGGGACTCCACGCAAATTCGAGCATCGAGAATATCTTGTCCTTGTATTTCCTTAACCACTCCGAGTCGCCCGAGAGCTTCCACTCACGGTAGCACTTGATGACCTCGCCCATCTGTCCGTCAACGCAGGGGCGGAAGAGGGTGTGCTCCGTGCCATAGGGGATATGTACTCGGAATTCCGTCGCTCCCGTCTCGAAGAGTGCCTTCTCCATCGTTGTCTGTCGCAGAGACCTCTCGAGCCTCGGGAAAATATAGGGCATAGCATACGCATAATTCCACACGTGCTGGCAGGTACCCTCGCAGGAGCCTACCTTCTCCATAACGCCCTCCCACGCCCAGAATTCTCCTCCCTCAAGCCTGAGGCAGGTGGTGGATTTCAGCACGGCGAGGTTCGACATAGCCGCATCCTTTACGAAATCGGGCACGTCCGAGCCCCATACCGCATCACAGAAGACACGTGTCCTCTCGTAGAGAGAATCAAAGCCGGCTAAAGCATACGCCGCACTCTCACGTGACGTCTCGAAGACTGTCGCATAGTAGTTCTTCCATGCAATCTCACGCCCCTGTGCGTCCTCGTATCTCTTGTAAGGATAATTCTCCATCGGGGTGCTCCAGGATATAACGAATCTCACACGTCCCGACTCACGGGGTGCGAGCGTAATTCTCGCCGAGAGCGAGCCCGTGTCACGCTTTCCGGGGGTGTCGTACTCTCTTTTCTCGAGGCCTCCCCTCTCGGTGAGTGCCCTCCAGAGGCTTGTTACGTCGTCATGCCATGCACCTCTGTACCAGTTTGTAGTCGACGAGCCGATAGGAGAGTTTGTCGCAATAGTGATGTCAGTATATCCGAGCTCGTGCCTGGGGCCTCCCTCGTCAGTGAAGAATATTCCCCTCACTCCTCCCTCGTCAAAGCTCTTGTTAACCGATGCCGTAGCATACGGACTCTGTAAGGAGAGAATAACGTCGTACACCGTCTCGCAGTCGGTGGTGTTCTCTATCTCCCACTCGAAGAATGCCGAGGGACAGGAGGAAGCATCCTCGTCGTTAGGTATAAAGGGATTGAATGCGGTAAGGGTTGCCTTAGCAGTAGCACGAATATCCGAGAGCCTCGCCTTGTAGATGGGGAAGGATAGATCAAGCTCCACGTCCTCAAAATGAGGGAAGCCCGACATTCCGTCACACGCAGGGCCGAAGCCGTAGCCACGCCACCCCGAGTCCGAGTGATTTCCCATATAGCTCTCAACCGTGTCGCCCTGAAGTATCCTAACGTCAACACCCCTCTCCGACTCCGAGCGAAGTGCGAAGAACGTGTATCCGAAGCTCGTATTTCTCGCAGGCTTGCCGAATATCTCAAAGTCGCGAAGCTCGACAGCTCCGTTGATTCCGACAGAGCCCGTGCCTATTCCTCCGAGGGGAAAAACTATATTATCTCTTTTGTCTTTTCCGTATATCATTTTTCTCTCCTTTTGCAAGAGTAGCCTTTTCTACTTAGAATTATAGAAAATCCACATATATAAGTCAATAGATAATAAATTTTTTTATATGTATTTTTCTCTAAACTACTTGAAATTTGTTTTCATAAGTGGTAGAATAATCTAAGAAATAAAAACAAAAAACAAAAATAATTTTCAAAAATGAGGTAAGTATGAACGAGTTTTTATTCACACAGGTTCTTACCGAGCTTGAGGACGCCGTCGGACGCGAGAATTGCTCGGTAAAGGAGATCGATAAGGCTACACACAGTGCAGACTTCTTCTGGCTCTCGAGAATGTGGGTCGACCGCGGCAGAAGAATGCCCGAGGCTGATTTTATCGTCTCTCCCCTTAACGCCGAGGAGACCTCCAAGGTTCTCAAGATCGCTAATTACTACAAGATTCCCGTAACCACGTGGGGCGGCGGAGCAGGCTCTCAGGGCGGTGCTCTTCCCGTTGCGGGCGGTATCATTCTCGACACCAAGAGAATGAATAAGATTTACGAGGTAAATACCGAGGGTATGTACATCGAGTGCGGCACGGGTGCTATCTATAAGCACATAGAGTGGGCGGCAAACGAGAAGGGATATGCTACCATGCACTATCCCTCGTCCCTCACCTGCTCGACCGTCGGCGGATTCCTCGCTCACAGAGGTATCGGTGTCGTCTCCACCAAGTACGGTAAGATCGACGATATGGTTCTCCAGATGGAGGTGGTTCTTCCAAGCGGAGACATCATCTACACCTCCGCTACTCCCAAGCATGCGGCAGGCCCCGACCTTAACCAGATCTTCATCGGCTCCGAGGGTACTCTCGGCGTTATCACCAAGGCTCAGATCAGAATCTTCGAGCAGCCCGAGGTTCGCCGCTTCCGCGGATTCCTCTTCAAGGATATGACCTCCGCCTTTGCGGCTTCCCGTGAGGTTCTTCAGAAGTTCAAGCCCTCCGTTATGCGTCTTTACGATGAGGCGGAGACCGCGAGCCTTATCAAGAAGATCGTCGGAGTTGCCAAGCCCGGTGCGTTCATGAACGTCGCCTACGAGGGCGTGAAGGAGATCGTCGACGTCGAGGAGAATATCCTCCTTGACATCTTCAATAAGTACGGTGCCGAGGACCTCGGCAGTGAGTACGGTGAGAAGTGGTGGCGTGAGAAGATCACCTTCTTCTATCCCGGTCACATGATGGACATCCCCCAGATGTTCGGTACCATGGACACCATCGCTCCCTACGATAAGATCGAGAAGATCTATTGGGCTATGAAGGAGGCCATCGAGACCAAGTATCCCTTCGCACGCTTCATCGCTCACTTCTCTCACTGGTATGAGTGGGGTGCTATGATGTACGATAGATTCATCATCGACGGCGAGTACGTTCCCAAGGATCCCGTAGAGGCTATGAGACTCCATAACGAGATCTGGACTCTCGGCATCAGAACCGCCCTTGCCAACGGCGGTGTTGTAAACGATCACCACGGTGTCGGCATCAAGCTTGGCAGAATGATGAAGGAGCAGTACGGTCCCGCAATGCAGGTCTTCGAGGGCATCAAGAAGTCCCTTGACCCCAACGGCATTATGAACCCCTACAAGCTCGGACTCTGATACTGGGAGGTAAATAAAGATGAATATTACTGAAAACGCTAAGAATATAGTAGACAATTGCCGATTCTGCTGGATGTGCAGACACATCTGTCCCATCGGAAACGCAACCGGACACGAGAGATGCACCGCACGTGCACGCTCCTTCGCTATCTCTATGGTAGCAAGAGGTGCGACAGAGCTCTCCGAGGTTGCCGATAATATCTATGAGTGCTCGCTCTGCGGAGCCTGCACCAACAACTGCGTGACCGGCTTCGATCCCAAGGTCTTCGTTCAGGAGGTCAAGAGAGAGGTAGTCCTCGCAGGTCTCACCCCCGATTACATAATGAAGCTTCTTCGTAAATATACCGATTCCACAAACGTGTACGGTAAGGAGATTTCGGAGGAGCTTAAGGCTCTCGCTACCCGTGAGGGAGACACTCTCTTCCTTGCAGGCATCGATGACGTCCTCACCGCTCCCGAGTGCGTGAAGGATGCCCTCACTCTCGTAGGAGGTGCCGCTCCTGTCGCATTCGATCCCACGATCGACACCGGCTTCTCGCTCTGGTTCCTCACGGGTAAGACCCTTGAGACTCAGGAGGCTGCGAAGAGGTGTGCATCCATCCTCAACGGCTATAAGACCGTAATCGTCTACGAGCCCATCGACTTAGCCCTCCTCCGTCATGAGTATAAGGAGTGGGGAATTGAGGTTACTGCAGAGCTTATTTCCTTCAACGATTACTTGCTTTCTCTTATAAAGAGTGGTAAAATAAAGGTGAAGAAGGGCACTAACGTGTACTCCCTTCAGGATAACTTCGCTTACGCAAGAGATCTCGATGACTCCGAGTCGGGAAGAGAGCTCATCTCGCTCGTCGGCGAGAGCCGTGATATGCTCCTTATCGGTAAGGAGGCTAACCTCGCAGGCCACTCCGTGATGAACGAGTATATGCCCGAGGTTATGAAGCTCGTTGTCCGTGACAGATGGACTAACGCGCGCAATATGGATTGCACCACCCTCGTCACCGAGAGTGCGGCTGAGTATCTCGCTCTTTCGGCAGCTGCACCCGAAGGCATGAGAGCCATCACTATCGAACAGATGATACTTGAAAATATGTAATTCGGAAGGAGAAACGATATGAATCTTAAGAAATCCTACGTTGAAAAGCACGGTTACGAGAGAGTCGTTACCGACAGAAACAGCCCCCTCACCTATCTCGAACTCGATTTTCTTATGCTCGGAGACGGCGATGAGTTCACAATTGATGACGTTAACAAGGAGTACGCCCTCATTATCGTAAGAGGTAAGTGCTCCGTATCGGGCGAGGGCTTTTCCTTCCCCTCCGTCGGCAGACGTGAGACCGCATTTGACGGCCCCGCTGAGGCGGTTTATATCGGTAAGGATACCCCCTTCACCGTGAAGGGCATCGGCGAGGTTAAGATCGCCGTATGTAAGGCTCCCGCAAGATATTCCTATCCCCCCGTATACGTACCCACCGAACAGATCAAGGTCAAGGACCTCGGTAAGGGCTCTTACGCACGTGTTGCGGCATTCAACCTTCCCGAGACCGTAAAGGCTAACCTCCTCTACATCGGCGAGTTCTGGGTAGATGACGGAAACTGGGCGAGCTATCCTCCCCACAAGCACGATATCGACGATATGCCCACCGAGGGACATCTCGATGAGATCTACTACTTCGAGTTTGATAAGCCTCAGGGCTTCGGCTTCCAGGCCGTATACTCGAAGGAGGGCGATATCAACGAGGTATACAAGGTTAAGTCCGGCGACCTCGTAGAGGTTCCCAAGGGCTACCACCCCTTCACCGTTGCCCCCGGCTATAAGAACTATACCCTTTGGATTATGGCGGGCAAGGACAGAGGCATCTTCTGCACAGGCGAAGAAGAGCACAAGTGGGTAAATAACAGATAAGAGGAAAATTATGTACGTTTTGGGTGTAGATTTCGGAGGAGGAGCCTCGAAGGCGACTCTGATGGATAAGTACGGCAAAATAATTGCCACCGCAACAGCGGAATACCCCACATATTACGGTAACGGAGGCAAGGCGGAGCAGGACCCCATGGACTGGTACCGTGCCGCCGTCTCCAATATCCGAGAGGTTCTCGAGGGGCGTGATCCGTCGCTCGTTGATTGCGTATGCTTCGATGCGGCGACCCATACCGCCGTGCTCCTTGACGGGACGGGCACACCCGTGTGCAATTCCGTCTATTGGACGGATACCCGCTCTCAGGCGGAGAAGAGATTCCTCGAGGAGAATTACGGAGATATTATCTTCGATAAATGCAAGCATAGGGTCGATACGATATGGTCGCTGCCCGAGATAATGTTCGTGAAGAATAACTACCCCGAGGTCTATTCCGAGGTGAAGAGAGTTACCTTTGCCAAGGACTTCGTCAGAGGCATGTTCACGGGAGATTTCGTCACCGATTACATCGAGGCTGAGGGCAGTATGCTCTTCGATTTCGATAAGCTTGATTGGGACGACGGTCTTCTCTCGCTTCTCGACCTCACCCGTGAGATGATGCCGAGGGTGGTATCCCCCCTTGACGTTATCGGAAGGGTTGGTAAGGAGGCATCCAATGCCACCTCTCTCCCCGTCGGCACGCCCGTCATCTGCGGTGCTACCGATACGGCTATGGAGGTCTTTGCGGCGGGATGTGCCAATATCGGCGACGTTACCCTGAAGCTTGCTACTGCGGGCAGAATGTGCGTCATATCCGACCGCTTCTACCCCGACAGAAATATTGTAAACTATTCGCATATCAAGGAAGGGCTTTACTACCCCGGTGCGGCTACCAAGTCTTGTGCGTCCTCTCTCAGATGGTTCAGAGATACCTTCGGAGGTGACTACGCAGAGCTTGACCGCGAGGCAGAGAAGATCGGAATCGGCTCGGACGGACTCATCTTCCATCCCTATCTTATGGGTGAGCTTACCCCCTACGCCAACCCCGACCTCAGGGGAAGCTTCATCGGCATATCTGCATCTCATACCAAGGCTCATTTTGCCAGAGCGGTAATGGAGGGCGTTGCGATGAGCCTCCTTGAATGTAAGAATTACCTTCTTGACCGCGGTATCGCTCCCTTCGAGAGAGCGTATGCGATAGGCGGAGGAGCCAAGAGCCCCCTTTGGAGACAGATGGTTGCCGATGCCCTCGATATCACCCTCATCGTAACCGAGCGTAGCGACTCGTCCTTCGGCTCGGCTATGTGTGCCGCCGTTGCGGCAGGCTATTTCGAGAGCCTCGACGATGCTATAAAGAAGTGCCAGAGAGTGGTGGGCGAGACTAAGCCTATCCGAGAAAACACGGAAAAATACAGAAAATTATTTGAAAAATACAAGAAAATCAGTGCTATGCTCGTAGAGCTTGCGGAGAATAAGTGATGAAGATCGCGGTTCTCGTTAAGTTCTTTAAGGGCGAGATGAACCCCTTCGACGGAGCGGCACTCGAATGTGCTCTCGAGCTGGGAGGCGAGGTCACCGTCGTGACTATGGCACCTATGTCCGTCCTCCCCGAGCTTGAGGCCCTCACGAGACTGTCGTGTAAGTGCTGTCTCATCTCCGACCCCGCCTATGCGGGCAGTGACACGCAGGCGACCTCCTATATTCTTGCGGAGGCACTGCGGAGGCTCTCTCCCGACGTCATCCTCGCAGGCAGACAGTCGATAGACGGTGACACCGCTCAGGTGCCCCCCATGATCGCCGAGAGGCTCGGTCTTCGAATGATACCCAAGGTCATCGAGCATTCGTGCGGCAGAGTTAAGACGAGAGAGGGAGACGAATACACAATAGAGAAGGGCGATATTGTCACCTTCGAGCGTATACGCACCTTGAGATTCCCCTCGATATTCTCGAGGGCAGGGAATGCGGAGGTCTTCACCAATAAGGAGCTCTCCCTCGACACCGCCCTCACGGGTCTTCAGGGCTCTCCCACACGTGTTGTCCGCTCCTATGAGAGCAGTGTAGGCAGACGTGAGTGTCAGCCGTTTTCCCTCTCCGATCTCGATGCTCTTATAAAAGAGGCGGGAAATACGTCGGAGAAGAAGGAGACCGTCTCGGTATCACGTGCCCCCCTCATCCATTACCTCGGTGAGTGCGGAAGTGCGGCCGAGGAGTATGCCGAGCGTGCCGTCAGGATAGAGCACAGGAATAAGAGCATCTCCGAGCTTGCTGAAGAGCTTTCCGATCGGGGTGCTAAGATCGTGTTCTTCGATGACTCGGATGAGATGAAGCTCATAGCGGCGAGACTCGCCGTCATAACCGGCTCGGGTCTTTGTGCCGACTGTATCTCGTTCCGTATGGACGGAGAGAGATTTATTATGACACGCCCCGCCCTTGGAGGTAATATAACCGCCGATATCGTATCGACCTCCCCGATGTCCTTCGCCACTGTCAGGTGTAAGAAGGAGGGAAGTGACGTTATGATATGCGTAGGACGCGGTGCCGTCCCCTACCTCGACGGGATACGCTCGATGGCAGAGAGATACTCCGCAGAGCTCGTCTCAACCCGTGCCGTGGTAGATCAGGGCATCATGCCCTACACCTCGCAGGTGGGCGTCACGGGCAGAATAGTGTCCCCCCGTGTATATATTGCACTCGGTGTTTCGGGTGCGGTACAGCATACCGCCGCCATTTCGGGTGCAGAGAGAGTTATAGCAATAAACTCCGACAGATCCGCACGGATCTTTGATTATGCCGACTTCGGCTTGATTTCTGATATTAAGAACTTGTTTTAGGAGATATTTGAAATGTTAGTGAATTTACAGACAATTTTACGTGATGCAGATGAGAAGGGATATGCCGTCCCCGCCTTTAACGTCTACAATATGGAGACCGTTATGGGTGTTATCAAGGCTGCTGAGGAGAAGAGAGCTCCCGTAATTATGCAGTTCTATTCGAGACTCGCTACCACGGGCTTTGCAGATTACCTCGCACCCATCGTGCTTCGTGCCGCTGAGATGGCGAGCGTGCCCGTATGTATGCACCTCGACCACGGTGCGGGCTATGAGCCTGCCGCTATCGCACTGAAGAACGGTGCGTCGGGAATAATGGTAGATTTCTCGGCTCTCTCGCTTGAGGAGAACATCGCTAAGACCAAGGTGGCTGTTGACATCCTCTCCGCTATGAACATCGGAGTCGAGGGTGAGCTCGGTCACATCGGTGCCGCTAAGGATGGCGTGCCCACCGACTACACCACCGCCGAGGAGGCTAAGAAGTACGTTGACGAGACCGGCGTTACCTGCCTTGCAGTTGCAGTAGGTACCGCTCACGGAAGATATAAGCAGGCACCCGTGCTTGCAATTGAGAGAATCAAGGAGATCAAGGCTGCTACCGGCACACCCCTCGTGCTTCACGGCGGCTCGGGCGTTCCCGACGATCAGATCAAGCTTGCTATCGAGGCAGGTATCCGCAAGATCAACTTCGGTACCGATATCTGCTACGCATTCCTTGACGGTGTCTTTGAGGTAGACAGAAGCATCTATGCGGTTGACCTCTTTATGAAGGAGCCCATTGAGTGCGTTAAGAGATTTGCCGAGTCGAGAATTGACCTTCTCGGTGCTAACGGAAGAGCATGAGCCGCGTAGTAGGACTTGGTGCGTGTGTTGTTGACACGCTTATAAGCGGGGAGAGATTTCCTACCGAGGATACTAAGATGCGCGCCTGCGATATTCTCGTCACGGGCGGAGGCCCTGTTGCCAACGCACTTGTAGTTATGAGTAAGCTCGGCGTCACCTCCGAGGTAATAGGCTCCCTTGCGAATGACAGATCGGGTGAATTTATCGTCTCCGATTTCAACCGCCTTGGAGTAAAGACTGACAGAGTCACTATCGTTGAGGGGGCTACCTCCTTCGTATCCTACATAATCCTCTCCGAGGAGACGGGCACGAGGACCTGCCTCTTTAACCGCGGCACGGTTGCAGACGACCCCTCAAGGGTCGACCTCTCGGCTATCGACGGGGCGGACGTCCTCCACCTTGACGGTAACTATATGGAGTCGGCGATCCACGCCGCTCGCTATGCTAAGGAGCATGGCGTTACGGTCAGCCTCGATGCGGGAGGCAGATACCCCGGTATCGAGAGACTCCTGCCGCTTGTGGATATCCTTATCCCCTCGTGTGAATTTGCACTCGGCATCACGGGTGAGAGTGACATCCCCTCCGCTATCCGTCAGCTGAATGCGAAATACTCCCCCCGTGTGCTCGTTGTAACAGACGGCTCCCGCGGAGGATATTACCTTGACGGTGACGAGGTATACCACTATGATACCGAGAAGATCGAGCCTGTTGATACCAACGGTGCGGGAGATACCTTCCACGGTGCCTTCGTAGCAGCTTATACCATGGGTATGAGCGTTATGGAATGCTGTCAGCTTGCCAGCAACGTAGCGGCATATAAATGCACTCATAAGGGAGCACGTGATTATCCCCTCACGCTCGAGATTGCAAAGAATCTTTTTAAGAAATAAATGGAGATCGGTATGATGTCGCTTGAAGAAAGAGCAAAGGAGCTCTCACGTGACTTTATAGAGAACGAGGGACAGTACAGACTCGGCTTCATCGAGGCGGAGGGCTCTCACCCCGCAACCCGTGACTTAGGTGCTACCTTTGTGCGGTCGACCGAGGACGGTATCAGGATGCTGATCGACGTTGACCGTGACCTTGTCGGGCTTTACGGCGAGACTCTCGAGTCCTCGGAATTCGCTGATTTTTACCGTGACGTTCTTACAACCCTCGTAAATAGAAAAAGAATATTCATTTCAGGATGCGGCTCATCGGGCAGACTCTCTATGAGACTTGAAGCATCCTTCCGTGAGGCCCTCCGTGAGATAGGCGACGGGGGACTTATACGTGATCTTGGCGAGTCCGTCCATGAGATAATGACGGGTGGCGACTACGCCATCATCCGTGCTGTCGAATCGTTTGAGGACTATACCGAGCTCGGATGCCTTCAGGCACGTGATGCAGGTGTCAGTGAGGGCGACCTCCTCATCGGCGTCACCGCCACGGGCGAGACTACCTCGGTCCTCGGCACTGCGAAGGAGGCACTCTCCCTCGGTGCTAAGGTGTGGATGGTGGTATGCTCCGACCCGGAGGATATGCTGGGTAAGCTCTCACGTGTCGATGACGTATACACGCACAAGAATGCAAGATCGCTTTATTTAAAATGCGGACCCATGGCACTTACGGGCTCGACCAGAATGCAGTCCTCCTCGATAGAGCAGGCGATCATCGGCTCGGCCCTCGAGTGTGCTCTCGGTGAAATTTATAACGACGTGCCGATGCAGGATAGGATCGGCGATCTTAAGGACGGCTTTGCCGAGCTCATTTCGCTCCTCGGATCGAAGAGGTGCATCGCCTCTATGGCAAAGCAGACCGATCTTGAGGCGGAATTGTATTCACGGGGAGGCTACGTCACCTATTTCGCAGACGGCTATATCCTCGACGTCCTCGCCGATACCACCGAGCGTGGCCCTACCTTTACAACTCCACCCTTCAGACCTCAGTCGAGGGTAGGTGAGACACTCTCCTGGTCGTTTGTAAAGAACCCTTTTCTTAACACGGTAGGGGCTTGGGAGGCTCTCTTCGGGCGTACACCCAGATGTGTCAGCAAGACCCGTGAGGAGTATCTCTCGGTCGGTATTTCGGACTCTGATATAAAGAGAATACCGAATATATCCCTTGATGCTCTTTATGAGTTTGAGATAGGATGTGAGCCCGACCCCGAGAGGGAGGGGGATAATACCCTCGCCACGTGGATCGATTTCTCGGCGTTACCCCCGCGTGAGCTTGATGCGGTCGGAGAACGCTATGGGGCTAGATCCGCCCTTGTGCTCGGAGAACCCCTCGTTCACTCTACGAGAATGAAGCTCTTTGAGCATCTCGCAGTGAAGATGGCTATCAACGCCGTATCGACAGGAGCTATGGCGAAGATGGGCAGGGTGCTCGGAAATTATATGGTTCACCTGAATATAAGCAATAAGAAGCTTGTCGACAGAGCCACGAGAATAATCGCGGATCTCTGTAAGGTCGACTACGAGAGAGCGAACTATGAGCTCTTCTTAAGCAAGCTCATCCTTGACGGGCGTTCGATCGAGAGATCCACAACCGTCGAGACCGTAGAAAGACTCGGAATAAAATAAAGAGGTAGTTTATGCTAATCAAAAACGGTAGAATTATAACAAAGGATTCTGTCCTCGAGGGCTATGACCTCCTCGTCAAGGACGGAGTTATCAAAGAAATCGGTAAGGGGCTTTCGGACAGCGACACCGTCGACGTCGGAGGAGCGTACGTTACCCCCGGCTTTATCGATATACATACCCACGGCGGTTATGAGGCAGACTTTATGGACTGTACCGATGAGGCGTATGAGAAGGCACTCGGCTTCCACCTCGATAACGGTACTACCACGGTAGTTCCCACCTCCTGCACCGCCCCCGAGGAGAGCATTGTCCGCTTCCTTGAATTTGCAAGAGGCTATATCAAGAGCGGTAAGGGCAAGGCGAGAGTTGCAGGCGTCCACCTCGAGGGACCCTTCCTCTCCGAGAAGAACAGAGGTGCTCAGAAGCTCGAGCAGCTCGCATCTCCCGACAGAGATAATTACTCCTATATGCTCGAGTACAGTGACGTTATCACCACTGTCACCATCTCCCCCGAGCTTCCCCTCGCCGACAAGATGACGAAGGCACTCCGTGAGTGCGGAATAGTTGTCGCAGGCGGTCACGATTACGGTATCTTCCCCGAGTTTATGCCCGCCATCGAGGCAGGGCTCTCCCACCTCACTCACCTCTACTGTGCGATGAGCGACCTCCGCTTCAAGGACGGTAAGAGAAACGTAGGTCTTCGTGAGTACGCTCTCATCGATGACAGACTCACCGCCGAGATAATTATGGATAACCACCACATCACCCCCGAGCTTGCGAGGATGATCATAAGATGTAAGGGTGCCGACCGTGTATGCGTTGTATCCGACTCGCTCCGATGTGCGGGTCAGCCGAAGGACGGCAGAGTATATAAGCTTGGATCCGACGAGGATGCCGTACGCTTCGTTATCGGTGACGGTGTTGCGGTGGTTGAGAACAGTGCGACCTATGCTGGCTCTATAACCCCTGCGAGACTTATGGTGAAGAATCTCATCGATGCGGGTATATCCATTCCCGATGCGGTTAAGATGGGTACCTCCACCCCCGCAAGAGTTATCGGTGTCGATGACACCCGAGGCTCCATCGAGGTCGGTAAGTATGCGGACCTCTGTATCCTCGATGACGGTTTCAATCTCATAAAAGTATTTGTTGGCGGCACAGCCGTTTGAAAGGAGAAATAAAAATGGAAACCAAGGTAAATGGAATAACCTTTAAGACAGTTCCCGCCGAGTGGGACGTATACTTCGATATGGCACTTGCCATGCTCGATGAAATAATGAAGAATAACGCACAGGGTAAGAGAACCGTTATGATAGTTCCCGTAGGCCCTACCAATCAGTACCCCATCCTCGCCCGTCTTGTAAATCAGCTCCGCGTTGATCTTAAGAACGTATGGTTCTTCAATATGGACGAGTACCTTCTTACCCCCGATACGTGTATCGATTTTGAGGACAAAATGAGCTTCCATAAGCGTATGAACGACGAGTTCTACTCGAGAGTTGATAAGGATCTCGTTATGCCCGAGTCCCAGAGACTCTTCCCGATGCCCGGCCATGAGAAGGAGTACGATGACCTCATCGAGTCGCTCGGTGGAGTTGACCTTTGCCTCGGCGGTCTCGGTATCAACGGTCACATCGCCTTCAACGAGCCCACTGAGCCCGGTGTCGAGATGTCGGCTGAGGAGTATGCGGCACTTCCCACCAGAGTCCTCCCCATCTCCCGTGAGACCATGACCATCAACGCTTACGGCTATCAGCGTGGCGACCTTCGCGGTATGCCCGAGTGGTGTATCACCGTTGGTATGAAGCCCATCCTCGGTGCGAAGAAGATCTACATCGCACTCAACCGTGATTGGCAGCACGGTATCGTTAAGCACGTGCTTCGCGATGCCCCCACGTCCAAGATCCCCTCGACCCTCCTCCAGACACACGGCAACACCGTTATCTGTGCTTATGAGTCGGTTGCAAACGGTCTTTTCTGATAGTGCTTTATAACAAAAAGGATGCCACGCGTGGCATCCTTTTTCTATTTTGTATTGTATTTTTTTCTGTACTGCCCGGGGGTTATCCCGAACTCCTCCTTGAATACCCTTCCGAAATACTGAAGGGAGGAAAAGCCGCTCTTTTTTGCACACTCCTCGAGGGTAAAGAAGGGATATCCCATCAGCTTCTTAGCGTTTTTCAGCCTCACTGTCATAAGATATCTGACGGGAGACACTCCGTACTCCTCCTTGAAGAGCTTGCGGAAATATACGTCGCTGATGCTCCCCCTTTCATATAGCTCGGTTATTCCGAGGGATGGGTCGGAGAACGATTCCTCCATCCTCTGTCTTGCATAGGCTATGATAGCGAGAGAGTCGCCTCCGTGGCTTGTATGCTCGCTTGCGTGCCTGACTGCGGAATAAATGCTGTATAACACCGACATGCACTCTACGTAATTCCCGACGGGATTGCTTCGGTATAGTGTGTAGAGCCTTGAGAAGAGACTGTCCGCCGCCGATACCTGCTCCCCTGCGAAGAGACAGGGCTCTCTCACGTCTCCCTGAAACTCGAAGTCGCAATAGATGAATTTGTAATCCTCACGGCTGATATGCATAGTGTAGACCGACTTGTAGGGCAGATAGAAGACGTCGCCCACCCTCGCTGTGAACTCGCCTCCACCGTCAAATACGTACCGACAGTGACCCGACAGCACGTAGACGAAGGCATCGCTATGCCTCTCTGACACCTTGTACGGCTTCCTTGCATTCGATATCGTATTGCGGAAAACAAGGTCTATTTTCTTAACGGTGAGATTTTCCTTGCATATATCGGTTCTCATGCATTCCACCTCCTTCTATTCTGTATTCTACCACGATTTGTTGAAAAAATCAAGAGAAAACACCCCGTACGGTTTCGGAAAGTATAAAATATACGAAAATTCATATTTACAGTAGAGAAGTGCGGGCTTATAATATAAGTATAAGACAGTGAAGGGAGACTCATATTCATGACACGTGAGGAATTAATATGCGGTGTAGATAATATCCTCAGGGTGGGTGAGGGCACCGATGCATTCGCGAACGATTGCGATATCATCACCTACCTGCTTGACAACTGTGATATAAGCATACCCGATGAGAACAGATACTTCGTCAGAGTTAGCTGTAAGGGTATCGCCGATCACGTTAAGTCGAGGAGAGTCTCACCCTTTATGCATTTACCGAGAGATCTCGGCCTCGGCGACGGAATAGACACTCTCTCATACACGGGTGCCCACGATTTCAGCCATACGAATACCGAGTGGGAGAACGTCATCACCCTCGGCATCTACGGTCTCTATGAGCGTATCGGTGATTATTACGCAAGATACGGCAGCACCGAGAGACGTGAGGGCTTTTACGAGGGGCTTCTCAAGGTCTATGACGCCGCCCTCAGATTTATAAAGAGAGCATCGCAGGTCGCCCTCGCTCTCGGCAGACGTGAGATGGCGGAGGGGCTCGCCCACCTTTCCGTGGGAGCACCACGCAACCTCTTTGAGGCACTTGAGACCTCGATCATATATTACACGCTTCAGCAGCTCTTCGACGGCACCTTCCTCCGTACTATGGGCAGGCTTGACAGCCTCTATTACCCCTTCTATGAGAGGGAGGATAAGGATGCCGCCTACTCGCTCCTTTTCGATTACGTAAGGGAGATCGACCGACTTGAGGCACCGTCCAACATCCCCTTCGCCATATCAGGCACCGACCTTGACGGGAAGGATCTGACGAATTCTCTTACCTACGTCCTCCTCGATATCTACGGCAAGGCGGGGACTACCAATACGAAGTTCCATATCCTCGTGTCTGAGGGCACGCCCGACAGAGTCATTACCACCGCTTTCCGCCTGATAAGAGATGGAAATAACAGCATCGTCTTTATGTCGGACGGTAAGGTTATAGAGTCGCTTGTGAAGTCAGGGGCAGATTATGCCGATGCCGTGAATTACCACGTTGTCGGATGCTATGAGTGCGGTGCAGAGGGTGAGCTGTGCTGCTCCTGTAACTCGAGAGTCAATATACCTAAGGCACTTGAGGCCGCCCTTACGGGAGGCAGAGATATTCTCACCGGTAAGCTCATAGGGCTTGAAAACAGCGACACCCCCGCCACGT
Source organism: Eubacteriales bacterium (assembly GCA_045633405.1). Classification (GTDB taxonomy): domain Bacteria; phylum Bacillota; class Clostridia; order Oscillospirales; family CAG-272; genus UBA1740. The sequence continues at coordinate 20,310 of JAZQYD010000013.1, read as the reverse complement.
TTGACGGGCTTCTTCACGAATTTGAGCGGCAAATCACTTATTTCTCCGAGAGGTCGATGGCGATAACCAACCTCTTCGAGGAGCATTACAGCGAGATGCATTCCGCCCCCATTCTCTCGGGCACGTATACCTCCGCACTCCGCACGGGAGGCGACCTCTACGCCGACTATTCTGCGAAATACAATAATTCCTCCGTCACTGCGATCGGTCTTGCCACCGCGGTTGATTCGCTCTATGCTATCAAGAGGGCGGTCTATGACGATAAGCTTCTCACCCTCGGAGAATTCACCGAGATACTGAAAAGCAATTGGCAGAATAAGGAGCCCCTCCGTCAGCTTTTAAAGAATAAATACAAGAAATTCGGTCAGGGAGACCCTGAGATAGATTCTCTCGCACGCCGCACCGTCGACGTGATGTCTGAGGCTATCTCGGGCAAGCCTAACGTGAAGGGCGGAGTATGGCGTCTCGGGCTCTTCTCCATCAATTGGCGTTGGGATCTTGGAAATAAAACAGCCGCCTCGGCGGACGGCAGACTTGCGGGCGAGACGCTCTCGCAGAACACAAGTGCGTCCTTCGGCTGTGATAAGGAGGGAGCTACCGCCCATCTTCTCTCCGTTGCCGCCATCGATGCGTCGAAAACACCGAACGGTGCCATTGCCGATATCGACCTCCACTCATCCGCAATAGCAGGTGAGAACGGTATCTTAGCCCTTGCCTCGACACTGAGAGCTTATTTTAAGCTCGGCGGACTCTCCGTGCATTATAACGTGCTCGACACGGAAACTCTTATCAAGGCACGTGATAACCCCGATGAGTACCCGAACCTGCAGGTCAGGCTCTGCGGCTGGAACGTCCTCTTCTCATCCCTCACCTTGAAGGAAAAGAATGAATTTATAGCGAGGTCGATGAGATGAAGGGTCTGATATCGGGAATTAAAAGAATGGAGATACATGACGGAGACGGACTTCGCACCACCGTGTTCTTTAAAGGGTGTCCCCTCAAATGTATATGGTGCCATAACCCAGAGAGCATCAGCTTCTCACCCGAGGTCGCACGCTTCGGGGAGAAATGCATTTCCTGCGGTGCTTGCAAGGGTGAGAGAACTAAGGCTGCGGCTGAAGCCTGCCCGTCGGATTGCCTGCGTCTCTACGGACGTGAATACGAGGTGGAGGAGCTCGCCGACATACTCATGGCAGACGCCCCCTTCTTTGATGCGAGCGGGGGAGGTGTCACGCTTTCGGGCGGTGAATGCCTCGCTCAGCCCGACTTTGCGATAGCCTTGGCCAAGATCTTGAGGTCTCGCGGAATTTCTGTTTACGTTGACACGTGTGGGCACGTAAGCCCCGAGGTAATTAAGAAGATCATACCCTATACCGATAAATTTCTCTATGATATAAAGGCGATCGATGAGGACGTGCATAAAAGATGCACGGGTAAGGGTAACGCCCTCATACTTGATAATCTCCGCCTCCTCGCAGAGAGAGGATGTGAAATAGAGATACGCTATCCGCTGGTTCGAGGCTATAATGACGGCGAGTGTGAGAAAATAGCCTCCTACCTTGAGACCCATGGCGGTATTCAGTGCGTGAAGGTTTTGAAATACCATTCCCTCTCAGGCTCACGCTACTCAGCCCTCGGTATGGAGAATACTCTCCCCGATACCGTTACCACCGACAGTGATATGGAGAGGGCAGTGAGCATCCTCGAAAGCCATCGTATTACCGCCGTAAACGGCTCCTCCCCCGACTGACGGGCAGAGGATGCGGACAGTTAAATCTTTGATTTTTACAAATACTTCTTTAATTTATACATTTTATTTTTTCTCAGTATACGTATAATAAAGGTGTAAAATCCTCTTTTTTGGCAAAATATATGTTTTGCACAAAATATTCCTTAGGAATTGTGCAAGGTGCAAAACGTCGGTTTCTCTAATCAGAAAAAGTAAATTTTTATAAAAACTCGCGAACTCCAAAACTGAAAGGAATAGTTATGAAAAGAAAGCTGATTTTTCCCATCATCCTTGCGGTAGCTCTTATTTTTACGGTTGCTTTTGCGATCGGTGCTTCTGCTGAGGACAAAGAGCCCACTCTCGAGATCACGGGTGCTAACCTCGCCTTCTCCGACAGAGTACACGTGCTCTATGCGGTCAATACCGAGAATATCGGTGATACCGATGACGTCGAGCTTCTCATCTTCAGAGGTGAGGGCATAACTGCCGCCGACTGCGTTAAGGGTAACGAGGTAAAAGCCCTTAAATCCAACGGTAATACCGTCGACGAGGACGGCGTTAAGGGTACCGTGTTCGAGTATACCGACATCGCCGCCGCTGAGATGACCGAGGACATCTATGCAAGAGCCGCTTATACAAAGGACGGCGTTACCTATTACAGCCCCGTTATCAAGTACAGTATCCTTCAGTATGCCTGCAACAAGCTTGGCATAACGGGTACCGCATCCGATAATCCCGAGCTTCGTAATATGCTCACGGGTATGCTCATCTACGGTGCCGCGGCTCAGGAGTACTTCGATAAGAATCTTGACAGACTCGCAACCGATGCATACGTAAAGATCAACCTCGAGGGTGCTACCTTCGCTGACGGACTTACCTACGGACTTATCAAGAAGGGCGAGACCTTCGACGTCTCCGTCCCCACCACCTCCGATGAGCCCTACGTCCTCTGGACCGATGCTTCGGGTAAGAACGTGGGTGTCGGCGAGAACCGCCCCATCGTGGCTGACGGGAACAGAACCTTCGTAGCACATACCAAGGCTGTCGAGCCTACCTTCGGCTCATATAAGTACGTTGTTATCGTAGGTGTTGACGGTGCGGGCTCCTTCTATCCCGATGACACCGATACACCCAATATCGACTCTATCTTTGCGAGCGGTGCCATCACCCGTAATATGAGAGTCGCAACTCCCACCGCATCCTCGGTTTCCTGGATGTCCTTGCTCCACGGTGTAAAGCCCGAGAACCACAAGAACCTCGAGAACTCCGAGGTCGAGGCGGGAATCCCCTATACCATGAACTCCAAGTACCCCTCCATCCTCCGTGTAGTTAAGGAGGCACGCCCCGATGACGAGGTTGCCGCTATCTACTCTTGGATCGGTATCAACGGTATCGTTGAGGACGGTGCGGGTATATTCAAGAAGCAGGCGGGAGACGCTGAATTGACAAAATATATCGAAAACGGATATATAAAGAGCAATACTCCCACACTCCTTTACGTTCACATCAACGATCCCGATTACGTCGGACACACCAAGGGTCACCTCTCCGAGGATTACTTCAAGTCCCTCGAGACCACCGACGGTTATATCGGCAGAATCTATCAGGCATACGTTGATGCGGGAATCATTGACGATACCCTCTTCATTCTCACCTCCGACCACGGAGGAAAGGATACCTCCCACGGAGGCCTCTCCTATAACGAGAAGAATGCAATCTTCGCCGTCTCGGGTAAGAACGTAACTAATACCGAGATCGAGAATATGTACATCCGTGATACCGCGTCGATCGTTCTCCACGCACTCGGCATCGAGACTCCCGAGACCTACACCTCTCTTGTTCCCAACGGCATCTTTGCCGACGTGAAGGATCAGGTGCGTGTCGAGTATCACGATCCCGACTCCTCCCGTTACCGCATACCCGAGGCTACTCCCGCAGTAGGCTCGAAGGATTATATCACAAGCTTTGTTGACAAGACTCTCGAGGTCTACCTTCCCTTCGACGGTACTACCGATGAGCTTGCACAGAATTCCACTGTTGACGAGGTAGGTAAGATCACCTACGAGGACGGATATTTCGGCAAGGGCGTACAGCTTGAGGACGGACATCTGAACGTGCATACAAGCTTCACTCCCGGCACCGAGAGCTTCACTGTCTCCGCTTGGGCTAAGTTTGCGACTCCCACCAACGGCTGGTCGCCCCTGATCGCTACCAAGACCTGGCACGGCAAGGAGGCGGGCTTCTCCTTCGCAGCAGGCAGATATGCAACCTCTGCCGAGCAGACCCATTACGGTATGTTCGAGATCGCAGACGGCTCCGCAATATCCCGCATCGAAAAGATATTCTTCCCGAGCGATTACATCGAGGGATGGGTACACGTCCTTATCATTGTAGATAAGGAGAACGGTGCTATATCCGTAAGCTATGACTTCGGCGAGCCCGTGACCCTCGACCTCTCCGCTGCTATGCAGAAGGCATCTCTTGATTCGCTTATCGATTACGTCGTTATCGGCGACGATTCCACAGGCGAGTGTGCCTATAAGAGCGGTGTCGCATTCGATGAGCTTATGATCTTCTCGGGTGCATTCGACGAGGAGGATAAGAGAGGACTTATGTCCTACTTCGGTCTTGATCTTCCCGAGGATAACTCGACACCTACCGTGGCAGACGGCCTTGATCCCGACGTATTCTTCACCTTCGACGAATACACGAAGAACGAGGGATCCTTCGTAACCAAGGTCATAAAGCACGGCACACCCGAGTACGTAACCGGCAAGAACGGAGGTGCACTCCACCTTGACGGCACTAAGTATTTCACTCTCGATGACCTGAAGCTCGGTACCGACAGCTACTCTGTTGCTACGTGGTTCCGTGCATCCAACCTCACCATCGAGGAGGGCAACCAGGTTATTCCTATCCTTTCCACCTCTCCCGATTATGACAGAGAGGATCTCGGATTCAACCTTGAATTGAAGACGGGCACGGGTGAATTGTGGTTCACCATGGGTCAGGGCACTAAGGGTGTACAGCAGACGTATCGCTTCTTCTGTCCGTCAACCAAGTCCGAGGATCCGGCATACAATATCTATCCCTCCTACGAGACCTTCGTCGACCGGTGGATTCACTTCGCAGTCATTGTTGACAGAGCCTCTAAGACGGTCAGCGTCTATATGAACTTTGAGAAGGTATTCACCGCCAACCTTAACTGGTACGGCTACGGTGCGTATGCGTACGTTGAGGCTGATTATGCACCCGATAACCTTCCGCTTACGGTAGGACAGATCGGTCAGCCTAATTCCGCAGTAACGAGCAAGAACTCCTTCGACCTTGACGATCTTATGATCTTTAAGCGTGCTCTTACCGCCTCCGATATCTACGAGATGCAGAAATTCTATATGAATCCTCTCTCCTCTTATATCGATAAGACTCCCGAGATAAGCTTCGGCTTCGACGGCACGGCGGATAATGCGGGCTCCTCCGATACTCCCGTCACCGGCTACGGCTCCGTTACCTACAAGGACGGCGTATACGGTCAGGCAGGCGTCCTCGGCGGTGATAACTACCTCACCCTCGACGGCTATAAGCTCGGCACCGACACCTTCACCGTTGCTACGTGGTTCAAGACCACGAATCTGAAGAACGAGTCGGGCAACCAGATCATCCCCATTCTCTCGACCAGTGCCGATTACGGCCGTAGCCTGATAGGCTTCAACCTCGAGGTGCGTACGGGAACCGGTAACGTATTCCTTACCATGAACGACGGTACCACAATGTCCAACGGCTGGGCAGGTGCTATGCAGAAGGATTATAAGTTCTTCAATCCCTCAAGTGCTGCCGATGCAGGCACGCTTCCCGCTTACAGCGAGTTTGAGAACGTATGGATCCACTTCGCACTGACCTTCGACAGAGCTGCGAAAACAGTTACTCTCTATATCAACTTCGAGAAGGTTATGACAGCGAATATCGATTACTACGGCTTCGGCTACTTCATGCCCGACGAGGCAACTCCCGATAACCCCGACATTCCTCTTACCGTCGGTCAGGTAGGTACGCCCAATTTGAACGTTACCTCCAAGACACAGATCTATCTCGATGATCTTATGATCTTCAGAGGCGGTCTTACTCAGGATGAGATCGCGGCACTTAAGGAATACTATAACCAGTAATCTTAAAGTGCAACCGAATATAAAGCGGAGGCACCGATATCGGTGCCTCCCAAAATTTTTTTATTAAGAAAAATCATTCCGCTCTCTATTGATTTTAAAATATAAGAGTGCTATAATAGCATAAAAGGCAGGTGTATACTATGATAAAGAACGTGATATTCGACTACGGACAGACAATGATACAGTATAAGCCTCATCTTATGGCGGATAAATATATCGAGGATGATGCCGACAGAGAGCTTATTTACAAGGTTGTGTTCGACAGACTCTATTGGGATGCCCTTGACGATGGCAGCGTCACAGATGAAGAGATAGTCGAGGACTGTAAGAGAAGACTCCCCGAGAGGCTCCACTCTATAATACCCAAGATGTACTATAACTGGGTCTATAACCTGCCCGAGATGCCGGGGATGTATGAGCTTGTCGCCGACGTCAGGGCGAAGTACGGTATGCGTACCTTCCTTTTATCCAATATCTCGTCATATTTCGCCGAGCATTCGAGAGACCTCCCCGAGATGAACCTCTTCGAGAGGTGCTTCTTCTCAGCCGAGATGGGCGTCATCAAGCCGAACCGTGAGATATTCGACAGAGTACTCTCCGAGTGCGGTATCCTCCCCGATGAGACCCTCTTTGTCGATGACAGTGAGAAGAATATTAAGGGAGCAGAGGCAGTAGGAATACACGGCTACCTCTTCGACGGCGATGCAGATAAGCTGAGAAAATACGTAGAAGAGCTGTCGGAGGGGAAGAAGTGAATATAATAAGACCTAAGGGGTTAGGGCTCTTTCGCTTAAGGAAGCTGTATAGAGAAGCCTTCCCGAAATCTGAGAGAAAGCCCTTTTCGGTTATCAGAAGACTCGAGAGGGAGGGGAAGGGAGATATACTCGCCTTCTATGAGGACGGAGCGTTTCTCGGTATGGCAACCACGGTTAAAAATGATGATATCGTCCTCATCGACTACTTCGCCGTGCATAAGAAGAAAAGAGGCGAGGGCTATGGCTCGAGGATGCTCCCCTTGCTCGTTAATCTATACACCCCTCGGGGTGTCTTCCTCGAAATCGAGCGTGTGACCGACTCCGCACCCAATAGGGAGGAGAGGGAGAGAAGGCGTGAATTCTATACCCGCCTCGGCTTTTCCTCGATGGGAGTCTTCGTCGACCTCTTCGGTGTCGAAATGGAGCTTTTGGGATATAATACTACCCTCACCTATTGGGAGTACTTCGATTTCTATATAGAGAATATCGGAGAATTTGCCCGAAATCATATAAAAGAGCTGTAAAATGCAAACAACGGTTTACATTTCCGCACAAGTCGGAGTAAACCGTTGTTTTTTTATTTGGTTAAGATAGCCTGAAATCGGACTTGCCTCTTAGAAATTCTCACCGTCATATCCCCACGCAGGGGTAGAGAAATACTTGACGTATATTCTGTCCTTAGGGATAGAGAGAGCAGTGTTTAAAATCTCCGATATCTTACCCGTCAGAGCATTCATGGCAGAAGCATCCGCACCTCCGTAGAGCTCTACCTCTATCATGGCACAGTCGCTATCAGCGTCGCCCCTGAACGCCATCTCGGCTCCGCCCTCGAATTTTAACATAAGCCAGCCCTCGCTCTTGCCGGGGAGCGTGGATATAACCTCGCCGTATCTTTTTGTAAGCTCGGACTTTTTCTCCTTGGATATTTCCTTGGTGGTTACCGTGTTTATAAAAGGCATATCAATTCTCCTTTATTCTGTATATTTTCTTACCGCCTCGCTGACCTCGCCGTAGGTGTAGAGAGAGCCGAGACACACCAGTGCCCTCTCTTTTTCCTTAGCCCCGGCGACCGCCAACCTGACAGCCTCGTCGATAGACTCGCATGCGGTGGCATTTACACCCTTGCCTCTAAGAACCGATGCGTACTCAGAAGAGGAGAGTGCCCTCGGATTGTCGGGTGTTATGGTAAATACCGTGTCGGCGACCTCGGAGAGCTCACCCGCAATGAATTCGTAATCCTTATCCTTCAGCACACCGCTCACTGCGATGACCCTCTCGCTACCGAAGTATGCTTCTATGCTTTCCTTCGCCGCTCTGATACCCTCGGCGTTATGTGCTCCGTCATAGATAACGAGGGGGGTGTTCGCTATTATCTCGAACCTTGCGGGCCACGTAGCCCTTGCAAGCCCCTCCTTGACCGCCTCCTCGGGAATGGAGAGACCTCCCTCTCTCAGTACGTCCACGGCCTCGAGGACGTTAGCGGTGTTATACGGCTGATATCCGCCCAGAAGACGGATGAGAATATCCTTATGCGACTTGTATGAAAGGTTTGTTCCGAGAAGTGACATATGCTCTACCGATAGAGCCTCTCTCTGTGTGAGATATAGGGGGGCGTGTAAGCTTTTGGCATGGGATTCTATAACCCTTTTCGCATCCTCGTCCACCCCTCCGAAGAGTATAGGACACCCTTCCTTGATGATTCCCGCCTTCTCGACGGCTATTTTCTCGACTGTATCACCGAGGAATGCCACGTGGTCGAGTGCCACGCCCGTGATGACCGAGAGGAGGGGCTTTTCTACAATATTCGTCGAGTCGAGTCTGCCTCCCATTCCTGCCTCTATCACGGCGACGTCGACCCCGTGTCGCTTAAAATACTCGAAGCCTATGGCGGTAATAAGCTCGAACTCGGTCGGCTTGTCGGTCATGGAGTCTGCGTAGGGCCTCAAGTATTCGGTTATCTCGGCGAGCTCTCCGTCGGGGATGTCCTCCCCGTCTATCTTCATCCTCTCGTTGAACCTCACGATGTAGGGGGAGGTGAAAAGCCCCGTCTTGTATCCCGCCTCCGTCAGTACGGATGCGAGCATGGAGGAGAATGATCCCTTGCCGTTTGTGCCCGCAACGTGTATGACGGGGATGCCACGCTCGGGATGTCCGAGCTTCTCCGTGAGCTCCCTTATTCTGTCGAGCCCCGGCTTGCAGAACGTCCAGCTGATACCGTGGATGTAGTCTAATGCCTCGTTATAATTCATCACTCCCTCATCCCTCCTATCTGCTTTTTGAACGCCTTGTTTTTAAAGAGGAGATATATGATCACGCACTCCGCCGTAGCTATCAGAGAATAGTTGAGAAGTCTCCAGAGCAGAAATTCCGTATATCCGAGATCGTAGGATGCGAGATACCATTTCGCAAGACCCCACGATTTGATAATGACCGAGCCGACAAGATGTGCCGATACGGTGGAAACGATTATTGATACAAGGCACGGCTTCCTGAAAACGAGCGACCACAGACCCGAGATGAGACCGACCGCCCCAGCACCGAGGGTGATACGCCAGTTTATGGCATAGCCATAGAGCACACAGCCGAGAAGGTCTGCGACAAGACCGATCATCAGCCCCGCAATAGGGCCAAGCGAGATGCCGCCGAGGATTATCGGCAGATTCTCAAAGCTTATTCGGATGAACTCCTGGAAGGGGTTCGGTATCTGCAGAAATTTGCCGAGAACGATGCTCATAGCCGTGAGTATTCCCGCAAAGCACAGCCCCGAGAGACTGCCGAATACGGGAAGCTTGACTGTCATTCGCTTCTTTTCGCTTTTCATAAAAAAAACACCTCCATAATACAGATTTCACCTTCTGCACCATGGCGGTATCACGTAGTATACGGATATTCATAGGTAACAGTGGGATGCGGATGGCATACCGCAAGGCATATAGCCTTTTCGTCCCGATGACAACTCCCCGTCCATCAGGCACTTTAAACGCATACCGTCCTACTCTGTTTTTTGTGATGTCTTATTTTAGCATAAAGGGAGGCGATTTTCAAGTAGAGAAGGGAAAAAAAAGAGAAGTTTTTTTCAAATGAGAATTTTAAGGCTCTCCAACTAAAAGGGCAACCGGAGTCTCTTCGATGTCCGAATTGTGTAATTACCCATAAAATACGCCTTTTTTCACCCGACTTTAATCGGCGTTTTTCACAAAAATAATTTAACAAATTCGTCAATACGGAGAAAACGAACAAACGGGCGATTTTCTCTTGATGACAGAGAAATTAGATGGTATAATTTAGATACCGAATTATTTTATTACGCACACGCAGGAGAAATATTATGACGTGTAAAGCAGAAATAATGAAAGCGAAGGGCGGTGCCTCGTGTATCGCAACCCTCACCTTTGACGACGGCGTCTCCACAACCTCGAACAAGCTCCGCGAGCTGATGGAGGAGTACGGACTCGTCTCCACCCTTATGATCGTGCCTACAAGAATAATGGCAGAGCCCCCCTACCACGTAGGATACTCCGACGTCGACGAGCTCACACGGCTGATGGAGGGCGGTTACATAGATATCGAGAGCCACTCATACAGCCACCTCTACATTGCCGAGGAGGGCCACGTTGACCACAAGGCGGAGAACTGTAACGATGAGAACAGATACCGTGAGACAATAGGCTCACGCATATGGCTCGAGGAGCACTTCCCGGGTAAGCACTTCGTAGCCTTCGGAGTCCCCGGCGGAAACTATGATGCGAGAACCCACGAGTATTTAAGGAAGAGCTTCTACGCTGTCAGAAATTCATGGAGATGCGACCTCCTTCAGTCTCTCACACCCCCCGATAGCCGTGAGGACGGAGGCTGGTATAAGCTTATAAGAATGGGCCTCACCGAGGCGGGAATAGATAAGTCTCTCGACTACCTCGACAGATGCGTAAGCGAGGAGGGCTGGTTCTTAGGTGCCTGCCACAATATCGTCGGTGTCGAGCTCGGTAAGCACAATTATCAGATAACGGTAGAAACACTCTCCGTCCTTCTTAAGAAGATGGCACAGCTCCGTGACGAGGGTAGGCTCTGGCCCGCATCCTTCGGCGATGCGACGAGATATCTCCGTGAGTACGAGGCATCGACCGCCGAGGCAGAGCTGACGGGCGACACGCTCACCGTCTCCGTTGCCATGAAGGATGCGACCCCCTCGGGTCTCCCTCTCTCGCCCGAGGTATTCAATATGCCCCTGACGGTTAAGGTCACACTCCCCGACGGAAAATCCGCTCTCGTCGACGTGTGTCCCAATACCTCCGTTTCACTTAGCGTGGAGGATATCGGATGAGAGCAGAAATAATGAAGGCGAAGGGCGGTGCATCCGCCATAGCCACTATGACCTTTGATGACGGTCACCCGAGAACCTCGAGAAAATTAAACGAGCTTCTCCCGAAATATAACGCTAAGGCTTCCTTAATGCTCTATTGCAGAAAGAGCCTTGCAAACGGTGACGAGATCGCCCTCTGGCGTGACGTTCTCTCCGAGGGTCACCTCTCGGCGGAGAATCATTCGATGACTCACGATTACCTGACGTCGAACCCGAATTACACGAAGCCCGAGCATCTCACCGAGGAGAAATATATCCTTGAGACAAGGGACGCCCGTGACAGGATAAGAGACGCATTCCCGGGGCAGGACGTCCTCGCGTTCACTATCCCCTATGCCAACTACGTCCCCGATGCCAGACGCCACGTCATAGCCACGCAGTATTCCGCCCTTGCAGGCGAGTGCGTGCTCACCGATCCCGACAACGAGGGTATGATGCAGTCGCTCGACCCCTCCTTCGCCGACCCCGAGACGGGCGTGACCCCTGCAGGATGCTGGCATAACGTCTATTATGCGAGACTCCAGCCCATCTACTCCGTACCGAGAGTCGATAAGGGGGAGACGAAGGCGATATACCCCCAGCTTTCGATGGATAATATCCTGGGCTACCTCGACAGATGCGTAAAAGACGGAGGCTGGTTCCTGACCTCCTGCCACGGCATCTATCAGGGCGAGAATCAGGACCTCACCGAGGAGGAGCTCGAGATGCTCCTTTCGAGAATGGCGTCCTACGGCGATAGACTCTGGATCGCCACCTACACTGATGCTACGAAATATCTGAGAGAAAGACAGAATTCTACCCTCACAGAGATGGAGGAGGACGGTATCACCTACCTCGACCTCACGATGAAGAGGGTCACCTCCGACGGACTTCCTCTCACGGATGAAATATTCAATATGCCCCTTACCGTCAGGGTTGATACAGCCCCCGACTGCGAGGAGGTCGAATATACTCAGGCAGGGAAGACCTGCATTGTGAAGACCCGCACCGAGGACGGCAGAAGATTTGCATATCTCGAGCTTGTACCTAACGGCGGAGAATCTAAAATCATAGAAAAGAAAGGACGTGCAATATGAGAGCTTCAATAATGGACGTCAAGGGCGGAGCACGTGCGATAGCCAACCTCACCTTTGACGACGGACTCAAGAGGACGTCGGGAGTGCTCGACGAGCTTTTCGGTAAATACGGAGCAGTCGGCACTCTGATGCTGTGTACCCATGCGATTAACGATGAGACCGCCCCCTTCTGGCGTGATCTCTTTGCTAAGGGCAACCTAGCTCCCGACTCCCACTCGATGTGGCATAAATACCTCACCTCGAGTCACCCCGAGAATCTCACCGAGGAGATCATCACCGAGGAGATCGAGGGCTCGTACGAGGTGCTGAAGAAGTATTTCCCCGAGTTTGATTGCCTCACCTTCGGCATCCCCTATTCCTCCTACGTCCCCGAGGCGTTCGCACATCTCTTCCGCTCTGCCTATGCAGTGAGAGGCGGACTCTGTGTCCTCGCCTATGAGGCGTGCCGAGGTAAAATGCAGACCCTTGACCCGAAGCCCGGCTCCAATGCCCCCGGCGGATGGTATATGCCCTACGGAATGCGTATCATGAACGAGAAGGCACAGGTCGCGAAGGGCTATGAGTACCTCACGGTGGATAACTTCATCGCGTATCTCGATAAATGTGTCCGTGACCGCGGATGGTTCATAACGGGCACCCACGGAGTCGTCGAGGGCGAGAACCTCGATATTAGACCCGAGGACCTCGAGAGAGTCCTTGCGAGGATGAAGGAGTATATCGACCAGGGCGAGCTCTGGGCTCCCTCCTTCAGCGATGCCGTCAAGTACGTAAGAGAAAGACAGAATTCCGAGGCCACGGTTACCGAGGAGGACGGAGTATTCAAGGTAAATCTCACCATGAGAGACTTTACCGAGGACGGACTCCCTCTCTCTCTGGAGATATTCAATATGCCCCTCACGGTAAGAGTCAATCTCGATGCCGACTGGGAGGGTGTCACCTACACGCAGGGTGACGTGACAGCGACCGTTCCCGCATTTGTGGAGACGGGTGTCAAATTTGCTTACCTCGAGCTTCTGCCGAATGGCGGCGAGGCAACGGTAGTGCGTGCTTAATCCGATCGTTAAAAAAGCTTAATATAAATCCGCGAAAGCGGCGTGAAAGGAAAAAATATGAAAAAGACACTAAGCTTGATTCTAGCCTTGATCATGGTCTTCACCTTCATAGCTCCCGCTGTTACGGCGATCCCCGTTATGGCAGAGGACACTACCGATGAGACTACCTATCAGGCAGAAATCATGAAGGTAAAGGACGGTAAAAATGCAATCGTTACCTTTACCGTTGATGACGGAGTCTATGAGAATGACCTCCTCATCGAGTCACTCTTCAGAGAATACGGGCTGAAGGCGGCAACCCTTATGCTCGTTCCCAAGAGAGTTATGGGACAGGACGGCTCGGGCAGAACCACCGTTTCCCAGGCTTGGGATCTTATGAAGGACGGCTACGTTGAGGTGCAGGGCCACTCTTACAGCCACCTTTACCTCGCTCCCGAGGGTCATCCCGACCACAATGCAGACAATCTCACCGATGAGAACAGATACCGTGAGATCGTAGAGTGCCTAAGCTTTATGAAGTCTAACTTCCCCGACGTAGATCAGGTAGCCTTCGCCGTTCCCGGCGGAACCTATGACGATGCCGCAACCGAGCTCGTTATGCAGACCTACTACGCTTCGAGAAGAAGCACGGGCGTCACCTCGGGCTCATGGCAGTCCCTCACCCCCGCCAATACGGCAGAGAAGGGCGGCTGGTACTTCCTCGAGACCTTCTGGATGTACGATAATAACGTTGACGAGGCTCTTGCATACCTCGACCTCTGTATCGAGAAGGGCGGTTGGTTCTTGGCAGGAACTCACAACGTTATCCCCTCAGGTCTTAACGATATAAGCGAGGAGAACTTAAGAACCATCCTCGCCGCTGTTAAGGCGAAGCAGGATGCAGGCCTTGTATGGGCTACCAACTACTCCACCGCTGTTAAGTACCTCCGTGAGTATGAGAATTCCACCGTTCGTCAGTACTCCAACGCCTTCGGACTCTACGTCGACCTCATTATGTCGGCTACCACCGAGGCAGGTCTCGCTCTTCCCTCGAGCGTGTTCGACGAGCCCCTCACCGTTAAGGTTGAGATCCCCGAGGGCTGGGCTAACGTACGCTTCAGCCAGAAGGGTCTTCACACCACCGCTAAGTCCTTCAAGGAGGGCGATAAGACCTACGCTTACGTAGATATCGTTCCCAACTCGGGCTCGGTTCTTATCTCGAACGCAGACGTATCCCTCGAGAAGCAGTCGACCACCTCCACCCTCGCTATGGTTAAGGGCGGTGCGAGTGCTATCGCTACTATGACCTTTGATGACGGTCATCCGAGAACTGCCGAGAAGCTTAACGAGCTGCTCGCTAAGTATGACGGCAAGGCTTCTCTTATGATCTACCCGAGGAAGAGCTTCAACAACTCTACCAACATTCAGTATTGGAATCAGATAGCATCCGAGGGCTACCTTAACATAGAGAGCCATTCGTATACACACGATTACATCACAAACGGTTACCCCGAGAACCATTACGAGGAAAAGTATATCTACGAGACCAAGGGTGCTCAGGACTTTATCCGTGAGTCGGTACCGGGTCAGGACGTTCTTTCGATGACGGTACCTTATGCAAGCTATATAAATGATGCATATAAGCACGTTATCTCCACTTACTACTCGGCACTCGCTAACTCCTGCGTCCTTGTATCCTACCCCGGTAAGATGCAGTCGCTCGATCCTACCTTTGCCGATCCCGCAACGGGTAACCACCCGGGAGGCTCCTGGCACGACGTTTATTACGTACGCCTCCAGCCTATCTACTCCAATTCCGTCTATCCTCAGCTCACTATGGAGAATATCATCGGATATCTCGATAAGTGCGTTGCAGAGGGCGGTTGGTTCATCTCCTCCTGCCACGGTATCTACCAGGGCGAGAACCAGGACCTCACCGAGGAGCAGCTCATACAGCTCCTTGAGGCTATGAACGTATACCAGAAGCAGAATAAGCTCTGGGTCACCTCCTTCTCCGATGCTACCAAGTATATAAGAGAAAGACAGAACTCCACCGTTACCTCCTACACCTACGGCGACGGTATCTACTACGTTGACCTTACCATGGCTGACACCACCGCTGACGGACTCTCTCTTACCGAGACCGTTACCGATGCGGACGGTACGGTCAGGAAGCTCTTCAATATGCCCCTTACCGTTAAGGTAGAGGTTCCCAAGGCTTGGAGTGAAATAGTTTACTCTCAGGCAGGCGGTGAGAGGATGTACGCTGAGACCTTCACCGAGCTCGGCAGAACCTACGCTTACATCGACCTCGTTCCTAACGGAGGCACCGCAATCTTCGAGTCCACCACAGGTGCATCTCTTGACAGCGAGGCTCCCGAGAGACCCGTAGGCTACTACGAGGCTCCTCAGGGCTCCTACGTTCCCACCAACCCCGACGTTGTATACGCTGTCTTCGCTTCCGAGAACGACTTCAAGTCGGGTAATGCTCCCGTAGCCGAGTACACCGAGTCGAAGCTCACTCAGGAGGCAGTTGACAGAGGCGTTTATATCCACCTCTATAAGGACGTAGCCGATTCGGTCAAATTCGTCATTTCGAAGACACTCGTCATCAACCTCGCAGGCCACGCCCTCACGTCCCCCGCGGGACTCGCCGAGGTTAAGACGGACGGAAGCCTCACCGTCAAGAACGGATTTAACTACAATAAGCAGCAGATCCATTCGAGAAACGGCTCTACTCTTATCTTCGATAACGTTCACTTCATCAATACCTACACAACCTTCGGCTGGGGACTCGGTGCTGACCTCATCCTCTTCCGTAACTGTAAGCTTGATATGAATTCTCAGGGCTTCTACTTCTTCATGTCGGGTAATACCCCCTCGAAGACGAAGTCCGAGATGAAGTTCATAAACACCGACCTCAATATCAATGCGGGCGTCAGTGCCGATTACGGACTCTTCCGCATCACCGAGCCGGATTACTGCACCGCCAAGTGGATAATCACCTTTGATAAGGATTCGCTTATCACGGGTAGCATAAACAACTGGGCGACCACCATTGAGTCGAATATCCTCCAGACCGGCACCACCGATACCTATCAGCGTTTCTCCTTCACTCAGCAGATACTCTTCGAGGAGGGCGTCACCTTCTCCGAGGGTGCAAAGCCTGATTTCACCTATAAGCAGATAAAGCTTAACGATGATAATTCGACCACCACCACGACCTACAAGGTGCCTGCGGATGACACCACCCTTAAGATGGCGGTTGTTTACCCCGGTACCACCTATCAGCTTCTCGGTAAGGTTGAGTTCACCGAGGAGGGCGATTACTATATCGCAACCGTCCCCGGCGGCAGACCCGACGTACCCGTCGGAACCTATCTCCCCGTAGAGGGCGTATGGACTCCCGACGATCCTACCGTAACCTACGCACTCTGGTCTACCGAGAATGCCTTCCTTACGGGTAAGGAGCCTCTTAAGACCTTTACCTCCACGACTCTCGAGATAGCAGATTTCGAGTCGGGCGGATATCTCCACGTCTACCGTAATATCACCGCTCCCGAGGTTGTGTTCCCTAAGAATTCCACCGTTATCAACCTCGCAGGTCACACTCTTACCGCATCGAAGGGTCTTGAGTATAGAGGTGCGGGTCAGTTCACTCTTAAGAACGGTACCGTTACAACGACTGCTCAGGCTAACTTCAGAAACTCCTGTACCGTACTCTTCGAGAATATACATTACTACAACGGTAACGCGGCCTTCGGCTACGGCAGTAACTATTACAGATGGACTATCAAGGATTCCATCATCGAGCTCAACAATGAATCCTCCTACCTCTTCCTCGGAGGCAACCCCCCGACAGGTGCTATGGAGACACTCTTCATCAACACCGATATCAAGGTTAACGGAGGCACTCACGCGACTAACGGACTTCTGAAGTTCACCTCCACTACCAACTCCGCAGTTGCTCCCATGGTATTCTTCGATAAGGATTCGTCTCTCACGGGTAACGTCGGCATCTTCGCTACCGTTACCGAGACCGCCGCCAACGTGTTCGGAGTACCCTGCGAGATCCGTATGGAGGAGGGCTTCACCGTATCGGCTAACGTATATAGCCAGATATTCAAGTACACGGGTGCTCTCCGTGAGGGAAGTGAGGGTAGCTACACAGTATCCGCTCCCACCCTCAGGGATATGAATGACGGCAAGCTTAATTCTACCGTCCTTCTCCCCGGCGAGACCTCGGCTACCACCTACACTTACTCCTTCGTTAAGTCGGGCGACCTCTACGTCCTCGATATAGCGAATCCCGATGACACTCCCGACGAGCCCACCGACTGGACTCCCAAGTCTGATACCACCCATGCCGTATGGGCATCCAAGGAGGACTATGAGTCGGGCAAGGCTCCTATCGCTGAATTCTCAGGTGCACTCACCGTCGCTAACGTAACCTCGGGCGGTGCCACCTCCTACGTACGCCTCTTCAAGGCCTCCGTATCTGTCAGCGAGCAGCTCCTCATCACCAACGGTGTGACGGTAGTCATCGACCTCGCAGACAACACTCTTATCAACCCCGTCGGTATTGAGATCATGGGCGGCACCTCGCTCACCATCGAGAACGGTACCTACAACCATACGGGCGGTCAGGTCTACTTCGCTCCCATCTCTTACATGACCTACCGCAACCTCGATATCACCGTCAGCTACGCTCATACCCTTACTTACGGCTACGGTGCGACCGAGATACTCTATGAGAACTGTAAGGTAACTCTTACAAGAGAAAATAACTACTTCCACCTCGGCTCTCAGCCCGAGCCCAAGACTGCAACTCTTAAGGTAGTCAATACCGAGTTTATCATCAACGCAGATCTCTCGTCCCACCTCTTCACCGTAAACGAGTCCTCTTGGGGATACAGTGCGGGTTGGACGGTTATCTTCGATAAGGATTCCTCCATCACGGGTACGGGCTCCATTCCCGGACTTGTTAAGCTCACCGAGGGATTCCGCTTCGTTTCCGGCGGCACGAGCCTCCACGAGAAGTTCATCAACACCCAGACCTTCACCTTCGAGGCAGGCTTCTCGATGGATGATAAGTTCAAGGTTGACGTTGATAAGTATTACTTCGTAGGCCTTGACTTCGATGCATCCGTCTCGGCAGGCTCTGCGGTATTCAAGGCCCCCGTCCTTCTTCCCGCTGACGATTCGGTATGTAAGATTACCTTCGATTCCGAGGTAACTCCTCCCGAACCCGACGTATGGACACCCGCCTCGGGTACTACCTACGCCGTATGGGCATCGAAGGATGATTACCTTGCAGGTAAGGCTCCCATAGGAGAGTATACAGGTGCTCTCACTGTGGCTAACCTCACAAGTGCGGGTGCTACCAACTACGTCCGTGTCTACGCTTCTGCAATAGAGACCGCAGAGTGCATCTGGCCTAAGAACGGTTCTACCGTACATATCGACCTCGGCGGCAACACTCTTACCAATGCATACGGCGTTGAGATCACAGACGGTGCGACCTTCATCCTTGAGAACGGTACCTATAACCACACCAATCTCCAGGCTTATTACAGAGATAAGAGCTATACCACCTACCGTAATCTTACTATTAACGTAACAACCTACGCTAACCTCACCTACGGCGGTGGCTTCACAGAGCTCACCTATGAGAACTGTACCGTATACCTCAACCACGTGAACAACTACTTCCGCCTTTCCGCAATTTCGGGCGGAACAAGATACGCACTCAATATCATCAATACCGACTTTGTTGTAAACGTAGCACTCGGCCAGCCCTTCTTCTACTTCATCGAGTCGTCGTACAGTGCTGACTGTAACTATGAGATCAATATTGACGGTGATTCCTCTATCACGGGTAAGGGCTCCATGCCCGGCTTCGCCGTTCTCTATGAGAATTACCTCTACCTCGATGGCAAGGATTATTACGAGACCTTCGTGAAGACTCAGAATATCAATATCGCTGACGGCTTCGAGATCTCGAAGAATCTTCTCACAGGCTTCGGCACCTATCAGTTCTACGAGCTTGACAGAGAGGCATCGAAGACCGAGGGCAAGGCTGTCTACAAGACTCCCGTAAGCCTTCCTGCTAACGATGCACTCTTCACCGTGACCCTCGGCAAGACACCCATCAATGACGGCAAGCTCTTCGTCAGCCCGAACAAGGATGCATCCGCATACACCGTATCCTATGAAATGGATAAGGTCAATACCGGATGGTATAGATTCGACTCCACCGTCGGTGCTTGGGTAGGTACCCTCGCAGTTAAGGGTAATAGCGGTCTTGCTCAGTTCACACCCGCCGATTATAAATCCTTCAACAAGGGCGAGAACGTCATCTTCGCTCAGGATATCGAGGTAAATACCGAGATCATAAGCAGTAACGTGAACAATACCGACTACGTACTCGATCTCGGCGGTAACAGACTCGTTCTCAATACCACCTTCGCTCTCTCGCTCTACTCGGGCGGTGCATATCAGTACATGAGCATCACCTTCAAGAACGGAACGATCGTCGGTAACTTCAACCAGCCCTTCTACGGCTTCGGCCATAAGGACGGCGTGTTCACCTTCGACGGTATTACCTTCGAGTTCGGTGATAGAACACGTACCTTCGGAAGCGTTTATACCGGTACCTGGAAGGTTATAAACTGTACCGTTAATGCGAAGTCCGGTACCTTCTTAGGCTTCGAGAAGGCTGATCACTACAAGGCTATCATGGTAGAGAACAGTACGATCAATGCTACCACTGCATTCTACGTTCCTCTTTCAGCATCGAATCAGCTTGATTCCGACAGCTTCTATATCAAGAACAGCGTTATAAATGCATCGGGAACTCTCTTGAACGTTCCTAACGTCTCCTCCACCGCATCCTCTTATGAGACTCTCTCTGTGTTCGGCTCGGAGATCAACACCCCCGCAATCTTCAGAAGTGATGCTATGGCAGGCACCGTAACCGTTATTCTCTCGGATACCAAGCTTGCAAGCAAGCCTGCGATCTACGTTGCAAACGCTCTTACCGAGAACACCTCTACCGCTAAGGTGGTATTCGCAGAGGGCGAGATGCTCATGGCTATCACGGGCATCAGCGGATTTAACTACAAGGTAGGTAAGTCTCCTCTTGCATCGGGCGACCTTCAGGCCAACCTCACTCTCTACACCGACTTCCAGCT
>JAZQYD010000012.1:0-2408 GCA_045633405.1 Eubacteriales bacterium | reverse complement strand
TTCCGCAAGATACTACCCACTAATCATGGGGCTTTGTGTCGGGCCGATCAAGGCTGTTGATATGCTTAATTACAGCTTTCTTGAGGGCTTTTAAGCTGATCTCAAGGCAACGAGCTGTGCCGAAGATTGCAACAGCTTCTTTCCATGCTTCAAACTCTCCTATAGTCGCTTTCATCGTGATGTGATTTCGTTTAGCGACATCATCAGGCTTTCTGGGTCTTGCCATTATCGTAGCTCCTTTCTGTTATAGTAGCACTATTATATCACAGAAAAGTGAAGTTGTCAAGATTTTTGAGTGAATTTTAGGAAAATAAAAACAGAGAACCAATAAGCCTGTATTGGGGCTCAAAGGCTCTCTGTTTAATCTTTCGGCAAAGCCGAGGGGCAGACCTCGGAAGAGTGGCGGAAGCTGTAGGCACGATCCCCGAATAGGTGCGAGTCTGCAGGGACTATCGGCAAATAGGGCGATTCGTCCCGCAAGGCAGGATCTGAACGAGCGTGACGGTAGCTCTGGGCAGGGATGCGGTTTGAATGGCTCTCGCCATACTCTGCTCGCTTACGCTCACGAGGCACTAAGACAATACACCTATCGTGATATAGAGATCAGGTGTTTTTCGACTATATCAGAAACGCAAAGCAGATCGGGGTATAGTATAGTACCTAAGTCAAAGATCAGACTGTTAAGTGAATCGTGAATTGAATCTGATCGGGAATGACACGAGGGGTTATTTTCGATAATCAGGTAAAGCTTAACAGCTTCAGTGAGGGTTTTCTTGGCTTGTATAGTAAATTTTTTGTCGTTCATTTTGTCGCACTCCTTATTTTATAATTTTGGGATCAAGAGGGTATTTAAAAATTCTATCCATTGGAGCATCGAGATCCAAGGTCATCACAGAGCCATCGGGGGCGTTAGGGTCGATCAGCTTGGCATCACCTAAGATTTTACGGCTCATGAGCTTGTAAACACCGACCGACCAGCTGTAAGTAAGTATAATATGTGCTATAGCGGGGTGCAGATCCTCGTCGACGTGGATCAGATCTCCGTCCTCGGGGTCATCGAGGTTGAGTTGTTTGTGCAAGGTCTTGAATATACCGCCGTACTGAACAAGCCTTCGGCTTTTGAGTGCTCCGGCAAGGATCGAGATCACTCTATCAGTTTTGTCGGGATCACCGGGAAAGATATAGTCTGAATCTTTTACAGCGTACTTGGCGATCTCGGCTACAACGGATCCAAGATCTCCGTCAACCTTTGCCTTCGCCTTTCGGATATCAACTTGCGTGATGTTCTGATCTCCATAAGAATCTCGCCACATCTGAAGCCACTCCGCTTGCGTAATATAATCACTCTTGTGAAAGTAACTGGGGTGAACAGCTAAAACAACATGAAAGTGGGGGTGATATGTATCATGCTCGTCGTTTCTGGTCACTTCTAAAGCCCTAAAAAAGCCGTGTACGGCTCGTTTGATGTTTCGACGCTTCATAAGTCGGTCAAAAGCCTTGAAAAGCCGTGTGAGGGTGCTGTCGAGCTCCTCAGGGGAACAGTTGGGAACTGTCAGAGTTAGAAAAAGGTATTCGTAACTGTTGCCCATGTGGGTCATGATTTTTGACACTTGGGCGAAGATCTTCAGAGATCTACGGGCTGAACACTGAGGGCAGAGCCTATCACGGCAAAAGTTAGCTTCGGTTAGATGTCCGTGAGGATCAATCCCTTGATCGGTAATTGCATGGGTGAATTTTATAACAGTGCCACAATTCAAAGATCTAAACGCTCGGCTGTTAAGCGATAGTCGGGAGAAGGACTCCGCAAGAAGCTCGGCATTCTTTCTTTTGGGCTGAAAGATCTCTGTGATCTCTTTTTCGGTAGAGACTTGACAAGCCGTGAGTTGTGTGCTATAATCAAGGGTGAGCAAAGTGCTAAGCTCTCTATTTGAGGTCGGAACGATGGCGGTCGTTTCGCCTCTTTTTTTGTCCGAAATCCGTGGGTTATTCGGGCTCGGACGGGGTGATTTTGGGGTCATTTTTTTAATGTGCTCCTTTTCTGTAAAAATCAGTATTTTTGTGAAAAAGTTTCCCCCTTCTCAACAAGGGGTTTTCCCTTACCACATAAGGGGAAAGTGGTGTTTTGGGGTGCGTGAGTTGTTTCTAATGTATCAAGGTAAGGTAGAAAACGGTCTCCCCGAGCCCCCCGAACCCCCGAAAATAGGCGGTCTCGGGGGGCTCTCGATAGAGAGCGATCCGCAAGGTTTACGGCATCCGCTTCGAGCTACTTCCGCAAGATACTACCCACTAATCATGGGGCTTTGTGTCGGGCCGATCAAGGCTGTTGATATGCTTAATTACAGCTTTCTTGAGGGCTTTTAAGCTGATCTCAAGGCAACGAGCTGTGCCGAAGATTGCAACAGCTTCTT
>JAZQYD010000011.1:0-9348 GCA_045633405.1 Eubacteriales bacterium | reverse complement strand
GATTACCTCGAACTTCTTGATCGAGTTAGCCTCTTCTCTGTCGAGGATCTTAATGCCGTCGAAGTCAAGCTCGGAGTCATTTCTGAATCCGATATTCTTTACTCCCCAGCCGTATCCCTGGAAGATCTGGTTGAAGGGAAGGTAAACGATCTGCTTATCCTCCTTGAGGACGGTCTCGCCGTTTACAACCTCTTCTCCTGCATCGGCGTGGTTATGCTGAGTGAGAACGCCGTTCTTCTCAACAATGTGATAGCAGGTCTTGGTGTTGCCATCGATAAGAAGGAAGTTGCCCTTCTTGATCCATTCGTCGCCGTTTTTGATCTCATCAAGAGAATTAATCCGGGTCAGTCTTGAGAACTGGTGATCGTGAGTGTAGGATGCGATGGTGTTCGCAACAAGCTCACAGTAGTAATAGTCGTTCCAGTTACCGAAATGAACTGTACAGTCTCTAGTGGTGATTCCGGCAGTGTCGGGAACGGTATATCCGTCAACGGTAGTGTGCTTTCTGATAGAGCCGATAACCATTCCGGCGTATCTGTACCAGTAGTACTGATAGTTACCGCAGACGTCATTGTATACGTCGATCTGTGCTGCAACGTGGCAGTTGGTAAGCTCAACAAGTCCGTTTCCGCGGAACATACCCATAATACCGCCGCAGGCAACGTCCCACGAGCCCCAGAGAGCGGAGATCTTGTTGGAGTTGTCAACGGTGATGTTGGTGAAGGTGAGCTTCTTGTCAGTACCGTCAGCGGTGTTTCCGCCGATACCTACGATACCGCCGTTACCGGTGTTGTATACACGGGGGTTACAGTTGGTAATAGCAATATTCTCGAAGGTTGCATTCGCCGCATAAGCCGCGATAACACCCGTAGGAGTGAACTCACCGTCAGAGGTGAAGTTATCAACAGTAAGGTTCTTGACGGTACCGCCATTTACGTATCCGAAGATACCCATGGCTTCCTTGTAGTAGTGACCGTCATAGTTACCCTTCATCTGCCAGGTGTTCTGGTAGATGTTCTTAATGGTGTTACCGTTACCGTCGAACACGCCCTTGAACGAGCCGCCGTAGGTGTACCAAACGGTGTCGTCATCCTCAGCAATAATTACGGGAGCACCCTTCGAATAATAGAGGCTCTCATCGCAGACCTCCAACACGGGAGCATCGTCATCTGCCAGAGCGGCAACAGTACCGCCTTCCTTGGTATATCCGATAGGATAGAAGATGACACCCTTAGCGGTATTTTCATCACCGCCGAGGTTGATGTTTGCAACAAGCTTGTAGTGCTTCTCAGCATAGTTCGCATTATCATTCGAGATTCTGTCACCGAGATATGCGAGCTGGTCAGCGTTAGCGATAAGGTAGGGATTCTCTTCTGTACCGTCACCGCCTGCAAAGCTCTCTGCAACAGTGCCGTTCCAAGCGTTCTCCTCATCTGCTACAAGAGCAACCTCGGAGAAGGACTTGAGGTAAAGTACAACGTCTCCCGTAACGGGATCGTACTCGAAGTTGTTATGTACAGGGGTCGCACCGTCCTCGAGAAGTGTCATCTCTACGGTGCTTCCGTTCTCTACGTGGTAGAAGCGGTAGTTACCCATGTTAAGTCCCTTGGGCAACAGCTCCTTGACTCCAACCGCCATAACAACGTCGTTATCATCTGCGACACCTCTGATGTGTACGTCGATCGAGAGCGTAGCCTCTGTCTCAGAGAGCGAGATGTTAGCCTTACTGTCGGCGACGTCACTGACAATGAGAGTCAGCTTGTCGGTACCGTTATCAAGCTTAACGCCTGCGGGTACTGCCGCACTGATCTTGTTGTCGTCGGAGAGAAGGTTAACGGCGGTGGATACCTTGTTATTGGCATCGGGCACAACGGCCGAGGTAGCGGAGTTGCCGCCTACGATCACGTTGTTCGGCCATTCGGAATCCTTGTCGTAATCCTCACCAAAAGCGTCGGACTCAAAGTTGAACTGAGTAGCTATCAGGCTAATGGAGAAGCCGTCTCCAATAGACATTCCCTGATACTCGTTTCCTGCATTCTCCTTCATGTGGAACGCGATGGCAATAACCGTCTCGCCCGAGGTATAAAGGAGACCGGGATCGCTGTCGGGAAGAAGAACTCCGCTTGTGTAGGTGTGATTGTCAATTACGTCGGAGAGTACACCCACCGAGGTCTTGTCCGAGAGGGTCGTGACAGCACCTGTTACGGGGTTGATGTAATAAACGTCGATAACGTCAGCGAGATCAGTGACTCTGCCTTCCGCCTCGATGTTCAGTCTCCACTGGAACGCAAGGTTGCCCGCATTCTTGATCTTGACATACTTAATATCAGTATATCCGGGCTCCCAATTGTCATAGGTGAAGATCGGAACTCCGTCCGCATTCTTCCACTCGGGCGAGTCTACCGTGAGCAATGTGTCTGAATAATACATCTCAACGTCTAACTTACCACTCTGTACGATGTTGCTCGAGCTGACCGCCGAATCAGTGAACCATGCGTACGTCGTGCCAAGAAGCATTGAGAAGCAGAGCAGCAATGCAATGATACTCGTCACGAGTGACCTTTTGGTCTTTCTCATACTCATAACTCCTTGCTAGAATTATCTATTTTATTTTTTGTTTTTTATTCCTATTTGATTAAGTAAAAATATAAAGCTTTTCGGCGGTAGAAATACATAAAAGAGACCTTATGTACTCCTATCGCCGCCACACCCCGCAGGGTGTGGTGGCTTGCTTCAAGCTTGGATTTCGGGAAATCCCTTGATCCTTGCTCAAAACGGAAAATTACTGAATAACGTAATCACCGCCGAAGGTGTAGGTTACAACGTTAACGTCAACGAACTCGGCAGCGTTAGCAGGGTTGGTAAGACGAAGCTTAACAGTGAAGGTTGCACCCTCAAGAGCGTTATTAACGTCACCAACACCGCAGGTGAAGGTACCAACGTAATTTTCTACGTCAGCGTAGGTCCAGGGGTTGCTGGTTACAGACTCAAGAAGACCAACCTCCTCATTTGCATCGAGTGTAAGCTCGCCGTTGTGGAAGCCTACCCAACCGAAGTCACCGTAGTTACCGCCGAGGAAGATCTCGTTTGCACCGAGATCCTTGTCAAGCGATACGTAGAAGTCACAGTGCCAGTATCTGTAAGCATCGATGATAGCCTTGAGCTCGGCGCTTGCGTTATCGTAATCGGGGCAAGCGAAGGTGAATGCTGCCTCAAGGTTAGAATCAAGTCCCTCTGTGGGAGACCACTGACCGTAATTACCCCAAGTGATCTTGTCTGCACCAACATACTGTGCCTCGTAAGTTACAGTTGCGGTGGGATAGTTATTAGTGTCAACAGTAGGGGGGGTGTATTTAGAGTCAGCATCGTATACGATGGTGAAGGGAGAGAAGGTTGCGGTCTCGAAGGTTAAGTAACCGTCAGTGGGATTGTAGGTGAAGTTGGTTATTTCATCGCTGTAGTGATAGAGCTTAACGGTTGCAGGATCAAGACCGGCGGGGATTCTGAGCTCAACCTTTACGGGAGCGGTATTGTCTTCCTTAAGACCGGTTACGGTAACGTCGTACTTGGTAACGGTCATACCTGCTGCGATAGTGAAGTTTCCTACGTAATCACTCTTAGTGATCTCAGCAGTGAAGCCCTCGGTGTTATTGGGGTCAGCTGCATCCTTAGGAATAACAATGGAACCTACCTTGTAGCCTGCATCGTCGGTTACACGTACCTCAGCAGCGGTCTGGTTGCCGGTGATGGGAGCAGTGTAGCCCTTACCGGGATAGCCTGCGAATGTATCGTAGGTCTCGTCGAAGGCGTCAGACTCAACAGTTGCCTGACCTGCAAGTACCTTGATGTCGAAGACGATGGTCTCGTTCTGGTACTCGTTGCCTGCAGTCTCGAGCATATGTATGGAGAGAGCGAAGAAGTGCTCAGCACCGGGATCAAGGATGATATCCTGATATGCAGTCTCGTTGATACCGGGGGCATTCTCGATCTTGGTGCCGTTGCCTGCCCAAGAGGTTACGTCGCCGTACTTAGCGTCGGGAGTTACAGTGTACTCCATAACGTCAGCGAGGTTATGAGTGGAAACCTGCTTAACGTCGATAGCAACCTTGTACTTAAGAGCGAGAGATCCCTCGTTCTTGATGGAGAGGTATACAACCTCGGTGTAGCCGGGCTCCCACTTGATGTCAGCATCAAATACGGGATCGCTGTTGGTGGAAATGTTGGTGGATTCAGTAGCACTGGTCCACTTGTAGAGCTCTACGTTGAGAGTTCCAGCGGTAATCTTGTTGTCAGCACTTACTGCACTGTCGGTGAACCATGCGTAGGTGGTTCCGATGAGCATTGCGAAGCAAAGGAAGAGGGAGATAACGCTCATCAGAAGTGCACGCTTGGTGGACTTTGAATTGTTCATTTTTGAACTCCTTTATAAAATTTTTTTGATAAACTTGGTTGTCAAGCGGTAAAACCGCTTCGCACCTTTAGGTGCTTATTCGTCATCCTTTTTGTCAGAAGACTCGGTAGGAATAGTACCGTTTTGTGTAAGCTGTGCCTTAAGAGCGAGAAGCTCTTGCATCATGCGTTCATTTTCAGCACGCTCAGCATCGATCTTATCTCTTTCGGCTTGCATGGCATCCAGCTGCTCGCGTCTGTATTTGCGGAACAGGCGAATTATATTCATGCCGTTGTAAAGGATAAGAAGCAGGAAGGGAACAAGGATACAAGTGATATATCCGGGTGTGGACTGAACGTACTGGAAGAAGTTGCCCACTCCGGGAAGCTTACCTGAGTATTCGCCCAGAATGTATTCGGGCTCAACTATTGCTTCATCATCTGTATTTGTGTTGGTACCGAAGGTTCTGTAACCTTCAAGCTTGCCGTTTTCATCATATACACGCTCACGAATCATATGCGTTATGGTTTTGCCATAGGTGTCATTGTTCGTTGACATGAATGCTATGATGTCTCCGGAATCAAGCTTTAACCTGCCCTCGTTGCTTATATCCTTAATGATTACAATATCTCCGGCGTTGAAGTGTACGTCCATATCGGCGTTCTTATCGGATTCGCTCATAGAGTCAGTCAGGACGATGTAAAACTTTCTTCCAAAGATACTGCGATCATTTCTATCGACAGTGGATACCGTAACGAATGTGAATATCATCATAAAGACGGTAAAGGCTACAAGAAGCCAAGTTACGACCTTCAATGCGATATTCAGTGTTTTTTTAGCTGTATTATTCATTCAAGATCACTCCTCGATTTCTACGTTTCCTTGTACCGCGTATACGGTTACGCCAATACCCGTATAATATTTGCCCTGGAATTCATTTCCTGCATCCTCCTTCATCTTAATGAAGAGGTGGTATGCAACGCTCATTTCTCCGACCTCAAGACGTCCCTTGAAGCTGGTAAGCCTCGTGGCATTCTCGAAGTTAGGGTCATCCGCACGGACGATCCATATCTCGAATGCCTCATGGAACTCCTGCATATTTACGCTGTCGTCATCGCTGACGGTCAGACTGTAATTGACGGGGATGTCCCCTAGGTTCTTGATGTGGAAGGACTGAGTGTAGAAGGTTGCACCCGGCTCAAAGAGAGCATCTTCACTACCCGATGAGGTAACGAATTTGAGAGATTTTTCCTGGAGAGTGACGCCCTGAGTGTCCACAATGTCGATATCGACGTCTCCCGACGTGGTGACGATACCGATGGTGCCGTCATTCGCGTTGCTTGTGAACAGAGCGAGCGTCGCTCCCGATAGGCAAATCAGGCAAAGCAGGATTACCAATGCCGCGATAATGAGAGCTTTACTATATGTTTTATAACGTGACATCTTACCTCCTTGCCATTCTTACAAAAGAAAGATCAAAATCTAAAGTTTAGTTTTTTCTGTATATGCTGTAATATACAGATAAGTAAATGTTAGATAGATATACTGCTTATCAGAATTCTATCCTTTGGGTGTTGCTATCAGAATCCGCTGGTGTCAGCGTTATACTGAACTGCCTCAACAACGATTGTGTAAGTAACGGAGCCCTTTGCGTACTCATTTTGTGCGTATACGGGAAGCTCGAAGCTGAATACGAGGTCATCGATCGCCTTGGGCACGCCACCGTCATTGGGAGCCACTTCTACCCAATCAGAAGTGTAGGTGTAGTTGGTGAGAGTGATGACGTTGTCATTAGCATCGCTGATTACCATACCGTCTGCGAGAGTGGTCTGAGTAGCGGTAATGGTGTAGCGGTACTTAATAGCTACGGTGCTGGCATTCTCGATGTCGATCTTTACGTCGACTCTGTCACCGGGGGTGATTCTCGCGATGTTAACTTCTCTTCCTTCACTGTCGAAGGTAACCTCTCCGCCGTTGGTGAAGAAGTATTTGCCGTTTGCATCAGCGGCAATAGCCTTGTGAGTGTAGTTCTTGCCGTTCTCATCAACGAGATAGCTGTCATCTGCAGCACCGGTAGTCTTCTCAGCGGAATAAATCGCCTCGATAGAAGGCTTAGCTGTAAGCTCAACGTTACCGGATGTAACTGCGATAGAAACGGTGTCGGTTGCGGTGAACAGAGCAAAGGTTGCACCCGAGATTACTGCCAGGCAAAGAGCGATGGTCAGAATCGAAGAGAGCAAAATCTTCTTTTTCATTTTTCATGTTCTCCTGTGTTTTTTGTTTTTTGGTTTCGCTTTGGATTTTTGTTACCGAAGCTTAAGTTCGCCCAAAAACGCGAACTTAAGCTTCGGTAAGTTCTGCGTTTGCATTCGAATGTGCGTGGGAATTACGGATTCTTTGCGGTCGCCTGAACAGCGTGTACAACGAGGTCGAACTTGATTTCCTTGTTCTTAGCCTTGTTGTTGTCAGAGTCAAGCTCGCCGTTTTGGTAATCCACAGGCGTGTTGACAAATTTGAGGGTAACGGTGAACTCAGCGGTTCCGTTTGCCACAATCTGTCCGAGAGCAGTGTAGGTGTCACTTACGCTACCCAAGCCGTTAACAAGCACAGTAGTGCCGTCAGCTGCAATAACCTTGATCTCAAGCTGCTCAAGAAGAGCGTCGTTTACGGGCTGGCCATCGGTACGGATAAGCTCGATCCAGTAATCGACTGCAACGTCGCTCTCGTTCGTGATTCTCATCTTAGCGGCAAACTCAGAGCCGGGAACGATGAGCTCGGGAATGAGGGTGGTATGGTCGTCCATACCGAAGACGTTGTTCTTGTTGGCTGCAGTAAAGTCAACGGGTGTATCAGTCTCTTTCTGCTCGACAACCTCGGCGAGATAACCCTCAGAATCAAGAGTCGTCTTAGTGAGTGCGATTCTCTCAAGCTTAAGGTTAAGATCACCTGCCTGAAGATGGTTAACAACAGTTTTGGTATCGGTAAACAGAGCGAAAGTCATTCCGACGATAACTGTCATGCATAACAGAATAACTGCAGTGGATACGATCAGTGTCCTTTTAATTCGCAAACTTCTCATGGTAATTCCTCCTTTCGTAGTACTTTATTTATTGAAGCGTTGTCAATACAACTGTTCAATCTATATTATTGAAACGTTGCTTTTCACAATCGGATCAATCCTTAAGAATAATAACTGTACCGCCCGTAAGCTCGATCATTTTGATCGCCTGGATGGAATAGCTTTCGGACTTAACGGTGAGAGGCTTGTTAAGAGAGCCGTCTGCCAGCACCTTAAGCCTTCCTACCTTTTTAGAGATGAGACCCTTTTCCTTGAGGGCGGCGAGGGTGACAACGTCATCGGGCTCGAAATTCTCATCCAGAACTCCGATGTTGATGATACCCATCTTTCCGTGACCTGCAGTGTGAAGCTCGCTGTGAGCGACCTCGAGAGCCAGCTCGTCAGAGATCATTTCATCTGCCTCCTCGGCCACGATATGCTCGACTACCTCGGGCATATCCTCTTGAATCTCTTCATTGATAGTATGTACCTCAGCCTCGGTAACCTCTTCGATAACCTCAACCTCGACTACCTCTTCGATAACCTCAGCCTCGACTACCTCTTCGATAACCTCGACCTCAGCTACCTCTTCGATAACCTCAGCCTCGACTGCTTCTTCGACAACCTCAGCCTCGACTGCTTCTTCGACAACCTCAGCCTCGACTGCTTCTTCGATAACCTCAGCCTCGACTACCTCTTCGATAACCTCGACCTCGACTACCTCTTCGATAACCTCAACCTCGGCTACCTCAGGGACAGCCTCTTCGCCGATCTCGGGAGCCTTTTCCTTCTCGGACGTGCCGATCAGACCCTTAAGGTCCATCTTAACAAGCTCCATGTTCTCGTCAAGGATGATTCCCTTGGGAAGGACGATTCTTACAAGATCTCTGCCAATGAGCTCCTCTGTGGTCTCATAAGGCATTCTGTAATCCTCATCCTCACGCTCGATAGCCTTGAGCTCAAGGATCTTCATCATCTCCTCGATAAGCTCGAGAGCATACTTGAGACCTCTGTCGCTCTTAACCTTAAGAAGCATGGGTACCTCGGCAAACTTAGGTCTTGCCGACATATCCTTAAAGTGGTATTTACCTACATTATAATTATTTGTATCAAGATTAAGATAGATAAGCAGAGTCTTACCTCTTACGTTAATCTTGGCACACTTCGTTCTGCCCTTATTGTAGGACTCAAGGCTCCAGCTAAGCCTTGCCTTAACTCCCTTGTAGGAGAGAAGCTTGTTCTTGATGATTGTGTAATAGCTCTGAATATTCTCCTCGGACTGGATAAGTCTCGAAAGGAAGGAACGTCTGTATCTGATGTGGATGACCTCACCGCCTATGATCGCATCGACACTGTCCTTGCCGTCCTCGACAGTGGGAAGTGCAACGTGCTCGGGCTCGGCTATCTCCTCGATAACCTCCTCGATGACCTCGGGCTCGGCTACGGGCTCATCCTTAACCTGCTTGGGGATAGGATCCTTGATGCCCGAGCCAACGATGTGGCTGAGATCCATCTTGACGAGCTCCATATTCTCGTTGAGCTCGATGCCCTTGGGCAGGATGATCTTTACAAGGCCTCTGCCGATAAGCTCCTCGGTGGTCTCGTAAGGCATTCTGTAATCCTCAGCCTCACGCTCGATCTCCTTAAGACCGAGAGTCTTCATCATCTCCTCAATAAGCTCGAGAGCATACTTAAGACCTCTGTCGCTCTTAACCTTGAGAAGCATGGGCACCTCGGCAAACTTGGATCTTGCCGAAACGTCTCTGAAGTGATACTTGTCGGAGTTGTACTGCGTCAGGTCAAGGTTGAGGTAGAGAAGCAAGGTCTTACCTCTTACGTTGATCTTAGCACACTGAGTTCTGCCCTTATTGTAGGATTCAAGGCTCCAGCTAAGCCTTGC
>JAZQYD010000010.1:0-61112 GCA_045633405.1 Eubacteriales bacterium | reverse complement strand
AGCTCCTCCTTCGAGTACCTACCCCTCAGGTATCCGAAATACGGCTCGCCTTCGATCTCATAGGTATCCTCAGTGTAGAGCATCACCATATTGTATCCCATTTTCGAAAGAATGGTGAGATAATTTTTCAAGGACTCAACCAAGGACAGAAAAAACCGACTCTTTAGAGTCGGTCTGTGATCTGAGATTTGCTCAATTAGGGATATTCGCTCATAGCGAAGATACCCTCTCCCTTCGCCTGAAGAGCAAGCTCTTCGATCTCCGGTCGGGGTATGCGAACCCCAACAAACAGAGTTTGCCGCTCGGGGCAAGGTCGGTGGTGAACGTCCCGCTTTTCATCATCCGAGGCTCTCTTCTCCTCGCATGGCAATGTTGCACAGTCTGCCCGGCTGCCGTTACACAATTCCCCAAGATATTTTGATTTTTGTTGTTTCTCAACAACGCACTATATTTTAACACATCAAAACGATTTTGTCAATACCTTTTTGGAGTTTTTTTAATTTTCGTAGAAAGTGTAAATAAAACGGAAATTTTTATTTATTTTATCACATTTTAAATAAATTATGTGTTATAATGTATATAACATATTTATTATGGTATATTTCGCATTTTCTAAGGGAGTATTTACTTATGAAAAAAAGCCTGAGGCTACTTATCATCCTGCTGGTCAGCGTTCTCGCACTGACAACAATGACGGGATGTACGCTTAATTATAACAAATACGTAGGCGTTACCGAGGCTGTCATAAATGATGACGGCGAGCTTGTGATAACCTACGATGACGGTACAACGAGTAATCTAGGAAAGGTTGTGGGTAAGGACGGCAAGGACGGTATTAACGGAGGCGTCGGTAATGGCGGAGACAGCATCACTATTGTCGGCGGTGAGGATAACACGGCATTGGCTACCTCTCTCGGTCTTACCTCCTCGGTTAACGTTATCGCATCATTCGACAAGGGATCGGGCACCAGCCTTGAGTCCTACGCCTCTGCGGGTGCGGGTGTCATCTACAAGCTCGACAAATCGACGGGCGATGCATACATTATCACGAATTATCACGTTGTCTATGACAGCTCAAGCAACACGGGTATCGCTAAGGAACTGACCGTATACCTCTACGGTATGGAATGGAGCAACTACGGTATAACTGCTGAATATATCGGCGGTTCTATGACCTACGATATCGCAGTACTGCGTATCAAGGACTCCGATGCTCTTAAAAGCGGTGCATACACCGAGGCTAAGATTGCAAATTCCGAAACGATCTGCGTTGGAGATACTGCAATAGCTATCGGAAACCCTGACAGCATGGGCATCTCCGCATCGGTGGGAATCATCAGCGTTGACTCCGAATATATCACTATGCTCGGTGCTGACGGTGTGACAGACGTCACATTCCGTGTTATGCGTATCGACACAGCGGTCAACCCCGGAAACTCGGGAGGCGGACTCTATAACGCAAACGGTGAGCTTATCGGCATCGTCAACGCAAAGAGGATCGACAACACTCTTGAAAACATAGGCTACGCAATCCCCTCGAACATTGCGGTCCGTGTAGCCGACAGCCTTATCTACTACTGTGCCGACAAGACTGCCACAACAATGAAGAAGCCCCTCATGGGAGTTACGATAGAGATGTCGGGCTCGTCAATGGTCATTGATGAAGAAACCGCACGTGTAAGCATCAAGGAGACCATAACCGTCAAGGAGGTCTCCGCGGGCTCTGCCGCAGACGGAGTGCTGGAGGTAGGTGACATATTCGTCAACGCATACTACGGTGACATCTCCTTTGAGGTCACAAGACAGTATCAGATCATCGATCTTATGCTTCTTGTCCGTGCAGGCGAGACGGTCAGCTACGACGTCATCCGTAACGGCGAGACCGTGAGAGTGGACGTACTGATAACAAGCTCCTGCCTCAGTGCCGTATCCTGATCACAAAAGAGGAGCAAAAAGCTTAATAAGGGATCTTACAAGCCCACCTACGAGACCGAGTCCAGACTCGGTCTCTGTCATTTTTCGGGACACCTCGACAGTCGAGAGAAAATCGTCGCGTATATCCGTAACCGTGGGGGATGAATATATCCACACCGCATCCTCAAAATGATGGACAAGGCTTCGGTAATCGAGATTCACAGTGCCCACAGTAGCATACGCATCGTCGGAAACAAGAATTTTCGCATGTAAAAATCCCGGTGTGTATTCATAGACCGACACACCGCCCTCGATAAGCCTCGGATAGGAGCCCTTCGTCATCATCTTCACGATCGGCTTATCTGCGACACCGGGTGTTATAATTCTCACGTCCACTCCTCGGCAAGCCGCACCGACAAGAGCCTCCGTCAGATCATAATCAATAATGATATAAGGTGTCATAATGTAAACATATCTTTGCGATTGGTTCACAATATCCAATATGGCACGCTTGCCCGTGCTGTCCTTATACATAGGACTCGGCCCCGAGCCGAACGGAATATAGTATCCGCCATCGGATTCTCCGCCCGAAAAAGTGATATATTCGTGCATATCCTCGTATCTGTGCCGTGCGAAGCACCAAAGCTCGTGGAAGAGCCTTGTAAAGCCCTGTGCCGCATCGCCGAAAAGACGCACGCCTCCATCCTTCCACTCTCCGTAGGGCTTCGTTTCACCTATATACTCATCTGATATATTTATTCCGCCCGTATAGGCAATTTTACCGTCTATGATGAGGAGCTTCCTATGGTCACGGTTGTTGTTTTTCCGCATGTTTCTGACATCCGCACTTACCCTGGAGAAGCACGCGGCCTCGATTCCTCTTGCCCTTAGCTCATCGGTATAATGTCTCGGGAGTCGGTTCATGCATCCCACGTCATCATACATCACTCTGACCTTCACACCGCACTTGGCCTTCTTCTCGAGCCTCTCGAGGATGTTATCCCACATAACACCGGGAGAAATGATAAAATATTCAAGTAATATGAATTTTTCCGCCCCATCGATATCCGAGAGCATTGATTCATACATTTCACGTCCCGAGGCGAAATATTTCGACACGGTGCCGCGGTAAACCTCAGCCATATTGTCAAGCGAGAGAAGCGAGCGCGCCTTTCCTCTTGCGAGTGTTGACTCCCTCTCGAGCTCTTCGAGCTCTCCCTCTCCCTTCGTGGGGGCAAGACCGTCGACGATCTCGCCTATCACACGTATCTCACGGCGAGTCATATTATGTCTTCTGAAGAGTGCCCACATTACAACGCCGAGATACGGTACAAACAGTATTACTCCCATCCAGGTAAGCTTATATTCAGGATTTCCTTCATCGTTTATCACAGCAATGAGCGATATAATATTTATCCCAATCAGAATGACAAAGAAATATACCGAATATGCCGACAGACGCAGAAGGAGCGTGAAGACTAAAGCCAATTCCACCGCTACTATCAATGCCGCAAGTCCCATGCGTGAGAATACTACCTTGATTATCTTCTTCATATCACCCAGTCCCCCTTTTTTAGTATTTAACCACCGCAGTGTAAAAAAGTCAAGCGATAAGAAAAAAGTTCACTTTTGATATAACAATCTTTAAAAATTCATAAATCTTTTTTTAATAATTTACGCCCCTTTTAAAATTTCCCTTGATTTTTCCATATAAACATAGTATAATAGTAGACGTTGAAAAAAAGAAAGGATACTGTAATGAACGCACTTTTAAGTCTTTTCGATACCCTTGTTGCCTTCACAGAGGATGGCAACTGGAAAATGATAATCATGTGGGCGATCGGTGCCACTCTCATCTATCTTGCCATCAAGAAGGAGATGGAGCCCACCCTATTGCTCCCCATCGGCTTCGGCTGTATTATTATGAACTTCCCCGCATCGGGTGCGGCAGAGCCTCTTGAGACACTGTATGACGCAGGAATTGCCAACGAGCTCTTCCCCCTTATACTCTTCATCGGTATAGGTGCGATGATCGACTTCGGTCCGTTGCTCTCCAACCCCAAGCTTATGATATTCGGTGCGGCGGCACAGTTCGGTATATTCTTTACCTTCTGCATGGCCTCCCTCTTCTTCCCCGAGGCGAAGGATTATGCATCGATAGCTATCATCGGAGCTGCTGACGGCCCCACCTCTATCGTTGTTGCAAACGAGCTCGGCTCGAACTTCGTTCCTGCGATCACGGTTGCGGCCTATTCCTACATGGCACTCGTGCCCATTATTCAGCCCCCCGTTATAAGAGCTCTTACAACCAAGAAGGAAAGACAGATACACATGGTGTACAAGCCTAAGAGTGTATCCAAGACCACTAAGATACTCTTCCCGATCATCATCACCATCGTAGCGTGCTTGTTCGCACCTGCGGCAGGTGCTCTTATCGGCTTCCTTATGTTCGGTAACCTTATCCGTGAGTGCGGAGTGCTCGACTCCCTCTCCGAGACCGCACAGAAGGTGCTCGCCAACCTCGTCACATTATTCCTCGGAATTTCTATCGCATTCAATATGACTGCGGAAAGCTTCTTAAGCTTCCAGACTCTCCTTATCATGGCACTCGGACTTATCGCATTCGTTGTAGATACTGCCGGCGGAGTTCTCTTCGGAAAGCTCTACAACCTCTTCGCCAAGGAGAAGATCAACCCCATGATCGGTGCGGCAGGTATCTCCGCATTCCCCATGTCGGGACGTATAGTACACAAGATGGGTCTTAAGGAGGATCCCCAGAACTTCCTTCTTATGCACTCCACAGCCGTTAACGTATCAGGACAGATCGCCTCGGTTATCGCAGGTGCTCTGATGCTCGGCTTCTTCAACAGCTAAGTCAGTCGAAAGGAGACGAAAAATGAATGAATTTAAGAAACTCATAGAAAACTTCAGCTTTGACCGACTTTTCAATATTGAGGGTAAGGACACGGGCTGTCTTGGATATATGTGCATCGGTATGCTCGGCGTATTTATGATCGTCGGAATCATCATGGGTGCAACATACGCTATCGGCCACCTCACCGCAAAGCTCGAGAAAAAGGAAGATAATGAATAAGAGATTAAAAAAGCCCTGTTGGTCCGTAACCTCGGTTTACCACGCATGGAAGCTCATCGGACGCTCTCTTCTCTTCCTTGCCGCCCTTGTAAGCTATATAATCTCCACTGTGAAAGGAAGCACCGACGGTGTGCTCGGTGCCCTTGAAAATCATATGTGGGTGCTGGCTATCATATGGGCAGTGCTGGTTGCAGAGATGCTTCTCCGCTTCTTCCCCTCCTCGGTCGAGAGCATGGGATGCCAGAAGCAGTTTAAAAAGAATTTCAAGCCGACGGATATGGAGTCTCCCAATCTGCCCAGGGGCAAGGGCACTGCCCTCACGCTCATCTCGTGGCTGATCCTCAACGGCGGAATAGCCGCCCTCTACTTTACGGGAATCATCGACGCATCGATACTCATTCTCATATCCCTCTTCTATTCGGTATGCGACATTGTATGCATTCTCCTCTTCTGCCCATTCCAGACGTGGTTTATGAAGAATAAGTGCTGCGGCAGCTGCCGTATATACAACTGGGACTATGCGATGATGTTTACCCCTATCGCCCTCGTACCCCATCCGTACACGCTCAGCCTCTTCGGTATAAGCGTTGTTCTTCTCATAACCTGGGAGGTGTTCTTCCATACTCATCCCGAGAGATTTGCAGAGAATACCAACGCCACCCTTGCGTGTGAGAATTGCACTGAGAAGCTCTGCCACCACAAGAAGCAGCTTGTAGCATTCTTGCGTAAAAACCGTGAGCTCATCGCTAAATATCTGAAGGAGCGAGAAAAGAAAACGAAGACCTCGGATAATGCTGACACCGAGATCACGTGCGAAACTGAAACAGCCACTGACGGCGACAAATAAAAAAAACACCGAGCATGGTAACCTCCCGCAAACAGGGGTCGCCGTACGGCGACCTGCGATAAAGCAGGTCAGCCGAACGATGTTTGCCCCTGTGGGCAAGTGATGTCGCCTCCGCCTTGTGATGTAGCCTTCGGCAATGATGCTGTGCCTTCGGCACAGTTGGCAAACATTACATCACTCGCGACCATCGGGAGCAACATCATTATGAGCGAAGCGAGTAACATCACTTTTGCGTAAGCAAAAACATCACTTATTTACCACCCGAAAGTAAAATACAGTATAACACACTATACCTTGCATGGCAAGGTAGTGTGCAAAAGGGACGAGAAAATCTCGTCCCTTTTGATATTGATGAAAAACTGCTTTACGGTAGGTACCCCTACTCGGTGTTTTTCTTTTATTTTACGTATCCGACGGAGCGGTAATATCCGTCAAATCTCGCTCTCTGTCTGTCGATCATTCTGCCTGAGTTAACGAACTCGATGAACTCGTCCTCGCTGACCCACACGTAGCCGTCCGTCTCTCCCTCTTGGAGAATAACAGAGGCCTTGTCGCAGTCGACCGTGGTGATAAAGGAATATACGATAATATGCTTCTCATCGTCAACCGTGTGAGCAACCTCGGTGAAGGAGACTCCCGAAAGACCCGTCTCCTCACGCATCTCACGTGCGATGCAAGCGAGCTTACCCTCGCCTATCTGTGCGGCACCTCCCGCCGTTGCCTCGAGAAATCCTGCATAGTCGGACTTCTTCACCGACCGTTTCATAAGAAGGTACTCGCCGTCTACGTGGCGTATCAGCACCTCGCACGCAAGGTGATAAAGCCCGCTCGGGAGCTCCTCTCCTCGGGTAATAACGGTGTCGGTCATCACTCCGTCACGGGTATAGGTGTTCCATTTTTCCATATTTCAGCGTCTCCTCAGCTTAAGGAATACCTTGGCCGCAGCAGATGCCAGAATGACACCGAGTGCGATAGCGGACGCAAGCTCGAGAGTATAAATAGCCTTTCCAATGAAGAGATCGGAGTCTCCGAGAAGACCGAATCTCATTGTGTAATACAGCGATGCTCCCGGGATAAGGGGAACAAGAGATGCCATAATAAAGGTCGTGGTGGGAGTCTTCAGCACCCTCGCCATTACCTCTGCATACACGGTTATCAGGAAGGAGACGAGAAAATATCCGACAACCTCACTGCCCGTAACGTAGAAGAACATAATATACATAGCCCAGGATAAGAATCCGCCGACACCTGCAAAGACAAGTCTCTTGTCTCTTATATTAAATAGGATGGCAAAAAATACCGAGCCCGCCGTACCGGAGAGGATCTGTATAAGCTCTGTCATACCGCACCTCCCATAATTATAACGAATACGAAGTATCCCGCCGCAATGGCAATGGCGACAAGTAATGCCTCGATCGAGCGGAGTATACCCGTAATGCTGTCACCGGTGAAGAGGTCTCTCAGGGCATTGGTAAGACCGATACCCGGGATAAGCACCATTATATTACCAATGATAATCTCATCAACGCCGTCTACGATACCGCACCTGAGGGCGAGGTAGGACAGAGCCGTCGCAGCAAGAGACGACACAAACTTGGCAAAGACCTTATTATTGACCGTCTTGTCGGACACAAGCACGAGTACACGCACTGCCGCACCGATAAGGAATGACACCACGCTCTGAATGAACGTACCGCCGAAGAAGAGTGTGAATGCGAAGGCGATCATAGCATAGGACACAAACTCGACCCAAAGTGGGTAAACGGGTGTCGCGGCGATAGCCTTCATCTCTTCTCTTATTTCGTCAACGCTCAGTTTTTTCTCACAAATCTTACGTGAGAGTGAGTTAAGTCTATGGAGCTTCTCAAAATCGGTACCCGATGAGGTTATACGCCTCGTTTCAGTATACACCTCGCCCGACGGAGAGGCGGCACTCACTACCATACTGCTGGTAATAATAAAGGTATCTATTCTCTCAGCTCCGAGGGCAGACATGATCCTGTTCATGGTATCCTCTACCCTGTGTATTTCCGCACCTGACATCAGCATAGCCTCGCCGATATCCATAGCACAGTTAAGCTTCTGTTGCATTTTTTGTTTCTCCTCCGTTCTTGATCACGGACATTTTTCTATCTAATTATACAACAAAGAAAATTACAGTTCAAGATGTTTTTTCGACTTATGCTTAAGAAAAGCATAAATTTTAGGTGTACCCCCTTGAAATAAAGGATAAAAGATGATATTATATAATAGAAATAAAATAACGGAGACTTTTAATATGGCAATTTTATCCCCCTCTGTACTTGGTGCAGACGTATTAAATATCAAAAGAGATCTCGAGAAAACCGAGGCTGCAGGAGTCAAGTGGCTCCACGTAGATATTATGGACGGACATTTCGTTCCTAATATGTCCTTCGGATATTCCGTAGTCGGTGCACTTAAGAAGGCCACCAATATGCTCCTCGACGTTCACCTTATGATTGACACCCCCATCCGCTACGTAGAGGAATTCTGCCGTGCGGGTGCAGACTATCTTACAGTACACATCGAGGCAGACACCCCCGAGAATATCGACAAAACTCTCGATAAGATCATATCCCTCGGCGTAAAGCCCGGTATCGTAGTTAAGCCCGCAACGGGTCTCGATGCCATCCGCCCCTATCTTAAGAAGTGTGCTCTCGTCCTCGTTATGACGGTTGAGCCCGGATTCGGCGGACAGAAGTTTATGGAGAATATGATGCCCAAGCTTAAGAGCATCCGTGAGGAGCTCGACAGAGTTAACCCCGAGTGCCACCTTGAGGTTGACGGCGGAGTTGACCTCGTTACCGCCGAAATCTGTAAGGCAAACGGTGCTGACGTGCTCGTAGCAGGCTCTGCTTTCTATAAGGCAGAGGACAAGACCGCCTTCCGCGAGGCGATCGAGAAGTAATTCGTTAACAAGCTAATTCACATACAAAAAGAAAGGAGGGGTCGAAATGAACAACAATTATGATACCCCCACCCTGTCCGTAACGCCCATCAACTCCTCCGACGTTATTACCACGTCGGGTGAGGCACCTACTCCCAGCCACAGAAATGATTATACGGGCGAATGGGATAAGGAACTCTGACATCAGGGAATCAAGACTAAAAAAGAGCACGGTTACCGTGCTCTTTTTGTTTTTATAAATATAGAAGAGCCACACCGATATCGGTGTGCCTCTTTGCCGTGCCGGAGTCTATAAGATCCGCCACAGATTATAGGTTGATATTAACCAACTGCTACGTAAACAACCTCGATAGCGGTAACGCGAACCTGCTTACCGTCGGATCCGTTCTTTACAGAGTTGATAAGAACAGAGTTGCCGGATACAGCAGTCTCAACGTTACAGATATCGGTGGTGGTTCCATCTACGTAAAGGAAAGCATAGGTTCCTCCTGTCTGACAGGTAAACTTAACGGAAACAAGCTCGTATCCCTCGGGAACGGTGATGGTGAAGGAGCCTGCGGGAGTATCGCTTGCATAAATACGGATGTGGTCACCGTTATATGCCTTACCGGTATTGCTTCCACCGTTGATCTTAACGGATACGTTATCGTCAAGATTGAAGCTCTGTTTGGTAGTAGTAGTGCCCCAACCGTACTCAGTAATGAGATCAGCTACGGTCTTGCTTGCAGTAGTGGTAGCACCGGGCTCAATTGCGGGCTCCTCAGCACCGCATGCACAGGTACCGTCAACGTAGTTGTGACCGGTAGCCTTGATGGTCTCTTCCTTCTCAAGTCCGCAATCGCAAGCCTTGGTGATAGAGCCAGCCTCGGTACAGGTAGCCTCGGTTCTGTCCGTCTCAACAAGCACGTGAACGTGAGCTGCCTCGGTGTAGAACTTGCAGTAGAAGCCGTTGTAGGATACCTTAACAGGACCTACGGTAGTGTAGGTGTTGTCGTTTCTGGTACCGAGCCAGTAGTCCTCTCCGCCAACATCTGCAATGAAGGTCTCCTTATCTGCATCATAACGGTATACGGTAGCTGCGGTATCCTCGTACTTGGAGTTTACGTAAGTGCCGGAAACTACGAAGTTGATGTACTTCTTAGCACCGCCTACCATGATGTAAATGTAGTAACCGCCGGTGGTCTCCTCGATGTAAACGTCAGCAGCACTTTCAAAATCAAGAGTAGTATCGCAGTAGTATCCGTTCATATTACCGTTGAGGTAGTATACGGAGTTATCAAGCTTGCCCTGAACCATACCAAACTTGTATGCGGTACCGGGAGTGTAGGGGCACTCAGGAACTACGGGAATGATAGGAGTATCCTCGTCGGTTGCACCGCACTCAGTGCAGACACCGTCCTCGAACTTGTGGCCGGGAGCCTTGATGGTCTCGGTCTGAACGTCGCCACATGCACAGGTCTTGGTGATAACACCGTCAACAGTACAGGTAGCATCGGTCTTTTGCTCGGTGTACTCGTGCTCGTGGGGATCAGTGGTTCCGGTGGTCTCAGCGTAGAACTGAGCGTAGAAGCCGTTGTAGGAAACGGCAGAGGGGCCAAGGGTGGTGTAGGTCTTATCGTTTCTGGTTGCGAACCAGTAGTCAGTACCGTCAATAGCAGTAACGAGAGTCTTGCTCGTCTCATTGTAGGTGTATACGGTAGAAGCAGTTGCCTCATATGCACCGTTTACGTGAGAGTCGCTGACTACACAGTTGATGTAGGTCTTAGTGCCGTCTACGTAGCAGTAGAGGTAGTAGCCGCCCTCAGTAGCCTCGAGATATACGTCGAGAGCTGCGGTTACGTCAGCGGTGGTTGCGAGGTAGTAGCCATCCATGCCGCCTGCGAGGTAGTAGATCTTACCCTCGAGGTTGCCCTGAACCATACCGAACTTGTATGCGGTGTCAACTGCGGGAGCGTCAACTACGCCATACTCGGGTGCGGGATCGGGATCGGGATCGGTGGTTCCGCTGCCAAGAGTGATGGAAACGATCCAAGCGTTCTTAAGCTGTACGGTTTCGTTGTACTTACCAACGATGGACATAACCTTGATGGTATCGCCAACGCCGGGGATAGTGGAAAGTGCGTCGTATCTCTTGGAGCCATCCTCGTTCCAGAGACCGTAGATGTAGATGGAGTTACCCTCTGCATCCTGAATGTAAACGTTACCGTAGGTAGCGTTAGCAACCTCGGTGATAACACCCTCAACGAGATACTTCTCAGCAGTGTAGGTGTTGTGAGCCTTAGCATTACCGATAGCGATAAGCTCAGGGATGGTGGAAAGCTCGGTGGGAAGCTCAGGAGCCTCGGTGGGAGCCATAGCCTCACCAGCCTCCTTGGTGATGAACTCCATGGGGAACTGCTCTACACCGGTGTTCTCGGGTGTATAGTAGCTGAGCTCGGAGATGCAAAGAGTGGTGTAGGTGCCGTAGGTACCGATTGCGAAGTCGATGTTGTTAGTAACCTCAGGATCGGAAGAGGTGTTGATAGAGGTGTACCAAACGTTGCACTCAGCGTTGTACTTGAATACGCTGGAGTTCTCGGAGGAAAGCTTGATAGCCTTATCGAACTTGCCCTCCTGGCCTGCTCTGGGAGCAGCGGTAGCGTAGAAGTAAAGCTTAGTACCGGAAGCCTCGGTGTAGATCTTGATGCCGCCGTCAACAACCTCTACGTAGAAGTCGGGAGCAGCCTTGGGATCGATGTTGGTCTTGAGATACATATCTCTGTCAGCCTCAGTGGTGATGAAGAGAACCTGAGCAAGGCCCTTCTGATCCATAAAGAGCTTATAGGGAGTATCTGCAACGGGGTTCTTAACTACGCCGTCAACCTTCTCAACAGCGGGAAGCTTACGGGTCATAGTCTTGGTCTCGGTCTTGCCTGCCGCATCCTTAATGGTAGCGGTAAGGGTGTAGGTCACCTCAGTCTCGTTAACGGAGGGAAGGTCTACAAGGTAAAGACCCTTTGCCTCGTCATAGGTGATGGTGATGTTTTCATTGTCACAAGCCCACTCAACGGTGAAAGCAGTATCGCCGATAACGATTCTTGCAATGATGTAGTAGTCATTGTGAGTTGTCTTACCCTCCTCGCTCTTGTACGTCAGATCGAAGTACTTAACAGCGTCCTCGAGGGTTGCCCCGGTATTGGTATCGGGGTTTTCTGTCTGGTTGTTGTCATCCGTGTCATCATCCTTCTTGCATCCAACGAGCGTGAATACGGAGCCGAACACGAGAACAACTGCCAGAAGAAGAGCTAAAAGCTTTTTCATGACAAATTCCTTTCTTTTCAATTTTTTGTTTTTTTTGAATTTATTTATTTTGCTTGGGGGCCGATGGCCCCCTTATACAAAATCGGAATTAGTGGAAGGTAACGTCGTTGAAGGAGAGGAGCTTAACCTGATACTCTCCGTTATATGCGTCAACAACGCCCTTTACGTCGATAACGCTACCAACGGGGAACTT
The DNA here is from genome assembly GCA_045633405.1 of Eubacteriales bacterium. GTDB lineage: Bacteria > Bacillota > Clostridia > Oscillospirales > CAG-272 > UBA1740. The sequence continues at coordinate 48,835 of JAZQYD010000010.1, read as the reverse complement.
GGACTGAGGCACGATGGCACCCGTCGAATCCTTGAGAACCTCGGTACGCACGATAAACTGCTTACCGTTCTCGTCAACGCAGGTGATGGTGATAGCACCGTCGGAGGAGCCGCCGTTGTTGGTAGTGTAAAGCTTAGTGATCGTAAGATTCTTAACGGTTACGGTGGAGTGCATAGTAAGGAAGCCTACGTCAAGAGAGATCTCCTTGATAGTCTCCTCACCTTCCTCGTCGGTCTCGGTAACCTCAACCTTAACCTTGCCGTTAAGAAGGTCGTCTACGCCAATCTCCTGGTACGCTCCGGAATGTCCCTCGTCGAGCTTCTGAATATTCTTCTCATTCTCGGGGTCCATAGCGTCGTAGAAGATGTCGCTGACCTGATACGTATCGCCCGACTCGTAGTAGGTTACTACGCCGACTATACGTACTCTGTTGCCGGTCTTGAGAATCTCAAGGCCGAAGTAATCGAGGTTGTATCCGAAATACACCTGCATACCGAAGTAGAGGCCTGTCTCCTCATCATACTCCTCGACGTAAGCGGTCTGACCCGAAACTCTCGTCACAACTCCCTCGAAGCTGACTCTCGTGAGATTATACTTCTCAACGTTAGTCTTGAGCTCTCTCAGTGTGATGGGACGTGCTGCTCCGTAGTAGAAGTCGGGATCCTTATCCTTGGAGAAGACGTGGAGGCCATGGGTTACAGCCTGATTGAGTATCTGTGTGCACTCGTTGGCATACGCGGTATCCGAGGACTTAGACGATCTTGCAAGACCGTTCTGAAGTATCTCGAGGTTGAGGCAGCGGTAGTCGTCCATCTCTGCAGTCTTGTACCAAACCCATACGAGGAATCTCTCACCTGTGGAATCGTGATTCCAGCCTGCGGTGTCGGACTCAATGATGATGGAGGTAGCGGCAGAGAGCTTCGACTTAGTATAATCGGACGCCTTCTTACCCCAGGGCTCGACCTGACCGGTCGACTCGGGAGTGTTGATACCGAGATATCTTGCCTTAAGAATACCTGTGTGATAAATGCTCGTAGGAACGTTGAAGTGAGTGGTGTCACCGTCTACGTAAAGATGAACGGTAACCTCCTGCCAAGCACGTCCGGACGAGGGATTGAACTTAACCTGGGATGCGTAATCAACGAACTCAGGATTTTCACCGTTCCCTCCACCTCCGCCTCCGGGGGTGGAGGTAGTGCCGTCGTTGTCATCGGTGCCGTCATCGGACTTACCGCACGAGGCAAGTGCCGAAACGAGCATCACGAGGACAAGGAGCAGGGCTAATAATTTAGATAGCTTCATATTATGAACTCCTATCAGCCTGCCTGATATTCGCACTCCTTAACAGCCTTCTCAAAGAGTGCCTTCAAAGCAGCGTCAAGACCTGAATCGGGAAGCATGAATGCATCCTGCATAAGCTGTCCAACCTGGCTACGAGCGGTGGAAGAGCCGTTGAATGCGGGAGATACGAAGTAAGCTTCAGCCTGCTTAATAGCGAGGTCAACAACAAGAGCCTGGATGTTGTTGTAACCGTTACCCTTGGAAAGCCAATCAGCGTATACGGTGTTGGTCTTAGCGGAAGAGATAACGGGAGCGTATCCGGATGCCATGGAGAATTGAGCCTGGAAGTTTACGTTAGTAGTAAGGAACTTAACGAAGAGCCAGGAAGCAACAACCTCCTGGGGATTGTCATCCTTGAAGATACAGAGAGAGGGTCCCTGAGAGATAACCTTGGGAGCATCGGGATTCCACTGGGGAGGAGTAGCAACAGCAGTCTCGAAGAGAGGATTGCCGCTCTGGTCAGTGGGAGGAGTCTGGTAGGATGCACCACCGGTAGAACCGATTACCATGTAGCACTTCTGACCCTCGGTTGCAGTGAAGAGACCGGAGGTGTAGCTACCGTAGATTTCCTCAGTGGTAACGTAACCTGCCTTGTACCACTCACGGAACTCCTTAACGAAGTTACGGTTAGCCTCGTTATCGAACTGGAAGTGGTTTTCTTCATCAAGAGAGGTGTAGGGAGAGTTAAGCTGCTCACACATGGTGATGAACCAGTTAGCCTCGGAGTCGTATCCAAGGGGAATGCAGTCGGGATCGATAGCCTTGATCTTCTGGCAGAGGATCTTCATCTCTTCCCAGGTCTTAGGAGGAGTAAGGTCGTTCTCCTCGAAGAAGGTCTTGTTGTAGTAAAGAACCTCAGTGGACTTGGACATAGGAAGGGTGTACATCGTTCCTGCGGTATCGAATACCTTACCCTCAGCATAGTAGCCGGGAACGAAGTCAGCGAGCTGTTCATCGGTAAATCCGAGGATAGTCTCGTTTCCAAGAGCGTCGGTAACGGGAATCTTGCTCTCGATGAAGTTGTCGATGGGAACAACCTTCATAGCTACGTTGTAAAGAGCAACGTGGTCGGGATAGCAGTAAGCTATGTTAGGCTGGTTGCCCGCGGTAAGAGCGGTCTTGATAGAGTCGCGAAGTCCGTCATAGTCACCCATAGAAGCGTGCTCTACGGTGATGTTGGGGTAGAGCTCATTGAACTTCGGGATATAGGTGTTAAGAACGGTCTGAAGCTTAGCACCCATAGTGTGATGGAAGGTAATGGTAACAGCACTTCCATCGTAGCCCTCTGCGGGTACGTCATAGGTGGGCTTCAGATTCTGCAATACGTTATCAAGATCAGAGTTGTCGCCTTCATCACCGCAGGATACTGCAGAGAACATAACCGTAGCGAGCATCAGGACAACGAGCAGAAGAGAGATAATTCTCTTTGTCATTTTGGGATCTCCTTTTTTGTGTGTATTTAAATTTTATTTGCGAGCAATGTGATAGTCACGCCCCTAGGGGCTGTCGGTAGGACAAGCCCCATAAGTAGTGAGTACAAGGGATAAACTTCTAAATTTCGAGATAAAATTTCCGATCGTGAGCGATGCCTTATTTACATAAGGCGAGCGAGGGAAGGAAAAATATAGTCAAAATTTAATAGTCTCTTATTATTTAACAGTCTCCTATTATCGGAGTACCGTCTGTGCGAAGGATTAAATTTTGAGATAGAATTTTCGATCGTGAACGAAGCCTTATTCACATAAGGCGAGCGAGGGAGCGGAAATTATAGTCAAAATTTAACCTTCGCTTTAGCCCTTGATTCCGGAACGGGACACACCCTTCATAATGTACTTACGAAGGAAAATAAATACTAAGAACAGAGGTGCGGATACTACGGCAACGGCTGCCATCTGTACGGGGATGTTGGACTGACCGGACATATCCGTGAAGGCATCACGAAGACCGTTGGTAATAAGACGCATCTTCTCATCCTGTGTAACGAGCTTAGGCCACATGTACGAGTTCCAAGCACCCATCATCTTAAGAATGGTGATGGATATAAGAGTCGGAAGGGCCAGAGGTATCATTACCTTACAGAGATACTTGATATCCGAGGTACCGTCAACCTTAGCGGCGAGGTAGAGCTCGTTAGGTATCTGCAGGAAGTTCTGACGAAGAAGATAAATGTAGAATACGCTAACAAGGAAGGGCACGATAAGTACGGTATAGGTATTAAGCCAACCCATCTTGGTAACCGTAACGTAGTTAGTGATCGTGAAGAGCTCACCGGGGATCATCATCGTAGCGAGAAGAGCTGCGAACAACGTATTCTTACCCTTGAACTCAAGTCTTGCAAACGCAAAGGCACAAAGCACGGTGATAACCAGCGACAGAAGGGTCGAAACGATACCGACTATAACGGTATTGACGAAGAGTCTGTTGAGGTTGGCCGCAGTGAAGGCCTCGAGGTAGTTGTCCCAAAGGATCTCCTTCGGGAAGAGGGTGGGAACGGGGAGTCTGTACTCTACCGTGCTCTTAAGAGAGGATATGATCATCCAATAGAAGGGGAACACGACTATGAGAGCCATGAACACAAGGAAGAGATAGGTCAGGGAGACAACGATGATCTTCATGACTTTCTGCAATTTCTTGATGTTCTCTATGTTTCTCTCCTTCATTACTACAGAGGCATTCGGTGTAATATTTTCTGACATTTCGATACCTCCTTAATAATGAGTCTTCTTCTTGCTGACACGAAGGTTGATCATCGTGACAACGAAGATGATAGCGAACAGTATGAGAGCCGCAGCACTGGCACGTCCCTCCTGCGATCCGAGAGCATCGTATATGTATCCGACCATCGTATTCAGTGACGGGCCTCCGACGGCCTTCATATCTTCACCGAATATACCGACTATCGACGAGTATTCCTTGAATCCGCCGATGAAGGAGGTGATAACAACGTATGCGATCATGGGAGAGAGAAGCGGAACGGTAATTCTTGTAAACACTCTCCAACGGGGAGTAGCATCTACCTTAGCCGCCTCATAGTACTGCTTATTAACACTCTGAAGTCCTCCTAAGAGAACGAGAATCTTGAACGGAAGGGCGTTCCAGACGATGTATATTACGAGAACCGTAATATTTGACCAGTAGGTAACCTCACCGTTGATCCAATGCACGGGGTCGATACCGAACACTCCGATGATACTGTTAATAATACCGTACGACGGAGATGAGGTACCGTATCCTACAATATTGAACATCGCCTCGAATACCATTCCGATAGCGATCGAGTTCGTGACGTACGGTAGGAAGAATATTGTCTGCAGGACCCTCTGCAGCGGTTTAATTGAATTCAGACACACAGCAATCAGCAGTGCGAGAATTGTAGAAATCGGAACCGTAAGGACGGTCAGGAGAAGCGTGTTGAGAAGACACTGCTTAAAGCCGTCATACTCAATAACCTTCTTAAAGTTCTTAAAGCCTATTTTCTTGGGCAGTGTCTGGTTGGATATGTAACGCTTCTGATCCTTCGTAAGCTCAACCGTTTCACCGCGTTCCTTGGAAAGCTGATCCTCTACCGCCTTGATCTTCTCGTCAATACTGAGCTCCTTCATAAGGGTGTAGTCTTCCCAGAACGCCATACGAAGGGTGTTACAAATAGGCCAGACTGTGAACAGTAATAACAAGATTATAGCCGGTGCAAGATACAGCCAGGCTTTCCATTGATGTTTACCTTCAACCATAATTTACACTCCTCAGAAGTATATTCTTTCTTCGGTCGTCTTATCAAAAGCAAATACCTTATGTGCCTTCAGCGAGAAGCGAACAGTCTCAGCACCGGCATCAACCGATACGTCGGAATCGATGATCGATCTGATAGCGGGAGACTCGCATGCCTCGTGGGTAGAAACAACCGAGCTGTCACGTCCCATAACCTCAAGGTTCTGGAGCTTGCACTCAAGAGCACCGTTATTATCAACCTCAAAGCCCTCGGGACGAATGCCTATATACACACCCTTCTCGCCGATGGACTTATCTGCGGGAAGCACTGCAATACCGCCGTCATAGGTGTAGCCTACAACCTGCTCCTCAGTGGTAGTGGTGGTGGTAACGGTTCCATCCTCAAGAGTGGTCTCAGTCTCAACGTCTACCGTCTGAACAACGGGAGTCTCGGTACCGCCGATGTAGAGGTTACCGTCCTTGATATAACCGCGGAATACGTTGATGGGGGGAGTACCGAGGAACTTAGCAACAAAGAGGTTAGTGGGGCTGTCGTAAATATCCTGGGGCTTACCAACCTGCTGAACAACACCGAGCTTCATAACGACGATGATATCGGAGATGGACATAGCCTCCTCCTGGTCGTGGGTTACGAAGATGGTAGTGATACCGGTCTCCTTCTGAATTCTTCTGATCTCCTCACGGGTCTGAAGACGGAGACGTGCATCAAGGTTCGAAAGAGGCTCGTCGAGAAGAAGAACTCTCGGCATTTTTACAAGTGCACGTGCGATAGCAACTCTCTGCTGCTGACCGCCCGAAAGCTCGCTGGGCTTTCTGTCCATAAGGTTATCGATCTGCACAAGCCTTGCAGCTTCGTATGCTCTCTCGAGCATTGCAGGCTTGGTCATCTTATCCTCGCCCTTAAGATTCTGGAGCGGGAAGAGGATATTCTGCTTTACCGTCATGTGAGGATAGAGAGCATAGTTTTGGAACACAAGACCTATACCTCTGTTCTCGGGGGAAAGCTCGGTAACGTCCTCGTCACCAAAGAAGATTTTGCCCGAAGTGGGCTTCTGCAGTCCGCTTATCATATAAAGCGTCGTGCTCTTTCCGCAACCTGACGGGCCGAGAAGTCCAACAAGCTTACCGTCGGGAATCTCGAAGGTAAAGTCGTTTACCGCGATTACCTCTTCTCCGGATTTCTTGTTTCGGCTGGGGAATATTTTCGTCAGGTTTTGCAATTCAACTTTCATTATAACCAACCTCCTTGATATAATTGTTTATTTTAGAATTACAAATCAAAACCACTTATAATCAGCACTGTCGGCGATCTCCTTGTGGACCTTCTTCTTATAGGCTAAGAGGTCCTCCTTCGTATCGAAGATCATCTGGCTGGCAAGATCCACCGTCACGGTCTGAGAGAGGGCGTCGTGGATCACCGAGCCCGTGCGTGAGGTGAAGTACATAATCAACTGGAAAATGGGTATCAGGATGAGCAGTGCGATGCTTATGATACCCGCACTTCCGAGAAGAAGCTGAATGATGATGTAGATGGGTATCATCGTCTCGACGGCAAACTTACCGAGCACCGTCCTGATAAACATAATTACAGGAGTAACCTTAACTCCGTCGACACGCATGACTCCGACTCCGAAGAACTTCTTACCCAGGGTTTGTCCGTTACCCAGGATGAGAGGGATCATAAACTCCCAGATCAAGAACGAAAGAAGGATGCCGATGCTGACAGAGAGGATGGTGAGAGCGAAGAGGATGGAATAATCGCGGTATACCTCCGCATCCTTCGAGAACAGCTCCTCCGCTACGTCATATCTGAGCTTCATATCGTCCGAGAGTGCCTCATAGTCCTCTTTGCTTATCTCAAGATCGATTCCAAACTCCTCAGCGTAGCGAGTGTAGTGAGCCTTATAGTTCTCAAGCTTATCATCATATCTGATGATCTTCGCAAAGACGAGAACGCAGCCGACGGCGATTATCGCAAAAACTATGAAATCAAAAAGCCATGCAGACATTCTCTTCCACATGCTTGCTCTTTGCAAATCATACATTTCTTTCACCTCCCGAAAACACACACACGCGTGCATATAAACGCATAATAATTAGCCTATATATGATAGCACATTTTTCATCAAAAAGCAACAGATTTCCCAAAAGAAATATCAGGTAATTACACATTTGTATACTTATAACAAAATATTCGTTCATAAATAGTCGATAATATCATACATAATTCCGAGATAATTGACTTTCAGGCCGTATTAATCCCCCTTTTGCATTTTGACAAATTGCACTGATTTTAATTTTCTCACAAAAAGAAAAGCGTGATGCCGAGGGTGCATCACGCAAAAAAGGACGAAAACAAATCTCGTCCTTTTGCTTTTCAGGTTCCCCTGATAATTATCTCTTGAGAAGCGACACGGGTGCCTTGATAAGAAGCTTCTTCGCCTTGTTGTCCTCACCGGGAGGTGTTGCTCCGGGCTTGTGAGCGTGCTCGGGGAGAGCAATAACGTAGTCGCCGGGATGAAGGATATGGAGGGTACCGTTCTCATTGTGGCCCCAGAGCTCAGCGTCCTTCTCCTCATCGTACTCAAATACGCACGCACCGCGTCTCATGGTCTCGAGGTCCTCGATACCTACTGCCTCACCGCCCTCAAGGTTCATATGCACGTCGAGCATCTTTCTGTGTGCCTCGTAGCCGATCTGATCTGCGGGCTTGGTGGTGATGTTCATAACGCTTACGGTTACGTCATTCGGGAACTTGTAAGCTCCGCACTCAACGCCCTCGTTTACTGCACGGAGGACGAACTCATACGCCTCAACAGAGAACTCCTTAATGGGTAAATACTTGTCGTTCATGGTGTTTCTCCTTTAAATATGTAAAGTTTTGTTTGCTTATAGCCTATTTAACAGCTCGGAAAGCTCCGCCGACTTATAGGACGAAAGAAGCTTTGCCAGAGGACGGGTGCATTCAAGTATGCATATTTCCTCTTTTCCGCGACGCTCGGTGACTACGGCGATACGGCACTCGGAATTCTTAGTACCCGAGAAATCGTAAAGCCTTACTGCTCTTGAAAATTTAACCTTTCCGGAGGGGATGGGATAGATGGAAGCAGCTTCCTTAACAGTGATCGAACGCTTAGGAGTGCGTATTTCTCTCTTTCTCCTTATTCTCGAGAGTCCGACGGTGAGCACACCCGTGCGGAATTCAAAATAATAATCATATGAGACGTAACGCCAGGTGAAGAATATGAGCATCCAGAGGAACATCGGGCACACTGCAAAAAGAGGTATGATCCTCGACCAGTAGCAGAAGCCGAAGAAGGCTCCTACGAAGGCAACGTACACGAGCACAAGGAGGATACGTCCAAGCTTGTTTTTGCCCTCAGCACACCTCGTGTAGGTAAAATCACAGGCATAGGGTGAATCAAAGTCGCTCATATCACAAATTCTCCTTAAAGAAATTAAATGCATTATCGCCGACTATCTTCTCGGCAATTCTCTCGCCGTACTTCCCTGCAAGCTTATCTGCGAGGACGTCGTGAATGCTCTCCGACTCGGAAAGTCCGATCGGGTACTCTCCCTCTGTGCCGTCAATGTCGCATCCGAGAGCGAGGCAATCCTCTCCTACCGTATTAAGAGCATGATCTATATGGCGAAATATATCGGAAAAATCGACACGGGGTGCCGCTCCGAGAAACTCGGGATACAAATTAAGACCTATGACGCCACCTCTTGCGGCGATCTTGGATGCCAGAGAATCGGTCAGATTTCTCGGACTGTCGGTCACGGATCTGTAATTGGAATGAGTAGCTATTATGGGATACGCCGTGGCAGAGAGAGTATTCTCGATAGCGAGATCGGACATATGCGAGACGTCGATGATAACGCCGAGCTCAGAGAGCCTCTCGACCATCTTGTAGCCCTCCTCAGTGAGTCCCGTATCTTCCTTATCCCACGCAGATGCGGAAAGCTCGTTTTTGTCCCAGACAAGACCCATTACACGCATACCCGCCTTATAGACGGTGATAAGCTCATCCGAGTCTGCAAAAAGTCCTCCGCCTCCCTCGATGGAGAACATAGCGGCACTTCTGTCGGTCGCACGGGCAAAATTCAAATCCCTACAATCGTACACGGGTACAAGCTCCAGCCTATTCACCTCAGATATATAAGCATCAAGGTGGTTCATAAGCATACGCCGTCTCATATGAGGAGGCTGTCCCTCGGCGGGCACAAATGAAGCAAAGAGCTGCATATACGGCCACTCACGTGAGACGTTATATTTTGTAACAAGTCCTCTCTCGCTCGTAACGGCAGAGAGGCTGTCGCAGTGCATATCAACAATAAACATAAGAGTTCCCTCGTTTCCACAGTCAATTATATATCATACGCCGAAAAAAGTCAATCAATTACCGCTAATATTTGATGCGTGCATCAAATTTTCTTAAATTTTATTATTCTTCCTTAAAACTTATTGACTTTTTTCCCCTTCGGTGATACAATTAATACTCGTTAATTACGCTAAAAGCGACCTAAAACAGAAAGGCAAGCTGAAAGATTGGATATCAAATTACTGATTCTTAAAGTCGGGGTTCTCTTCATTGCGATGCTGCCCGGCTTGGTCATGAAGAAGTGCAAGCTGTGTCAAGACACGTTCGGCAAGGGTATATCAAACCTGATTTTATACATTGCCCAGCCTGCTCTTATAATTCAGGCATATCTGTCCTGCGAAAGCCGATTTGATGAAATATGGGGTCTTTGCCTCGCAACCTTCATCCTCTCGATCGTAGTGCACGTGATCTTCTCCGCAGTATCTCTCTCACTCTTCGGTAAAACTCCCGAGGATAAGAGAAAGATGCTTCGCTTCGCTACAATATTCTCAAATGCGGCGTTTATGGGTATACCTCTTGTAAAAGCCATACTCGGCTCTGAGGCGGCAATCTACGCATCCATCTACAATATCACCTACAATCTCTTCCTCTGGACTCTCGGAGTTCACCTCTGCACAAGACGCGAGGATGAGGATATGGACGGAGACGGTGACTCGGATATGCGTGACAGCCTTCTCTCCGCTCACAGAGCGATGAAGAACGAGGCATCAATAAAGAAGGTGCTCGTCCATCCCGTAACGCTGGCATCCGTCATAGGACTTACGGCACTCATATTCGGTATCGGCACGTTCGAGCTCGAGATGAACGGACTCTCAATAATCAACGAAAGCCTTTCCGATCTTGCGTCACTCGTAGCACCGCTCTCCATGGTTGTAATCGGTATAAGACTCGCAGACGTAAAGCTTAAGGGAATGTTCAATGACGTCGGAATGTACGTCTTCCTTGTTATGAGACACCTTGTACTTCCACTCTCGATCATCGGAGTGATATTCCTCTCGAGCACAATAGGCATTACCGTTAACGAGACGGTCAGCACGGTCATACTTCTCCTCGCTGCGGCTCCTGCGGCGGCAAGTGCCACGATGTTCGCTGAAAAATATGACTGCGATGCGGTATACACCAGCCGTTTGGTGGTTGTATCCACGATCCTCTCCATCGGTACAATGCCGCTGATTATGTTGCTTGCTAACAGCATACTGTAAATAATTCTTTACACAAAAACAAGCTACCTATCGAGGGTAGCTTGTTTTTTGTTGTTTTTTAGCACAGAGCCCCTTTACTCGTCATCACGCTTTTTGGTTCTGACAAGGAGCCTTAGAAGAGCACGGGGACATAAGGGTATCAGGGGATAGAGATATCTCCCCTTCCCCGTCACGGTGCGATTGGTGGATACAAGAAATATAAAAAGCAAGAGCCCTAAAAGAAGTCCCCATATACCGAGTGCCCACACGAAGAGAAGAGTTATGACACGGACAAACTTAATGGCGTAGCTGAGCTCGGCATTCTGCTGGGCAAAGGTTGCAATGGCGACGAATGCCATATAAAGAATTACGTCGGGCGAGAGCCATCCCACCGTCACTGCAAAATCTCCGAGAATTAGGGCCCCGACTATCGAGAGCGAGTTTGAGAGCATATCGGGCGTATTCATGGATGCGATCTTTAAGCCGTCGATCGCCACCTCGACAAGTATGAGCTGTAATATGATGGGAAGAGCTCCCGGATCATCGGGTATCATAAATCGAAGATAATCGGGCAGGACGTCCGCATATTCAAGATAGAGATACCAAAGAGGTGTCGCAATCATCGAGAGAATAAGTATCGCAACTCTTATGAGCCTGAGGTAGCTGCCGGTGAGGGGCGGAAAATAGTAATCGTCCGCCTGACTGAGAAAGTCAAAAAGAGAGGTGGGAAGTATCATTACCTGCGGGGTCGTGTCACATATTATGAGAATACTCCCCTCAAGAGCCTGTGCGGCGGCGGTGTCGGGACGCTCGGTAGTACGCACCTTGGGAAAGGGGTTGTACCACCCTCCTCCAACAAGGCATTCAGCAAGGCTTCTGTATCCGAGGGTGAGGGTTTTTGGCTTTATTTCGAGGAGCTTTTTCTCCATTTTCTCGACCAGCTTATCATCGGCAACACCCTTCATATAGCACATCACAACGTCTGTCCTCGATTCACCGCCCACCCTCATATGCTTCATCGTAAGACGGGGGTCGCGTATTCTGCGTCTTATCAGTGCGGTATTCATCACCAGAGTTTCCACAAAGCCGTCTCTCGCTCCCTGCATGACCCTATCCGTGTCAGGCTCCGCTGTTGTGCGTGCGGGATAGGTTCTCGAGTCTATCACTATATAAGAGGCACCGAAGGTCTCGGAAAGCATAATGCTCTCGCCCGACAGCACCGCCGTTATTGCCTCGCTCATAGAGTAGCCGCATCTTACCTCGACGTACGGAAGCCTCTCTATAAGCTCGGAGGTATTACCGAAGCTCTTTAGACCCGATATAAACTGCATAAGCCTCTGCATGACTCCGTCCTTGACAAAGCCGTCTATAAAGATAAAGGAGAGCTTCTTCCCTGCCACGCACATGCTTCTTTCAATCACGTCAAAGCTGACTCCTATCCCGAGCCGTCCTCTTATCTCGGACAGGTCCTTCTCATATATACCCGTAAGCGTGTCCATTTTTCCCTCGCTTTTTTAAGGTTATGATTGACGGCTTCGGATGTACTTATTCACATTTTTCGCTCCCCGTTCTAAAAGGGCAAGAAGAAGGGGGCTCCCGAATAAAGGAGACCCCGATCCAAATATTAAACACAAATTAAAGCTCGATTTCGGTATAAGGTGCAACAGTAACGGCATCCTCAAAATCGAATTCGGACGCAGCGGTATCATCGTACGTGCCATAGCCGATCGGCACTGCCTTACCTGCTCCGATCTCGTATGCGAAGTCAGCGGCATCACGTGCATTCATGCATCCGCCTCTGCCCGAGACGGGGAGGAACACGTAATCAACTCCGTCGGGAGCGAGATCGAGTGTGTCATCGATAACGTCAAAGTTGTAAAGAGTGTCGCCCGTAACGTAGTAGGTCTTCTCACTGTCATCTAGTATCACGCCTATCGCACCTCTGTCGCTGTGCTCAGCCTTGACCGAATAGAAGGTAACTCCCTTCTCATTCCACACAGAGTGAGCAGAGAGGAGAACAGCATTGTGCTCGGGATATCTCTCAGCGATAACAGCGTATGCACTCTCCGAGGTGAGAATTGTAACGCATCCGTCGGTATTCGAAAGAAGCTTGTCGAGAGTAGGAAGGTCAAGGCTCTCGGGGTGGGCATGCGTTACGATTATAACGGACGGTGCATGTTCGAAATATTCGGGCTTCGTTTCCGATTTACGTGCTCTGCCGTTCGAGAGATCGCCCATAACAGCATCCACGTAGATCCTTACCTTACCGTTTTCAAAAAGAAGTCCCGAGCCTCCAAGCCAAGTAGCCTTCATAACAAAAATCCTCCGAAAATTTAAATTAAAAGTAGAAGAGCAAAAGCTCCTACCGTGCCGGATATGATACCGATCAGTGCTCCCGCCAAGACATCTCTTACGAAATGAATGAGGAGCAGTACACGGCATACTGCGATGATAACTCCGAGAAGGATGACAATGCATCCGAGCGGCCATGACGTCCACATCAAAATGCTTCCGATAAGAAACGCCGAGAAAACGTGTCTTGACGGAAACGAGAGTCCGCCGCGTCTCGCGGTCAGTGATGAGGAGAGCTCCGAGACGTCATAGAGCTCATACGGACGTCTCGCATTTATAAGCTTTCTCGCAAGAGTGAGTATCAAAAACGAAAGTGCGTTTATAAGTGCGAAGCCGATACCGACAATCACGTCAGTGAGAGTGATCACCGCCAAGGACACCGCAAAAATCAGAACGACAGAGAGAACGGAGAGACTCGAGAGCATACCGAGCATCCGTGCACGCCCCTCGGTCTTGTAGGCAAAATATGCATATTTTGGCGGTTTAACCGTTTCGTTCATAGTGCCTCCAGGGATTACTTGCGTACTCTTTTTCTCGACTTTTTCCTGCTTATTTGCTCAGCCCAGCTCTCAAGCTGTCCTCTGAAGAAGTTCATCGTTATAGCCGTAGCGGCCGAGAGCATCATCATCCAAATGAAGAATACGGGATTATCTATTGCGTGACGGAAGCCGAAGATACCGTAGCTCATAAGCATAGTCTCGGTTACCCAGCTGACCGTAATGCCCGCCGCAAGGAATACACCTATCGTGAGCACGACCATTAATCTCCAGCGTGTATAGGGTCGGCATATGTAGGTGAGGTTCATATATCCGACAAGGATAACCGCACACATTGCAACGGCGTTTCTCGTCTCAAGCAGCATATTACCGCCGTAGCTGCCCACTATCAGTATAACGAGAGTCGGCAAGAACAGAGCCACCGCACACGGGAAGCTCTTTATGATAACCGAGTCGAGGTAGCTTCCCTCAATCCTCTTATCGTTAGGCTCAAGAGCGAGCAAGAAGGACGCCGCTCCGATAATGAAGAGCTCAAGGAAGAAGAAGTTGTTGGGACCGAAGGGATATCCCGTACCCGTGAGTATTGCGAAGAGGGATATGAATATCGTAAATATCGTCTTCATAAGGAAGAGGACGGATGACTGACGCACGTTGTTGATACAGCGTCTTCCCTCCTTAACAACGTCGGGAAGAGTTCCGAAGTCGGAGTTCAGAAGGACTATCTGCGAGATCTTTCTCGCCACCTCACTGCCGTCAGCCATAGCTATGGCACAGTTTGCCTCCTTGAGTGCAAGAGTATCGTTTACTCCGTCACCCGTCATGGCAACCGTGTGACCCTTAGCCTTAAGAGTCTTGATAAGAAGAACCTTCTGCTCGGGAGTGACTCGTCCAAAGACGGTGAAGTCCTCCGCCACCGCAGCCAGCTCCTCGTCGGTGAGACACTCACAGGATATGTATTTTTCCGCTCCCGCGATACCGACCTTCGCCGCTATTGTGGATACGGTGCCTGCGTGGTCGCCCGAAATGACCTTGACCGCAACGCCCTGACTCTGGAAGCGAGCTATCGTCTCCTTGGCATTGGGGCGTATTCTGTCAGCTATTGCGATAAGAGCTACAGCCGTGCCGCGTCCGTCGATCTTCTTAAGCCTCGACAGAATAAGCACACGCTCACCCTTCGTTGCGTGCTCATCGATACGCTCCTTAGTCTCGGGAGAAATATCGCAGGGCACGAAGCCGGGGGCTCCGATAGCATATATTCCGATCTCCTCGATATTCGCCGCAGTATATTTTCTGTCCGACGAGAAGGGGATCTTGTCAATATTATTACCTACCATTTTACCGAATTTCGTGATAAGAGCTCTGCCGGTAGCATTCAAGCCGTCCTCGGAGCCCTGCATATACGCAACGATCCGAGATATCTCCTCATTCGAGGAGCCGTCAAGAGATATCACGTCGGTGACGGTCATCGTACCGTCGGTTATAGTACCCGTCTTATCAAGACACAGGACGTCAGCCGAGGCCAGCATCTCTATCGAGTACATGTCCTGGACGAGCGTTTTCTTCTTTGATAGCGTCATAACGCTAAGTGACAGCGTAAGCGTTACAAGAAGATATATTCCCGCAGGCACCATACCTACTATCGATCCGCAGGTCTTCTCAACAACCGTTCTCGAGAGCTCGAAGCCCGAGAGGTCCATGCGGTATACGAGGTAGTTACATATCATTATGGCAACGGCCATAGGGATGATAAAGCCGCCTATTGTCTTAGTCAGCTTGTTAAGGTCACGGAAGAGATTGGAGGATGATGGCTTGTATTTCTTCGCCTCACGCTCTATCTTGTGTATGTAGTTATCCGAGCCTACTCGGTCAACACGAACGTACACGGAGCCACTGACAAGGAAGCTTCCCGCAAATACTCTGTCGCCAGCCTCCTTATTGATAGGCACGCTCTCACCCGTGAGCATACTCTCGTTCGCCTCACACACGCCCGATATGACAATGCCGTCGGAGAGAACCTGACGACCAAGCTCAATTTTAATAACGTCGTCAACAACGAGCTCGCTCGCATCTATCTCCCACATCTGACCGTCTCTTATAACCATGGCCTTCGGGTCGGTGGTGACCGAGAGCTTCTCAACCGTTCTCTTGGCACGCATCTCCTGAATGATGGCGATAAGCGTGTTGGGAACAACGACTCCGAGGAAGGTAAGGCTGTTATAGCTCTTGAATGCGATAAGGAAGCCTGCAACGATAGCCCATATAAGATTGAAGGGTGTAAAGAGGCTATCCGCAATTATCTTGAAATAGCTCTTACCGCTCTTCTCCTTCGACACGTTGACCTGACCTGCGGCAATACGCTCGTCGACGTCATCGGAGGAAAGGCCCTCGGGAAGCTCCTCGACAGGCTCACTCTCGGGAATGGGCTCGTCCACGCTCTCACCGTCCGCAACGGATGATATCTCATCCTCTTTTTGTTTTTTCTTTTTCCAAGGAAGCTTGTCTGCAAGCTCCTCGATTTTTTCCTTTAGCTTCATTCTTTGCCCTCTAAAATATTTGCACACGCACTTTAGCGTAGATATTATACTCATATTATATGATATCACACGTGCGAGACGTCTGTCAACCGATGTTGGGAATTTTTTATCGACATTTTCTGTAAACATTCTCTTAATTTTCCCATGAAAGCGAGGCTAGTAAGCAGTGGTTTTCAAGCTTCACACTTCCACCTGTTAACATTTTAAAAGCGGAGCGACCAATTACAGATCGCCCCGCTTATTTTCGGCCGTGCCGAAGAATATTAGTCAATAGTCATATCAAGCTTGAATCTCATGATCTTACGAAGGGTATTCTTGGGGAACTCCTCGTCACGCACCTTGAGAATGCCGATCTTCTTGTAGGGCACTGCGGTACGGTTGTACTCGTCCACGTACACCTGAAGATGAGCCTTGATATCCTCGATCTTGTTATCCTCGATATAGGTCTTGTCGGGGAATACCTCAGCAACGATGGTGTTGTGCATAAGGCCTCTTCTCGACTGTCCCTCATATACGATAATATCGATAACGCCGGGAACGGAGGTGAACTCGCTCTCGATCTCCTCGGGATAAACGTTCTTACCGTTGGAGAGGATGATGAGGTTCTTCTTTCTTCCCGTGATGGTGATGCACTTATTCTTGGGATTGATCTTACCGTAGTCACCGGTCTTGAAGTAACCGTCCTCGGTAAATGCCTCGCGGGTAGCCTCCTCGTCCTTGTAGTAGCCGAGCATTACGTTCGGGCCCTTGACGATGATCTCACCCTCGCTGTCCTCGTTCTCCTCAGCAATACGAACGTCATCGACGTCGATAGCGGGACCGACGGTTCCGTGGATAATAAGTCTTGTAGGTGTTACGGCAATAATGGGAGCACACTCGGTGATGCCGTAGCCGTTCATTACGGTTACTCCTACGCCGTCGAAGAAATCAACAATTTCGGAGGAGAGGGGTGCACCGCCGGAAATAACGAACTCAACGTTGCCTCCGAAGGCAGCGAGAACCTGCTTAAAGAGCTTGTGGCGGAGGTCGATACCGATCTTACGAAGGAAGTTCGAGATCTTGATCATTCTCGCAATGAGCTTCTCCTTGCCCTGCTTCTTGATGTTCGCCATTATCTTACGGTAGAAGGTCTCAAGATAGAGAGGAACGAGAACGAGGTGTCCGGGCTTGAACTCAGCAAGCTCGCTCTGCACGTAACGGATACCGCTCGAAATATAGGACTCAGCACCGATTACACAGTGACCGAAGATACCAACGCTCGAGCCGTAGGTGTGGTGGGGAGGAAGAAGCATGATGCTCCTTCTCGTGAATGCGATGTAGGGGATGATGCTGGTGAGGTCGGAGATGATGTTTCTCTGCGAGAGCATAACGCCCTTACCCTTACCGGTAGTACCGGAGGTGAAAACAAGAAGAGACATCTTATCAACGTCGATCTCGCTGTTGAAGTAAGCCGAGCTGTCCTCTGCGAAGAGTGCACGTCCCTCGGTGATAAGAGCACCGACGGTATTCTCGCCTATGGGCTCAAGGGTATATACCGTGTCAAGTCCGATGGCCTCCTTGATGTACTCACCCTTCTCGGTGATATCTGCATCAACGAAGAGGTATGCGGCATCTGCACGCTTAGCGGTCTCTGCAAGCTCCTCCTTGCTCCAATCTCTGTCAAGGGGTACAAGAGTCGAGCCGATGGAAAGAGTTGCATAGTACGCTACGATCCACTCATAGGTGGTCTTACCGATAACGCACACGTGCTTACCGTACGCACCGAGCGAAAGAAGCTTCGAGCCAAGACTTCTTACGTCATCTCTCATCGCATTGAAGCTTTTCTTCACGATTTCCTTATCGTGGGGCTTTACACGGAAGCTGAATGCGGTGTCATCACCGTACATTTCCGCAAATCTCTCTACTGCATGTCTGAAATTGTCAAAGTGCTGAGTCTCATGAATCTTTAAATTCTTCATAACGTTCTCCAAATTTTATTTTTTAGACTGGCAGGTCTCGCCGTGTGACAGGACCTCCTCAAAATTACCGTATAGCCTTTCGAGCACCGAGTAGAATATCTCGAGCTCTCCCTCGTCAACTCCACGGTTGACGGCGTTCTGAATTTTTACTATCTCTCCTATTATGCGTTCCGAAAGCTCCTTGCCCGTGTCGGTCAGGAAAAATCTCTCGTTATACCTCCTCGAGCCGGTGCCGCCGCGGGATGCGATATATCCGCCATCCTTGAGTGCCTCAATCTCTCTTGAAACAAGTGAGCGGTCGATTCTGCCTGCTGTTGCTATCTCCGCCGCAGTGAGTCCCTCGGGATGTCTTGAGAGCTCGTATACCCAGAAGATATGCACGCCCTTAACTCCGAAGCTCGGGGCATTATCCAGCTTCAGCTTGTGTATCGACTTGTGTATTCCGTCTATGAGAAGAGTAAATTTCTCAAAGCGAAGTCCCTCCAATTATACGCCTCCTTATCCGAAATCAAATGTTGACAAGTCAACAAAACTGTCTAGATTATAGCACACCGATACTGATTTGTCAACACTTTTTTAAAACGTGCAAGGGTGAGGCGTGGAAATACGGTCATACAGTTGCAAAAAAGAGGCAAAAGCAAAGGCTGTTTTTTCAAAAATACAAAAGAAAACCGCCCTCGTTAGGGGGCGGTCTTACGAATATAATTTTACATCAAGGAGACGTGCATAAGCGAAAACAGCTCGTCATATACTCCGAAGCTCACGTTTGCCTCGAAATACAAAACTGCCATAAGAAGAACGAGCACTGTCTTGAGAACGAATCCAATGATAGCGGATTTTCCGCATCCCCTGGCAAGGCTCGAGCGTGAATCCTTCAACACAAGGTAGAGGATAAGTCCCACAAGCGGATAGCTGAACGAAACACCGTAGAAGCCTCCCTTGATAGCGGCTCTTGACTTCGCGGGATTATCATATTTCCACATCATGTAGAAAATCAGTGCAAGCGGGATGAACAGAAACGACAGAGCCGTTATCCACTGATAGGAATTATTATCAGCCGACTGCCATACCTGCTCGGTCGAATAATTACTCCTCACACCTCTCACCTCACTGCCGCATCTCGGGCAGAAAATAGCGGTATCGTCAAGAAGCTCTCCGCATCTTTCGCAATATTTCATATTAACCTCCTTATCCGCAGATCACACTGCGGTAGCTTTGTATTTTTAAAGGACTGACGTGCTCTTGGAATTATCACTTAAAAAGAGCGGAAAGCACGCTCAAATCATCGGGTGAAACATAGCGTCCCGAGTCAGAGAGGTTACCGATCCTCACAGTCTTGTTTTTTCCGTGAAAATCACTGCCGCCCGATACGAGAAGCCCGTGCTTCTCTGCAAGAGAGAGGAGATATCCTTCATCCTCTTCGGAGTAGCGTGAATAATAGCACTCGACACCGCATACTCCAATTGCCTTCAATAACAGAAGACGCCTCTCACATTCCTCGACCGTTATTCTCTTCTCGCATTCACCGCCGAGAGGATGTGCGTACACCGGAATACCTCCCGCACGGATAATACCGTCTATTGCAGTCTCCGCCGACAGACTCCCCTCGGGAAAATCGGGCGACTTCATATATTTCGATATAGCCTCCTGCTTAGTGGATGCAAGCCCTCTTCTAACAAAAGCCTCAGCGAGATGAAGTCTGCCAACCGCGGGGCGTGTAGCGAAATAATCCCTCTCCTCATCGGTAAAGGTGATGCCGCACGTACGCTCAAGGTACTCGCACCTTCTCGCATGCTTGTTAAGTCTCTCTCGGTATCCGAGATCGACCAGTGCTCTGATCTCGGGCGATGACGGATCTATTCCGTAGCCGAGGAGGTGGAAGAGAAAGCACGGGTCTTTATCGTATATACAGGAAAATTCAACTCCTCCTATGAGGGTCATATGGGAAGGAAGAGCCGCTCTCGCCTCATCGAGACCAGACACGGTATCGTGGTCGGTAATGGCGACGGTGTGAATCCCTTCTCTGTCAGCGAGCGACACAAGCTCTCTCGGTGTGAGAGTGCCGTCAGACGCCGTCGTATGCAAATGCAGATCACAGCTCCTTCTCATATCGCTCCTCCTAAAATACCGTTTTATTTAACACGCCTCTCACCCGAGAGCTTAAAAAGAAGCTCAGAGAGAGGAAAAACAAGAAATCCGAGACAAAGATTTCCGACTCCGTGGATAAGGTCAAAAGGAATACCCGCAATTATCCACGCTACCATCCCGTCAAGGTCAAGTCCGAAAAGAAGTGCCTGAGCGGGTGCATAAAGAGTGCCGAAGAGAAAGCCGTGAAGACCCGTGAGAATGGGATAGACCGCACATTTGACGGCTGTGGGCATACGCCTCGGCAGAAGCATAGTCAAGCCCCAAAGGATAGTCCAGATATAAAGATACGGCATCCACCAGAGGCTGAAGCCCGCATACACGCCATTCATAAGCACGTATATATAGATGGGTATAAGTGCACGCCATCTGTAAACAATTGTATACACAACCGTGAGCACCCCTACAAGATGGAGGTTTGGAAGCATCTCCATCGCCACCTTGCTGACGAACATAAGTGCTCCCAGCATTGAGAAGACGGTCATATCACGAACTCTTCTCGATGCGTTCGATCTCGTCTCATTCATACCGTTTATCCGATAGTGTAAACAAGCTCGTAGGTCTCGCCCTCTGCTATGGTTATACCGTCAACGCCCGACATGGCAGCCTCACCGTCGATATATAGACCCCAATAGGCCTTATCCTCATTGCAATCGGCCCTGACGCCGTTGACCTTCTTGATGTAAAGGCCGTATTCCTCCTCATCGCCCTCGACGATACCCGTCTTTCTGAGGGACTGACCGAGGTTGGTCTCATTTGTGTGGACGGTGAAGGTGATATCGTACTTCTCGGTCTTAAACCTCAGGTAATACGTGGTATCTCCCTCTCCGAGGTCGCATCCCTCGGTGTAGATAAGCTCACTCTCGTCGATATTCTCCTCCTTCTTACAGGAGACGAGCGAGAAGGCTAAAAGCACTGCTAAAAGTAAAATTAAGATCTTTTTCATTTTTCTTTCCTTTTCTTTTTTCCGGTTATACCGTTATTTACAAAAGGCAAAGGCAAACGTATTCTCCCAATGAAAAAAGACCGAGTGATGGCTGCATTCACAAAAACGGTCTCTCCCAAGTGCCCGGAGACGACTTTCGCACGGCACAAAACGATAAGCATTCGGACTCACCCGACAGGGTATCACCGTAATGGCTGTTGTAGCGGAGTCTCACCGCACTTTCCTTATCCCCGGGAGATATCTCCCGACTAAGCGAGTGAGGACGCACCGAGTGCTGAGCACGCCACGCCTCGCTATGAGTTGTGTATTGATCTTCTGCAAAAGAAAGTATAGCACAGAAGAAAGGTAAAATCAAGTCTAAATTAACCTCAAGGTTACCCTTTTTCAAAAAAGAGCAGGACGCCGAAGGACGTCCTGCCAAAACAGTTTATTACTTGTTTATTCTCTGATAAATCTCTCTGAACTGACGTACGCACTCAGCGAAGTCCTCAACAGCACCGGTAACAACGGCGGGGTCTCTCATATCAATGCCCGCAACGAGGAGGCTGTCGATGGGAGACTTAGAGTCGCCGCACTTGAGGAAGTTGATATACTGATTTACGTACTCACTGCCCTCCGACTCGATCCTCTTAACGATAGCGGACGCAGCGGAGATACAGGTCGAATACTTGTACACGTAGAAGCAGGAGTAGAAGTGAGGAATTCTCATCCACTCGTATGCGATCTGCTTGTCGCAAGCGACGTCCTTACCGAAGTACTTCTTGACAATTCTGTAATACTTCTTGTTGATAACCTCAGCGGTAAGAGGCTCACCCTTCTCTACAAGAGCGTGCATATCCCTCTCAAACTCGGCAAACATAGTCTGGCGGTAGAGAGTACCCTTATAGGTCTCCATGAGCTGATTGAGGATATAGAGCTTCTCGAGGTCATCGGTGGTCTCGGCGAGCTTCTTGTGAGCCATAACAAGCTCGTTTACGGTCGATGCGACCTCTGCAACAAAGATGGTGTAATTCGACTGGTGGGGCTCGTTATACTTGGTTGAGAAGTAGGTGTGCATCGAGTGTCCCGCCTCGTGTGCGAGGGTGGAAACGTTATCGAAGGTACCGTTGAAGTTAAGAAGGATGTAGGGCTCGGTGCCGGGACAGCCGGAGGAGAATGCTCCGCCACGCTTACCGCGGGTGGGATATACGTCAACCCATCCACGCTCGCAAAGGCCCTCACGGAGAGCGTTCGAATACTCGTCTCCGAATACCTTTACAGCATCAAGAACCTCGTCAACCGCCTCCTCGTAGGAGTACTGACGGTCAAGAGAGCCGATGAGGGGTGCGTAGATATCGTAGAGGTGAAGCTTATCAACTCCGAGCACCTCACGCTTAAGTGCATAGTAATCGTAAAGGGGAGCGAGATTCTTGTTCACCGACTTAACGAGATTGTTATAGATGTCGGGAGTTACCTCGTCACGGAAGGTGGAGGCGGTAAGAGAGTTCTTGTAGCCTCTGATCTTCGCAAGAGTGGTTCTCTCCTTAACGTGGTTGGAGTAGAGGGACGCAAAGGTGTTACCGAACTGCTCGTACGTCTTGTAGAGAGTTCTGAAGGCGGACTGTCTTACTCTTCTGTCACCGCTCATAAGGAAGGGAACGTAGTTGGTGTCGGTAAGCTCAACGGATCTGCCGTCCTCGCCCTTGATCTTACCAAACTTAAGGTCAGCGTTAGCAAAGAGGCTGCGGGTGTCGTTGTTTCCGCCGAGGAAATCGTCCATCTTGGACATAAGAAGCTCGCACTCATCGGAGAGGGTATGAGGCTTGGTTCTCATATTCTTCTCGATCATTCTGCGGTAGCTCTCGAGCTCGGGACAAGCGGCAAACCACTCCTCCACGGTCTTCTCCTCAAGTCTGAGAAGGTAGGGAGATACGAACCAGGATGCGGTGCCCGCCATAACCGCAAGGTTTCTTACTCTTGCGTTAAGAGCCTGATATGCATTGTTAGAGGTATCGGTCGCATAGTTGAGCGATGCGTACTGCCAGAGCTTCTCGATGATCGACTCGATGTCGAGCATGGCACGGATAGCAGCGAGAAGTCCCTCTGCGGAAGCGATGATGGTCTTTTCGTGCTTCGGAAATTCCTTAACGAGGGCCTCGGCACGTGCATAGTCCTCGAAGAATTTTTCCTCGTTTGCATAAATCACGCTGAGATCCCATTTGTATTTTGGGTCAATGTCTTTTCTTTCAAGCATAATATTACTCCTTTTCGGTAAATATATCGATATTATTCTAACACAACGGACGGGCAGATGCAAGTACTCATTCCCGTTTTTCTGCCTTTTTTAGGAAAATATCATAAATTCCAAAATATTTTTGTAAAATCCCTTTAAATGTTCATAAATTAGTTGTATAATTGAACACAATCAAAGTTTTAAAGATTTAGTGAGGAAAAAATGCTTCAGCTTAAACACATTAACAAGGACTACATAACCTCATCCGAGCGTGTACACGCACTGAGGGACGTGACCATCTCCTTCCGCAAGACGGAGTTTGTGTCCATTCTCGGTCCGTCGGGATGCGGTAAGACTACCCTTCTCAACCTGATAGGCGGTCTTGACCACTACACGGACGGTGAGCTGATCATATCCGACAGAAGCACCAAGGGCTTCTCGGACAGAGACTGGGACGTATACCGTAACCATAAGGTCGGATTTATATTCCAGAGCTACAACCTCATACCCCACCAGAACGTCCTCACAAACGTAGAGCTCGCACTCACGATAGCGGGAGTTTCCAAGGAGGAGAGAGTCGAGAGAGCCAAGAGAGCACTCGACAGAGTAGGCCTCGAGGATCAGTACTACAAGCGTCCCAACCAGCTCTCGGGCGGTCAGTGTCAGAGAGTGGCTATTGCAAGAGCACTTGTAAACGATCCCGAAATCCTTCTCGCCGACGAGCCTACGGGAGCTCTCGATACGGGCACAAGCGTACAGATAATGGAGCTCATCAAGGAGATATCCAAGGAGAGGCTCGTTATCATGGTAACTCACAACCCCGAGCTTGCCGAGGAATATTCGACGAGAATCGTTCGCCTTCTCGACGGACGTGTGACCGAGGATACGAATCCGATGACCGATGATGAGGTACAGGCTGAAATCGACGAGGAGAATAAGAAGAAGGCTGAGGAGGCGAAGGTCTTCGAGACCCTTGAGCCCAAGGAAGCACGCAAGCTGATAAAGGCTCGCAAGGAGAAGGCGAAGATGTCCTTCTTCACCGCATTCAAGCTCTCCTTAAAGAACCTCTTCACAAAGAAGGGACGGTCAACCCTCACCGCATTCGCAGGCTCTATCGGAATTATCGGTATAGCTCTCATACTTGCGGTATCGCAGGGTACCACCTCATACATTGACGACGTGCAGGAGTCGACACTCTCCTCTTATCCCCTGACGCTTGAAGCAACAACGGTGGATATCACCTCGCTTATTGAGAAGCTGACGGCTAAGGATGAGGAGCCCGGACATCCTCTCGACGGTGTTTACAAGGATCATATGATCGGTGAGCTCGTCGATGCGGTATCCAAGATACAGAAGAATGAGAATGACCTTGCCGCCTTCAAGGTATACCTTGAGAGTGAGCTTGCGAAGCCTGACTCCGCCCTTTCGGGTGCAGTTTCGGGCGTACAGTATACCTACGATATAAACATTCCCATATACACAAAGAATCCCGAGGGTAACATCATTAAGTCCGACAAGGGCGAGCTGCTCAGCAAGATGATCAGCGACTATATGATAGGTCTTGCCGAGAAGGAGGGCTTCTCCTCCAGCCTCAACGGTATGGGAGGCTCTAACACCTCGTCGATGTCATCGGCTATGATGGTATCGATGATGGACGTAAAGCTCTGGCAGGAGCTTCTCCCCGGCCGTGCAGACGAATCGGGCAAACGTCCCTTTGTAAACGATCTTTTACTCGATCAGTACGACGTGGTTTACGGAAAGTGGCCCTCTGCCGCTAACGAGGTAGTCCTCGTTCTTAACGAGCATAACGAGATCGACGATCTCACTCTCTACGCACTCGGTCTTCTCTCCGAGGGTGAGCTTGATGCCATTATTGACAGTGCTCTTTACGGCACACCGATGCCCGAGGGCAGGAAGATGTGGACGTACGAGGAGATATGCTCGCTTACCTTCAAGACCATCCTTCCCTACGACTTCTATATGGACAACGGGGACGGCGTATACAAGAACATGTCCTCAGAGCCCCTTGTCCTCAACACCCTTTACAGCAGTGACAAGGTGTTCGACATCAAGGTTGTCGGCGTTATCCGTCCGAGCGAGGATGCCGATGCCGCAATGCTCAAGGGCTCGCTGGCATACACCTATGAGTTCACCGAGCACGTTATCAGGGAGGCTTATAACTCCGACGTAGTCAAGGCACAGCTCGCCAACCCCAATATCGACGTCACTACGGGTCTGCCCTTCAAGGCTAACACCGGTAACCTTACTCCCGAGGAGAAGGAGGAGTCGTTCCGTAATTATCTCACTCTTCTTGACAGCACGTCCCGTGCAGAGGCATACGTAGAGATACTCTGTCTTCTCACCGAGAAGGGAACGCTCGAGCAGGCAACCGATCAGTTCCTCAGCGAACAGGTGAAGACCAAGGCGGATGCGATCGCTTATATAACCGACTTTGTCAAGGCAAACAATCCCTCCTTCGATACAAACACTATTGCAGGTCTTGTCGAGAAGATGGAGCTCGCCGCTATCAAGGCATACATCCGTCCCTACGTAGAGGACTACTGCCGTGAGATCATCCATCAGGGAGTCAAGGCTAACTATTACACCACGGTGCAGGTAGGCAAGGATCAGAAGGAGATTATCAATCCCGAACTTGTTCCTACCTTAAACGCAGAACTTGATCAGCTTCTTGAGAATGAGGAGATGACCACCCTCGCGAACTTCACAGAGTGGTATGATAAGGTTACGATCTTCTCGGACAAGAGCTATAAGGAGACGCTCACAGCTATCGGCTGTGTAAATCTCGACACTCCCCACACCATCAACCTCTACGCATCCACGTTCGAGGATAAGGACGTGATCGTGCAGGCTATTAAGGACTACAACGACTCCGTGCCCGAGGAGAAGAAGATAGTTTATACCGATATTATCGGTCTTCTGATGTCATCCATAACAACGATCATCAACGCTATCACCTACGTCCTCATTGCATTCGTATCGATAGCTCTCATAGTTTCCTCCATTATGATAGGCGTTATCACGCTCATCTCCGTACAGGAGAGAACGAAGGAGATCGGAATACTCCGTGCTATCGGAGCATCCAAGAGAGACGTATCGAGCATGTTCAACGCAGAGACCATCATTATCGGTCTTGCATCGGGACTTCTCGGAGTTGCGGTAACCTACATTCTCTGCATACCGATCAACATTGTTATTCACGCTGTCACAGAGCTTCCGAACCTCTCGGCACGTCTGCCCATCGGAGGTGCTTTGATCCTCATTTCCATCAGCGTGCTTCTCACTCTTATCTCGGGTCTCATCCCGTCGAGAAGTGCTGCTAAGAAGGATCCCGTGGTAGCTCTCAGAACCGAATAATTTAAGGTTAAAATAAAAAGACCACCTATGAAGGATTTTCCAACGTAGGTGGTTTTTGTTATGTAAATTTCGGGGAATCAGAACTCGTTATCCCATTCGCCCTTATAGTCGCCGTCCTCGCCGTCTTCCTCACCCGTACAGATGACCTCGACGTTGCCAAGGCACGAATTATGCTCTCCGATGTCGATAGTGAGGTAAGTGCTCTCGGTACCGTTATAGTAGACGGTAGTAAGTCCATTGCAGCTCTCGAACGCACCGAAGGCAATAACCTTGACGCTCTTCGGTATTACAACGCTCTTAAGACTCGTGCAATCACGGAATGTGCGGAGGCTTATTTCCTCTATTCCCTCAGGGAGGGTAACGCTGAGAAGTCCCGTGCATCCGTCAAATATGCATATTCCCATCGCACGGACGGTATCGGGGATATCCGCAGTCTTAAGTGAAACACAGCCTGCGAAGGCGGAGTCTCCAATCTCGGTAAGACCCTCGGGCAGGTCGATTTCATCAAGAGCTATACAGCCTGAGAACGCATTACCTCCAATGCTCTTCACCGCTCCGAGATCAACCTCGCCAAGGCTAAGGCATCCGAGGAAGGTTCCCTCACCGATGCTTGCAACGCCGACGGGGATGGCAATTGAGGTAAGGCTCTCACAGCTCTCGAAGGCATAGTCGCCGATAAAAGCAACAGTCGACGGGATAGCTATTTTATCGAGCCTCTTACACTCGGCAAATGCACGTGTACCTATCTTCTCGGTACCGCCGCCGAGAGTGACGCTCTCAAGCTGTGAGCATCCGAAGAAGGCACGGTCTCCGATAACCTTAACACCGTTTCCTACCTTCACCGCCTTTAAGGCAGCACAGCTCTCGAAGGCAGATTTACCGATCTGTTCAACCCCCACGGGAATTTCCAGGGAGGTAAGCCCTTCACAGACAGAGAAGGCGTAATCGCCTATATATTCTACACTCGCGGGGATGGTGACAGTACCAAGCTGAGTACAGCCGAAGAAGGCATATCTTCCGATCCCTTCAACACCCGAGGGTATTGTAATAGCAGTAAGAGATGAGCATCCGTAGAAGGTATAATCACCTATCTCGGTGCATCCGAGAGGAAGTGTTATCTCGGAAAGAGAGGCACAGCCTAAGAAGGCACCGCCACCGATAGACGTACCCGACTCGGGAAGTGTGACGGACTTGAGATTCTCACAGTATGCGAAGGCTCTCATGCCTATCGTAGATACACCGCTCGGCACGGTGATATCAGTAAGACCCGTACAATTTGCAAAGGCGTAATCGCCTATTGTCTTAACCCCTGTGCCCATATTGATCACGGTAAGCGAGGTACAAGCGTCAAATGCATTATTACTGATAAGCTCGACAGAATCGGGAATGATCACCTCGGAGAGCTGAGAGCAGTATGCAAACGCCCTCGAGCTGATGCCCCATATTCCGTTCTCGAGCGTCACCGTCTTCAATGAGGAGCAGCCCTTGAATGCATCTGAGTCAATGCTCCTGACACTTCCCGGTATCTTTATCTTCTCAAGAGCGGTACAGCCGCCAAACGAGCCTGAGCCTATAACCTCGACACCGCTTGGTATTTTCACGCTGATAAGAGAGGTACAGCCGAAGAAGGCATCTCTGTCTATTACCTCCACGGTAGCGGGAATAACCACGCCCCTGAGGCTTTCGTTATTTGAGAATGCGGTGGACACTATTCTTATAACCTCATCGCCTCGGGGAGACTTAGCGGGGATAACAACGTCGATATCCTCACACGTGCCCATGCCGACAAGATAGCAGGTGCCGTCCTGATTGGATAAAAACTCCAAGCCGACACTGCCCTTACCCGGAGCATCACAGCGTATGCACGCTCCGTACTCATAAGTATGTCCGAGTGCTTCGGTAGTATTTTCATTCACGGTATATCCGCAGAGAGAGCAGGTCTTCTCGGTATATCCGCCCTTATAGCAGGTGGGATCGACCGTGCTTGAGACGTAATTGTGCTGACATCCCGCATCCTCGCTCTTGCCGCACGCCGTGGCGAGCATCACAACCGCAATAACGCTTAAAACAAGCAGTATTGTAAATAATCGTTTACTTTTCATTCAAAAAGACTCCTTAGGAAGCCTGTATTTTGTCAATTTGCTCGGGATCAAAGCTCAGAGTCCCACTCGCCCTCGTAGCCACTGCCACCCTGAGGCTTATCCTCCTTGGCGTACACTATCTCGAGTCCGACAAGGGAATCGTCGACATCTCCTCTGTCTATATTTTCCCAATCGGATTTGCTTCCGCCGTAGTATATTTTCTCAAGTGAAGTACAGTCATAGAAGGGATAGACTTCAATGACCGTAACGCTGACGGGCACGGTAACCTCGGTGAGCTTAGCACACTCGATGAATGCGAATTTGCCTATCTTGACTACGCCCTCCTCGAGTATTACCTTCTCGAGCTTTTTACAGCCGCCGAATGCCGACGTTCCAATCTCGGTCACGTCGCCGCCTACCGTCACCTTCACAAGCCTTGCACTGTAAGCAAATGCACAGGTGCCTATTCTCTCAACACCCGAAGGAACGGTGAACTCACTTCCCTCTCTGCCTATCGCATACTGCACAAGAACCTTGCCGTCCTTGGTATAAAGGCTTCCGTCTACCGTCTTATAGGCCTCGTTCTCGGGGTCTACGTTTATACTGCTCGGGAAGAGACATCCCGTGAACGCATACTCACTGATATATACAATTCCCTTACCTATCGTTATGGAGGTAACCATTCTCATGGATTCAAAAGCATATTTGCCTATTCCGACAACCTTCATACCGTCGGGGGAGATATCGGGAATAACGATATCGGTATCGGTACACTCGCCCAAGCCGGAAACGTAGCAGGTGCCGTCACCGTTTGACGTAAATTCAAGCCCCGTATCGCCGTCACGGCAGACTGTGCATACGCCGTTAACGTAGTTATGAGATGCGGGTACAATATTCTCCTTGACTACCTTACCGCAGATGGTACAGGTCTTCTCATCGTAGCCTTCCGCATCGCAAGTGGGCTCAACCGTTACGGTTATATAGGAATGCTCGCACTTCTCGTGTCCGCACTCGGTGCACACGCCGTCTTCGTACTTGTGTGCTGCGGGTACAATATTCTCCTTGACTACCTCACCGCAGAGAGTGCAGGTCTTCTCATCGTAGCCTTCCGCATCACAAGTGGGGTCAACCGTCACTGTGGTATAGGAGTGAACGCACTCTTCATTTTCGTCATCGGTACCGCCGTTACCGCCGTCTCCGCCATTATCGGATGGGGTGTCATCAGCGGTCGAATCCGAATCATCCCCGGAGCACGAAACAAAAAGAAAAAGCGAAAGAACCACAAGCAGAGCCAAAAGGGCTCTCAAAAATGCTCTCATATTGTTCTCCTAAATTACTGATTGGTGAGATCGTCCCACTCACCCATAAATCCACCGTTTCCGTTATCGGTGCCGTCTTCTTTTCCGTCATCGGTATTGTCGCTTCCGCTACCGTCACCGCTTCCGCCATTACCGCCATTGCCCAGGCCGTTGTCACCCTTGTCGGTGTCGGACGTGCGGTCTTTATCATCATCACCGTCATCCGAGCAGGAAATCAAAAGAAGCATCGAAAGAATGAGCAAGAGGGCTATCAGGACTCTTGAAAGATTCTTCATATTCATTCTCCAATACAATATCAGAGGGGATCCCACTCACCGATGTCTATGTCACCGTCTCCGTCAAGATCGCCGCCATTATCATTACCGTCACCGCCGCCGTTCTCGGACTGCTGATCATCGTCCTTGTCGTCATCCTTATCCTTGCAGGATACAGCAAACGAAAGAGTAAGTGCAAGAATCAGGATAAGAGCAAGTGCACGAAGTATTGTATTCTTCATATGTATTTCTCCCTGAAAAATGTTTTATCGGGCAAGGAGCCGAAGTTTTTGCCCATTACCCGATTATATTATAACTTATTTTATTTTACTTGTCAATATGAATTACTTATACATAGGTCCGAAGGCGGCACAGGCTCTGAAGTCCTGCCCCTCCTTATCCGAGCCGAACGCTCCCCAAACGTGAGGACGGTAGATGTCCTCCTCGGGAACGTTATGCATAGCGACGGGGATACGGAGCATCGAGCACATCGTAATGAGGTCTGCACCGATATGACCGTAGGAAATAGCACCGTGGTTAGCACCCCAGTTGTTCATAACGTCATAGGCGGTGCGGAACGCTCCCTCTCCCGTAACTCTCGGTACAAACCAAGTGCAAGGCCAGGTGTAGTCGGTTCTCTTCCAGAGTGTGTCGGTCACCTCATCGGGAAGTCTCACCGTCCAGCCCTCTGCGATCTGCATCACGGGGCCGAGTCCCTTCACCATATTGAGTCTCATCATTGTCACGGGCATCTCCGCCTTGGTGACGAAGCGAGAGGAGTATCCGCCTCCTCTGAAATATCCGAGATCGGCATAAGGCCAGGTGGTCGCATTCATACACGCATCCATATCTCTCTCGGTCATCTCCCACCATCTCTTCATCACGTGCTCGCCGTTTTCATCAAGCGACTCAGCGGATGCATCGACACAGGCGGCACCTGAGTTGATAAGGTGGATGAAGCCGTCAGCCTCCTTGGCGTAGCCCTCGAGGTCATAGCCGGTCACTCTCTTCACGGAGTCTCCCGACCAATAGGTACGGACGTCAGCGAATATCTGTGCTCTGCCCGTGAGAAGCTTGCCGAAGAGCATACAAACGCCGTTAAGCGTATCGTTCTCGGTAGCGAGAATGTAGGGCTCACGTGCTCCCGTCCAGTCAAAGCTGGAGTTAAGCATGCTCTCGGGGAAATCACAGTTGGGGTAGAAGTCGGTCCACTGTCTCTGTCCCTGGAAGCCTCCCGCGATAGCATTGTGACCGCACATCTCCTCCTCGCAACCCTCGGGAAGATTCTTGTTTCCTGCATAAAGATCTTTGATGATGCACATCATCTTAACGGTGAATTCCCAATCGTGCTCCTTCTCCTCGGGAGTTTTCTGCATGCTCTCGGGATTCTTATCAAAATCGGGACGGCACTTCTCCTTCACCCACTGAAGAGCTCTCTCATACTCGCTCTTATCGTAGATGACCTCGGTCATTCGTCTGATGATCTCAACCTCGTCAACGCTCTCGACACGCATACCGAGGTATTCCTCAAAGAGCTCGTAGGATATCATAGAGCCTGCGATACCCATACACTGAGAGCCTATCTGAAGATAGGATCTGCCCCTCATGGTAGCTACCGCAACGGCACATCTTGCAAATCTGAGAAGCTTCTCTCTGACGTCGGCGGGGATCTCGGTGTCACCTATATCCTGAACGTCGTGTCCGTAGATGCCGAAGGCGGGAAGTCCCTTCTGTGCGTGGCCTGCAAGCACTGCCGCAAGATACACAGCTCCGGGTCTCTCTGTTCCGTTGAAGCCCCATACAGCCTTTATCGTCATGGGATCCATATCCATAGTCTCACTGCCGTAGCACCAGCATGGGGTTACGGTGAAGGTGATATCAACACCCTCACGGCGGAATTTCTCATGACATCTCGCCGCCTCCTCAACTCTGCCTATGGTGGTGTCTGCGATTACAACACGCACGGGCGTGCCGTCGGAGTAGAATATATTTTCTTCAAGCAGGCGGGAAAGTGATCTCGCCATATTCATTGTCTGGTCCTCGAGTCCCTCTCTTACCTTCAATGGGCCTCTTCTGCCGTCTATAACGGGACGGATTCCGATAGTGGGATATGATCCTATAAGGCGTGCGTTTGACATGATGCTCTCCTTTTTACACTTTGTTTTTCTTCATTATAACAGAAGGTGAAGAAAAGTTCCATAACGAAAAGAAATTATTGTAGTATTCTCCATATTTGTGCGACTATTTTATATAAACCGTAAAGCTGTTATGAAAAAAATAAAATACCGACAGATTTCTATTGACATGGAAATTGGATTGGAGTATAATATTCGTAGTTAGTTAGTTAAAAATTTAACAAACAAGGAGTGAAAACAATGAACAGATTTGTACTCAACGAAACATCCTATCACGGCAAGGGTGCCATCGGTGCTATTCCCGAGGAGATCAAGGCTCGCGGATTCGCTAAGGCTCTCGTTGCATCCGACCCCGACCTCATCAAGTTCGGTGTGACCAAGAAGGTTACAGACGTGCTCGATGCGGCAGGCGTTGCATACGAGGTATTCTCCGACATCAAGCCCAACCCCACCATCGAGAACGTTCAGGCAGGCGTTGCTGCATTCAAGGCGGCAGGTGCTGACTGTCTCATAGCTATCGGAGGAGGCTCATCCATCGACACCGCCAAGGCGATAGGTATCATCATAACCAACCCCGAGTTCGCTGACGTGCGTTCTCTCGAGGGTGTTGCTCCCACTAAGAACAAGTGCGTTCCCATCATCGCCGTTCCCACTACCGCAGGTACCGCAGCAGAGGTTACCATCAACTACGTTATCACCGATGCCGAGAAGAACAGAAAGATGGTATGTGTAGACGTTCACGATATTCCCGTAGTAGCAGTTGTTGACCCCGACATGATGGCTACTATGCCCAAGGGTCTGACCGCGGCAACCGGTATGGATGCTCTTACCCACGCTATCGAGGGATATATCACCGGCGGTGCTTGGGCACTCTCCGATATGTTCCACATCGAGGCTATCAGAATCATCGCTAAGTCGCTCCGTGCGGCTGTTGCAGGCTGTGACGAGGGACGTGAGGGCATGGCTCTCGGTCAGTACGTCGCAGGTATGGGCTTCTCTAACGTAGGTCTCGGTATCGTTCACTCTATGGCTCACCCCCTCGGTGCTCTTTACGACACCCCCCACGGTGTTGCTAACGCTATCATTCTTCCCACCGTTATGGCTTACAACGCTGAGGCAACCGGCGAGAAGTACCGCGAGATCGCTCGTGCTATGGGTGTTGAGGGCGTTGACGCAATGACACAGGACGAGTACAGACGTGCGGCAGTTGAGGCGGTTAAGCAGCTTTCCATCGACGTTGGAATCCCCGCTGACCTCAAGGATATCGTTAAGAGAGAGGATATCCCCTTCCTCGCTGAGAGTGCATTCGCAGATGCGTGCCGTCCCGGCAACCCCAAGGCCACCTCGGTTGAGGATATCACCAAGCTCTACGAGAGCCTTATGTAATAATTTCCACATATAGTTTTAGCGGAGCTGTCAGATGACGGCTCCGCTTTTGTTTTTTATTCCTCATATATTCCGTACTCGGAGAGCATCCATTTACCGGTGGAGTAAAGGAATTTTTCGAGCTCGAGCCTAAGATCAAGAGGCAGGCGAAGGAGCTTATCTCCATCGGCTTTTCGATGTCCCGAGGGGTCTCTGTCGGTGATATTGACCGCCTCGAAGGTGAAGTAGCCCTCGTAGCCGATATCAAGAAGTCCCTTTATAAGTGCATCGTAGCTCGTGCTGCCTCCCATGAAGGGGGCTCTGTGCGTATCGAATCTGCCGTTGTTATCGTGGACGTGTATCGCCCTCAGTCTCTTACCAAGGATATTTATCTCATCTCTTATCGACATGGGCTGAAGGTTGGCGTGACCGACGTCAAACACCGCCTGAAGACGTGGGTGATCTACGAGGTCGATAAGCTCTCCGAGATCCTTCGCACTATCAATCCAAAAGGTATCGTCGAAGACCATTTTATTATAGTTTTCGGTCAAAAGCGTGACACCCTGCCCGTCTGCGTAGTCAGCGAGGCGAAGAAATATCTCACGGTTCCTCGTCATATTATCGTCCCTCAGCATACCTCTTGTATATCCTGCGTGGACTACAACGTCGGGTATTCCCAAGAGGGCGGACGTGCGTATACACTCGAGGAGCGATCCGTAGCTATCCTCGGCGAAGAGGGGGATGCAGGGTGCGTGTGCCTGCACTATCTTCACCCCGAGGGAGTCGCAGAGTCGGTTTACGTCCTCGCAGTATTTGTCGGGTGCATCCGAATAGGTGCCCGACTTTCAATCCGACAACGTCTTGATATACCCCTCGTTCTCTAACCAGAACTTTAATTCTCCCTGCCATCTTCTGACAGAGGGATACTTGTCGGCAAGACCTATACCGTGAGGGCCCTCGGGGTAGATATGCATCTCACATCTTATACCAAGCTCGTGCAGACGGGAGGCGTACGAAAGAGTGCTCGATACGTTGACCGCGGTGTCGGTTTCGGTGTGCCAGATAAAGGCACGGGGAGCCGTCTCGTCGGCGAGGCGTATCGGGTTTACCTCCTCACGGAGCTCTTCGATCTTATCACCTAGAAGGTTTTTATAAGTCAGAAGATTGGATTGATACTCCGTAACACCGTAGCAGAGAATCTGTGCGTTAGGTGTCGGGTCGACGTTGTCAAGAGAATCATTCGCCTCACCCTCGACCTTGCCTCTGTAAGTCGACACGTGTGCGGCAAGATGTCCGCCCGCAGACGAGCCCATAACCGCGATCTTAGAGGGGTCGATACCGAATTTTCCCGCATTCGCTCTGACGAAGCGGACGGCACGTCTCGCATCGATGAGGGCGGCGGGGTATCTGTAAGGAAGGATTCTGTAATCCAAAACGAAGGAATCAAGCCCGAGAGAATTTAAAAAGAGAGCGTACTTGTCAGCCTCGTGCTCGCTTCTTCTCATATAACCGCCGCCGGCGAAAACTATAACAGTACCGTCGCCACGCTTTTCCTCCGCCTCAAAATACCTGATGCGAGGCGTTTGCTCACCCTCTATCTGAAGAGGTGCATTTTCCCATAAGTCAAAAGTTTTCATAACCGTTCTCCAAAAAGCCTTAAGCTGTCTGCTGTAAAAATCTTCCGTTATATATAGGGGTACTGTGTTAGCACAATACCCCTTGGTCTTTCGTCCTTACGGACGTTATTTATCTCTGGATTCTTCCCGAGCCGTCGCCGCCTGCAAGCTTCTCAACCTCAGCGAGAGTAACCATATTGTAGTCGCCCTCGATGGAGTGCTTAAGTGCGGATGCCGCAACTGCGAACTCAACAGCACCCTGAGCAGTCTTGCCATTCATAAGCGAATAGATAAGACCGCCGCCGAAGGAGTCACCGCCGCCGACTCTGTCGATGATGTGAAGATCGTACTTCTTAGAGAAGCAATACTCGTCAGCCTTAACGTCGAAGAGCATAGCGGACCAGCCGTTATCGAATGCGGAGCGGCTCTCACGAAGAGTGATAGCAACGTACTCGAAGCCGAACTTGTCAGCGAGCTGCTTAGCAACAGACTTATATCCCTCATGGTTAAGCTTACCGCCGTAGATGTCGGTAGCCTCAGCCTCGATACCGAATACGTCCTTCGCATCCTCCTCGTTGGAGATACAAACGTCAACGTACCGGCAAAGCTCGGTCATAGCCGCTCTGGCCTGATCACGGGTCCAGAGTTTACCGCGGTAGTTGAGGTCACAGGAGATCTTGATACCGCGAGCCTTAGCCGCACGGCAAGCATCCTTACAGATCTCAACAACGTTCGCACCGAGTGCGGGAGTGATACCGGTGAAGTGGAACCAATCAACACCCTCGAAGATCGCATCCCAATCAAAGTCCGCCTGAGTAGCCTTAGCAATAGCAGAGTTAGCTCTGTCATAGATACATACGGAGCCTCTCTGAGACGCACCCTTCTCGTTGAAGTAGATACCTACTCTGTCGCCGCCGCGAACGATCTTAGTGGTGTCAACGCCGTATCTGCGAAGGCTGTTCACCGCTGCCTGACCGATAGCGTGTGCGGGAAGCTTCGTAACGTATGCAACGTCCATACCGTAGTTAGCAAGAGAAACGGCAACGTTAGCCTCTCCTCCGCCAAAGGTAAACTCGACGTGATCGCACTGTACGAATCTCTCATAGTTATAGGGCTGAAGTCTGAGCATAAGCTCACCGAAAGTTACTACCTTCATTTCAAAAAACCTCTCTTTAGTGTATTTTTGTTTTATTTTTCAAATCTGTCGCATAGGCTTGTATAGGGGGATGTCCTAGAGGAGTCCCGAAAGCTCTTTTATACACGCCTTACACACGCAACGTCCCTTGAATTCCGAGATATCCTCGGAGGACGAGCAAAAATGACAGAGGGGACGGTACTTAGATATGACTATCTTGTCTCCCTCCACGTAAAATTCAACGGCGTCGGTATTGTCTATACCAATCTGACGACGCATCTCCTTGGGGATGACTATTCTGCCGAGCTCATCGACACATCTGACGATTCCTGTAGATTTCATACATTCTCCAATCCGACCCGTGGTGGGTGAAGGACGGGGTCCTCATCTGCCATGCGAGTCTAAAAATATTTTATCATATAAGAGAATCATTGTCAAGTAAGTTTACCATAAATAACCAAAAATTAAGAATCACAAAATTCGTTAAATACGGGAGGTAAAATATATGGATAAAAGGAAAAAGGGGCTTAACGAGGTGCTCTCGCTGATCGATAAGCACTCGGCCCCCATCGGCCGTGAAATAAGGGGAGTAACAGACACGCCTCTATTCACCGAGGAGATAAGACTGAGACGGGGAGGTGTCTCAAGCGTGAGGGTCGGAGGTCGGGATCTGCCGCTCGCCTACAAGCTTCCCGACAGTGCAATGGACGATATTGTGGTCTCGCTCTGCCACGGGGCACTCTACGCCTATCGGGACAGCATAATTGAGGGATACGTGAACATGAAGGGCGGAGTCAGAGTCGGTATAGGCGGTCACGCAGGATATGAGGGCGGCAAATGCGTGGGAGTTAACGACGTGTCGTCTCTTGTTTTCCGCATTCCGTCCGCAATAGCGGAATATGCAGAGGAGCTTTACCTTTCGTGGCGTGCATCGGGCATGGGCGGTATGCTCATCATTTCCCCTCCGGGAGGCGGAAAGACGACTGCACTCCGCTCGCTTGCTCCCTTCGTCGGCACCTCCGGCGGCGGTGTGCGTACAGTCATAGTAGACGAGAGATGCGAGATAGACCGAGAGGATTATCTTGACTCGCAGGTAGACGTGCTGGCGGGATACAAAAGGCACGATGGGATAGAGATAGCGGTCAGAACAATGTCGCCCGAGGTAATAATGTGCGACGAGATATTCTCGGAAAGGGATGCGGACGCTCTCGAGGGTGCTCTCGGTGCAGGCATCACGGTCATAGCTACCGCTCACGGCAAAGAACTCTCGGACGTGTTAAAAAGAGCGAGCATAAGGAGGCTCATAGACCTCGGAATGTTCGACACACTGGTCACCGTAACGAGAAAGGACGGAGCTTTCGGTTACAAATGGGAGGCTCTCAAGTGAAGGCTGTCGGGATAATTCTCATTCTGGTGTCCTCTCTTTTGACGGGGCTTGCACTCGAGCGTGAGTCCGGCAAGGGTGCGAGAGAGCTCTCATCCTTTATATCCTTCGTATCAACCCTCAGGACAAGACTTGAATGCTATCTCGAGTCGCCCGAGCGTGTGGCGAGCGGTTACTCGGACGTCTCACTTGAGAAAAACGGCTTTTTACCCGCCCTCCGAGGTGGAAAATCTCTACACGCCTCCTATCTTACGGCAAGGGGTACGCTATCCATTCCGAAGAGTGCAGACAAGACTCTCGATGATCTCTTCTCCTCCTTTGGCAAGGGGTATCTCGCGAATGAGATGCGGGCGACAGACGGAGCACTGAATACTCTTAAGGGGATACTCGCCGAGGAGACTAAGAGGGCTGACTCACGGGGGCGTGCACTGAAAATATCAGCCCCTGCTCTCGGGATGGGACTGGTTATACTTCTCATTTGAGGTGGCATATGGATATAGATATAATTTTGAAGGTCGCAGGGGTCGGTATGATCGTGGCGGTCATATGTCAGATACTGTCAAGAGCGGGAAGAGATGATCAGTCAACCCTGGTCTCGCTGACGGGAATCGTTATAATTTTCATACTCATAGCGAAGGAAATAGGGGTCCTGATAGGGGAGCTCCGCTCGGTATTCGGAATATGACGGAGGCTTTACGCACGTTGGGGCTGGCGATGCTCGGTGCATTTCTTTCATTTGTTCTGCGTGAGGTCGGCTTTCGGGGAGCACGGCTTCTTTCGGTGCTTGTAATAGCCGCCTCCGTGCTTGCAGCAGTATCCGGAATAAGCAAGCTGAAGGGAGCGGTATTCTCCTTTCCCATCACGCCCGAGATCGAATCGGGTGTCAGCTACGTCATGAGGATAGTCGGGGTCTCCTACGTGTTCGGTATATCATCGGACGTATGCCGTGAGATCGGAGAAAATGGAATTGCCTCGGCTGTTCTCACCGTCGGAAGAGTGGAAATAATACTCCTTTCACTTCCAAAGGTTTCAGAGATTTTCTCGATCGCAGGAGAGCTTTTATGAAGCGTTTTGCAAAGTATTGTTTACAGATTGCACTTATTTTGCTTGTTTTATGTCCGTTTTTAGAGATACGTGCATCCGCAGAAGAGAATGATGCGGACAGGCTCATAGACGAATACGAGAGCATAATCGGATCGGACGGAGAGATTAACCACGAGACTAGCATATCCCGTCTCGGAATAGATTCGCTTCTCTTGGAGATAGAGGCGGCGGTCGGACGTGAAAGCGGGCGTATCGGATCGTTTTTCCTCCTTCTTATCGGAGTATCTGCACTGATGACCCTCTCAGGTCTCGTTACGGGAGAGCTCTCACGCACGGCAAGAGCGGGTGCATCCTTTGCGGCGTCGCTCTCGGTCTTCTCATACATAATGCCTCTCATAAGCGAGATCGCATCCTCCCTCTCGGTGATACGCGGATTTTTCTCCTCTCTTATCCCCATACTTGTATCCTCGCTCGCAATGGCGGGGGCTACGTCAACGTCGGGAGTCACTGCCACAGCCATGGCTGTAACGCTCGAGGGCTCGTCCCTCTTCACGGAGAAATTTCTCTTCACCCTGACCTCTGCAATGTACGTCAGCTCAATCGCGGGGGCGTACGGAGGCGGTCTTCGCAACGTGGCGAAGAGCATAAAGGGTGCGTTCACAAAGGGGCTCGGACTCCTTACCGCCATACTGATAGGCCTTGTAGCGATGCAGACTCTTATATCTCAATCGGCAGATAATACGGCAATGCGTGCGGCGAGATATGCCGCAACAAGCACGATCCCAATGGTGGGAGGAGTTGTGGCGGGGTCGCTCTCAACCCTTGTCGGAGGATTGGCTTATGCAAGAGGAGTGATAGGCGGAAGTGCTCTCGCGGTTATCGTAAGCATATCCCTTTCTCCGCTTATTATTCTCCTCTTTTACCGACTTGCCTTTTTCCTTGCCATAAGCTTCCTCGAATTTTGCTCAATGGACGAGGGGGCAGTCTGTCTCGGAGGGATACGTGATGCACTCGATGCCCTGATAACCGTGTACGTTATGTCGGCGGTCATCTACATTCTCGAGATAATAATAGTACTGAAGGTCGAGGTGATATACTGATGAAGGAATATCTTTTCGGATGCATAATACTCTCACTTATCTCTGCGGTGCTGACCGAGACGGTTCCCTCCTCGCTGGAACCGGGGGTCAAGAGTGCCGTGGGGGTCGGACTTGTGGTATTCGCAACCATCCCTCTCGGCAGTATGATATCATCGATTTTAACGAACCCCGTACCCGACATTCCCTCACTAGACGGGAGTGAGAGCTCGTTTTACGAGACGAGCGAGAGTGCCTATAAGGAGGGGGTAGCTCTGCTTTTAGCCGACAAATATTCCTGCCAGAAATCGGATTTTGCGGTAACGGTCGACGGCTTTAATGCCGAGAGCCTGAGTGCGGAATGCATCCATATAACTCTATCGGGAGATGCAGTGCTTTTAGATTACAGAGCTCTCTCAGAATACGTAACGGAGAGCCTAAAGGTGGTGAAGTGCGACGTTCAAATTGAATTTTCTTAAGAAAGACGGTGCAAAATCCGACACGGGTGGCAGCTTCGGCATATTGGTGACGGTCATTCTCCTGGGAATCGGTCTTTTTCTCTTCACAGTGGGAGGTAAGAAGGCGGAGAGTGACGAGACGGTCAGCATCCCGACCGAGGAGGAAAGGCTTGCTGAGCTATGCTCATCTCTCACCGGTGTAGGCAAATGCAAGGTCTTTATAGCCTATGACGAGAGATCTATCCCCTACACCTCAAGGACCGAAACCGTGATAATCGGCATAGCAGTGCTCTGTGACGGGGCAGACAGCGACAGTGTCCGTGCGAGGCTGACGGCCATGATAGACGGCCTCTACGGAATCGGCACAAACAGAATAAGAATCGACAAGCTGGAATAATCCCCTCAAAAAGGTTATATTTCGGTCACGGAGCACATAGATTTAACCAGCAACAAAAAATGAAAGGTAGCCCTTAGAATGAAAAAAGAAAAGCTTAAGAAATTCTTTGCATCAAGAGGTGCAAAGGGACTTGCGGTCTTCCTTGCGGTAGTGATGATCGGAGTCGCAGTCTACGCAAATTACCGCATATTCTACGATCCCACGGGTGCGATGGGGTACGGTGACAACAACATGGATGACAGCTTTGACGACTCCTCCGAGACCGGCGGAAATGCAAGCGAGAAGGACTATTTCAGTGCGACCGCCCTCAACCGTCAGCAGTCGAGAGACGAGGCGATAGACGTGCTGAAGCTCGTGACCGAGAGCGAGGAGTCGAGTGCAGAGGCGAAGGCGGATGCAAATAACAAGCTCGCAAAGATCGCCCTCGACATACAGAACGAGGCTAACATCGAGACGCTCGTCAAGGCCAAGGGCTTCGAGGAGTGTGTGGCGATCATCTCGGACGACTCGGTAAGCGTTATCGTAAAGTCAGATGAGCTTCTCGCCTCCGAGGCGGCACAGATATTCTCGATCGTATACGACACCACGGGCATATCTCCCGAGAAGATCAGCATTATAAGCAAGTAAGGTCGGGGTCTTAAGGTGAAACATGGGAATAGAGACGTAAGGGATAGCCTTTGCGTCTCTTCTTTTTTGCATAAAAATTCAGGAAAATTTTCACATATATCGCCGAATTGCATCTACAGATGGCGTACACCTCGGCACATTTTGTGCAGATTGGGTATTGACTCTACTAATAATATATGATAAAATACATAATGATTAATTTATTTAATAGGAGACACGCAAAAATGGAAAAGCTTAAGGTTGGTATTATTGGTGCAACCGGTATGGTCGGACAGAGATTTATCATGCTCCTCTCCGAGCATCCTTATTTTGAAATTACAGCTCTCGTAGCAGGCCCCCGCTCTGCAGGCCAGAAGTATGGTAAGGCAGTAGCAGGAAGATGGAAGATGACCACCCCCTGCCCCGAGAAGATACTTGATATGGAGGTTATTTCCTCCGATGAGACCGAGCGTGTAGGCGAGCTTGTAGACTTCGTATTCTGTGCAGTCAGCCTCACCAAGGACGAGACCCGTGCACTCGAGGAGAGATATGCGAAGGCAGAGATCCCCGTGGTCTCCAACAACTCCGCTCACAGATGGACTCCCGACGTTCCCATGGTTATTCCCGAGATCAACGATGCACACCTCGAGGTCATCGAGTCGCAGAGAAAGAGACTCGGAACCAAGAGAGGATTTATTGCAGTTAAGCCCAACTGCTCCATTCAATCCTACGTAGGTGCCCTTACTCCCCTTATGAAGTACGGCATCAAGGAGGTAGTTGCTACCACCTATCAGGCTATCAGCGGTGCGGGAAAGACCTTCAACGAGTGGCCCGAGATGATAGACAACCTCATCCCCTTCATCGGCGGTGAGGAGGAGAAGAGCGAGAAGGAGCCTCTCCGTGTATGGGGTAAGGTAGAGGGCGATGCTATCGTGCCTGCGACCTCTCCCGTTATCACAACTCAGTGTCTGCGTGTGCCCGTAACAGACGGACATATGGCAGCTGTATTCGTAAGGTTTGACAAGAAGCCCACCAAGGATGAGATCCTCGCTGAGTGGCGTGCATTCAAGGGCAAGCCCCAGACCCTCGGACTTCCCTCCGCTCCCGAGCAGTTTATCACCTACTTCGAGGAGGATAACCGTCCTCAAACCAAGCTTGACCGTGATCTTTACGGCGGCATGGGCGTATCTGTCGGAAGACTCCGTGAGGACACCGTTTACGACTACAAGTTCGTAGGCCTCTCTCACAACACTCTTCGCGGTGCGGCAGGCGGAGCGGTTCTCATCGCCGAGCTTCTCTACAGAGAAGGCTATATTACCAAGAAGTAATTCTCAAGTCACAAAAATGCCCGAAAGGACGAAAAATTTATGAATATATCCAAGTACAAGGCTCTGCTTACTGCGGTCGATCTCGGAAGCTTTTCCGCCGCCGCTCAGAAGCTCGGATATACTCAATCCGGACTCACTCATATGATGAACGCTCTCGAGGATGAGCTCGGCTTCTCCATTCTTCAAAGAGGATATTACGGAGTTAAGCTCACCCCCGGAGGCGAGAGGATAATTCCTAAGATCCGTGCACTCGTCACGTGCGAGGATGCCCTGCTCTCCGAGATCGATCTCGTCAAATCCTACGGCGAGGGAATACTCAGGATAGGTGCATACTCGAGCATGGCGGCGACCTGGATCCCATATATCGTTGAGAAGTTCAACAAGGAGTTCCCCGACGTGACCGTCAACATACAGACGGGTACCGTTACCGAGCTGTACGGCGGACTCGAGGAGGGCAGATTCGATATCTGCTTCGGCTCCAAGAATTCGAAGTACGATCTTAAATGGATGCCTCTTACGCTCGACCGCTTCTATGCGATATTGCCGAAGGGCTATCCCGTGCCGGGAGGTGTTTTCCCGATCTCGAGCTTCAACGGTACTAAATTCCTTATGCCGGGACTTGGCTTCGATGACGATATCAGTGCGGTATTTACCGAGAACAACGTAAAGCCCTTCGTCACTCCGACCTACGTTGACGACCCCGCCATTATCTCGATGGTTGAGCACGGGCTTGGAATAAGCATGCTCTCCGAGCTTATTCTCTCGGGCAGGCAGGATGAGGTAATGCTCGTCCCCATTGTACCCGAGGTGTCGAGAACTCTCGCACTTGCAATAACTCAGGACAAGGTGCTTACCCTCCCTCTCAAGCGTCTGATTGCCATCACCAGGGACTTCGTTAAGGAGGCGGAAAGCAAGTTTTTGGTCAATTTGAATAAAAGTGGCGAATAATTTTCTAAATCCGCGATATTAAAAAGACCGTGACGGCACTTGACATTTGCTCCCATAAAATATATAATTAATATAGCGTAATCTACCTAAGTGCCGCTTGTGCACGAAAATAAATATTACGGCGTTGGCCTATAAAGCATAAAATCGGCCCTCGCACCCCGTAGAAATGGAGAAACAAAATGAAAAAGATTTTAAGCCTGTTGCTCGTTTTTGCACTCGTCTTTACTCTTGCCCTCACTCTCGTGTCCTGCAAGAAAGATGATGAGAGCGACTCGAATGATAATTCGAACAAGGATCAGACTCCCAAGACTATTTATGAGCTCTTCGCGGATATGAAGCCTACCGAGACTGTTACCTACGTTACCTACAAGCACGGTGAGGACACTCTCGAAGGATATTACGATATGCAGATCAACGGTCAGGACTCCGTATTCGAGTTCTACTATGACAAGTACCGCACCTCCACCGAAGCTATCGAGGATGGCGATCCCGGTGAGATCAAGAGAGTGACCGGAGCTGTGTACAGCAAGGACGGCAAGTTCTCCGGTGACGGCGTTGTATGGGGCTCCTCTCCCGTTGCTACCGAGATCAAGCTCACAATGAAGCAGGATCTGTTTGACGTTGCTGTTGTAAGTAAGGATGGACTTACTCTCACCGCACGTGTATCCGCCGCTAACTCCAAGGCTGTATTCGGCACCGCTCT
Organism: Eubacteriales bacterium; assembly: GCA_045633405.1. GTDB lineage: Bacteria > Bacillota > Clostridia > Oscillospirales > CAG-272 > UBA1740. The sequence continues at coordinate 4,331 of JAZQYD010000010.1, read as the reverse complement.
TGCGGCCGACTCCGACGGCATCACCATGATCCTCACCTCCAACGGCACCTACATAACCGGTCTTACCGTTAGCTACAAGACCGTATCCGGTGCAGAGGTAAAAATGGAAACGTCCTACTCCTACAACGTGCTCACTCTCGTTTTCCCTGAGTGATAGAGTCCTCGGAAGAAAGGAATAACGAATTATGAAAAAACTGATTGCTTTATTGCTTATTCTCGCTTGTGCATTCTCTCTCGCTGCCTGCAAGAAGGATGACGGCGATGATAATAACCAGACCAACACCAACAACGCTTCTAACGACGTCTTCACCAAGGTCACGTCCATGCTTTCGACAAGCCGTCCCACCAAGATTGTCGGCTCTACCGTAATTGTTTCGGGTGATACCACCCTTGACGGCTACTACACTCTTATCATGGGTAAGATCGACGGCAAGGCTGCTGCAACCTACGATTACAACTACGAGAGACTTATCAGTGTAGAGGAGAGCGGATCTCTTGACTACGTAACCAAGCCCGAGGTTGTTGAGACCGTATACAAGGAGTACCTTGAGGGATACGGCGTAAGAGTTGACGGCGGTGCATGGGACGCTTCTGCTAAGAGCTTTGCTCCTGCGGGCAGCCCCTTCTCTCTCACAGTCAACGCTGACCTCATCGCAGAGTCTTCGTATGACGAGGCGACAAAAACCCTTACCTGCAAGGTTGCCAAGGATAAGACCTCCGAGGTTCTCGGACAGGCAGAGGATCTCCCCGTTGACATCACTCTTACGATCGTTGACGACGGTGCGAGCATTAACGCTGTATTCATCACCTACACCATTCCCGCAGCCGGTAAGGATACCGATGCTATCGAGGTAACCATCAAGACCTTCTACACTTACAGGCTTGAGATCATCAACATTGACTTAGGCGTGGAAGAGTAATATGAAGAAGAGCACACTTCGCACACTCGCACTTCTTCTGGCTCTCCTTATGTTGTTCTCTCTTGTATCCTGCTCGGGCGACGATGACGGCAAGGGTGATACTCCCGTGCTTCACGAAGCGTATGTAAATGCACTTTCGGCACCCGCTGCATCCGCAGAAATGACGTCGAAGCTCCACGTTACCCCCACTCCTCTCGAGGCGGCTTATCAGGTCACCTACTTGAACGGAAGGGCGGAGGTATTGTATACACGCTCGAGATTCACGACGGTCGCACCCGACACCGGCAAGATCGAGACTGAGACCGGCATCATGTATATTGAGAAGGACGGCTCGACAGCAGGCGAGATAGGAGTGCTTGCAAAGGCACTTATCACAAGACGCATCTCACTGTCCGGAGTTACGGAATACGATGATACGGACAATACGCTTACCTTTACTGTTAAGGCAGCTGATTCCGTGAGTGTTTTCGGCGGAGAGTGTGAATATGACGTCACTGTATCGATCTTCTTAAAGGACGGCTCCGTCGAGAAGATCACCGTTTCCTACGTCTCCGATAGCGGAAACGTTACAGCAGAATGTAATTACGTTTGTTGATTTAAAAAGGTGAAGACCCGAGAGTCTTCACCTTTTTGTTTTGTTCGTGTTTTGAGTTTTTGATATTTGTCGGTCTTTTTCGGTCTTGCCAAGCGTGACAGCCCCTTTTATTCTATCTTTCAAGGCAATCGTTATCTGCGGCACTGACAAAGCCTGCGGGGGTGAAGAATTTGTATTCTCCTATCTTATCGCCCGTCTCAAACGGCTTTATAATTCCTCTGTCAATATCGGAGACGTAGCCGGGACCGTGCACGCCCCGTGACGCCTTTCCGCCCGACATAATAGCCGCTCTCATAGTGACAATGGTAGGAACCGTGCCGCCGTCTCCGTCATCGTATGCGGTATCGGTGCGACCCCAGTTTATATACACACGTCTCGGTGCGGGTGCAAGGACCACTATCCTCTTCTCGTCCGAGGCGAAGCTGTAATCAATATCAGTCATCACGTGGAATAGAGTTATCTTAAGGAAGGATACGGTATGCTTCACGGTAGCAAAGCCCTCGGAGTTGATAAACATCGGGAAGCGTCTCACCTTAGGTGAAATAAGCTTGACGGCGTAGCTTTTGCCATCCTTCGTCATAGTGAAGGTAGCTCCCGCTCTCGGGCTGATAGCAGAGATTACGGGATAGCTGATATCGGTCAGCTTATAGCCTGACAGGAGAAGTCTTTTCTTTATGTACCTATACATTCTCCGTCTTCTCGAGAGAGCCCCAAGATTGCGAAGCACGAAGGGAACAACAAAAATCACGGCTACTACGGGAATTATCCACGGCTGACGGGATAAAAGCCCGAAGGTGAGTATAAGGGATGCTATGAGCATTATAACCGTGGGAAGTGCCACAAACGAAACGAGGTATATGAAGAATATCTTAGCGATCTCTATAACTAGTCTCGGCACGGGACGTGTCATACCGTCAAGACGCTCACGCTCCGCCGTTCTCGCTACTATCCACCACTTATGTGCCGACGTTCGGGCGAGGAAGGTCATCACAAAAGCTACGGGACACATAATGGCACTCTTGAGGAAGTATTCTCCCCACCCCGATACGGGTATTATCCCCTTCACTGCCGCCATCATATATCGGTATCCGACACCCGACGGAAGGATGAAGATAAGAAGAAGTATCACTGACGTCTCGGTGATGAATTTCACTCTGATGAGAGGATCGCCGAAGGTGATGCGTATATCGTCCTTAAGGGAATACTTACGCCCTGCACGTGCGATAAACGCCGACCTCGCAGACAGGTCATAGAGCTCAAACGCTCTTATAACCGAATAGATTGAAAAAAGAACGGTAAGCGAAGCAAAGGCAAAAAGCGGCATCCTCGAAATATTAAGCTCGCTCACAAAGCCTCCGCCCGCAAGCACGAATACGGAGCTTGTAACTACGGAGACAAAAAGAAACACAAGATATGATATAAGTGCACGCAGTGCGTATCTTTTAATTTTTTCGCCCATAATACCTCCTTTTTACAAAAAGCTCCCACACAGCCTTAACTATGTGGGAGCTCCCGTTATCTTTAATTACTTAGCGTAGTCAACGGTACGGCTTTCACGTATTACGCTGACCTTGATCTGGCCGGGATAATCAAGCTCTCCCTCGATCTTCTTAGCGATATCTCTTGCGAGAATCTTCATCTGATCGTCATTGACCACCTCAGGCTTAACCATAATTCTGACCTCACGGCCGGCCTGGATAGCGAATGTCTTCTCTACACCCTCGAAGTCGCCTGCGACCTCCTCAAGCTTCTGAAGACGCTTGATGTAGTTTTCAACGTCCTCACGTCTTGCACCGGGACGTGCCGCACTGATAGCATCGGCAGCCTGGATGATGAAGTCGAGAGGAGTCTTAGCCTCCACGTCGCCGTGGTGAGCCTCTATGGCGTGAATAATATCCTTGTTCTCACGGTACTTGGTAGCGATCTCAACACCGAGCTGAATGTGCGATCCCTCAGCCTCAGCGGTAACAGCCTTACCGATATCGTGGAGAAGTCCTGCTCTCTTGGCCATCGTAACGTCGACGCCAAGCTCATCCGCAAGCACACCTGCGAGCATCGATACCTCGATGGAGTGACGGAGAACGTTCTGTCCGAAGGACGTACGGAACTTCATTCTACCGAGAAGCTTGATAACCTCGGGGTGAAGACCGTGAACTCCCGTTTCAAATATTGCACGATCTCCTGCCTGCTTGATCGAATTATCAACCTCACGGCGAGCCTTCTCAACCATCTCCTCAATTCTCGCGGGGTGGATACGTCCGTCACCTACGAGCTTCTCAAGAGCGATACGCGCGATCTCACGTCTGATAGGGTCAAAGCCCGAAACAGTGATAACGTCGGGAGTATCGTCTATGATAAGATCAACTCCTGTAAGAGTCTCAATGGTTCTTATGTTTCTTCCCTCACGTCCGATGATTCTACCCTTCATCTCATCGCTCGGTATTTCAACCGTGGAAATGGAAATCTCACTGACGTGATCGGCGGCACAACGCTGAATAGCGAGAGAAAGAATATCCTTCGCCTTATTGTCTGCCTCCTCCTTAAATCTCTCCTCATACTCTGCGATCTTGACGGCAGTCTCGTGCTTCATCTCATCGTCAAGTCTGTGTATGAGCTCGACCTTAGCCTCCTCGGCGGTCATTCCCGCGATCTTCTCGATCATGTTAAGCTGACGCTCGAGAACCTTCTCGGTCTCTGCCTTAAGCCTGTCCTGCTCGGCGTGCTTATCGGCAAGTGCCTGCTCCTTCTTCTCCAAACCCTCGATCTTAGCATCGAGAGATTCTTCCTTCTGCTGAAGTCTACGCTCCTGACGGGAG
>JAZQYD010000009.1:0-75555 GCA_045633405.1 Eubacteriales bacterium | reverse complement strand
CTGGTATTGCCTATATTACCATTGGTTTTATTGTGGTCGAACCTGTGGGTGGGAGAATATTTGGGTTTGTATTTTTGAGAATAATTGGAGTTGTACTAATACATAGTAAATTGCTGAAAATTGGTTTTAAGCAACTGTTTTAAGCAAAAATCGGTTGTTTTGGCGTTGTTTTTAGCAGAATAGGCTTTGTTTTTAGCATTTTCAACTCGTTTTAAGCACACTTTTAGCACATTTTAAGCAATTCAAGGAGGCAATTATGCGAAACTCAAACACAAAGGTGAGATGTGAAAAAAGGAAATTGACGAAATGTAATGGTATAGTGAAAACTTACAGTGAAGTTCAGTATGTTTTTGCCGATGTTCTCGAAAATGATTCCACTATTAAGGAGTTTATAAGCAACTTCCCACTGACTGATTTCCCATTGACAGACGGCAAGTATACCACAGACTTTTATTGCACTACAATCAGTGGAGAGATAGTTGTGTATGAGTGTGTGTTTAGAAGGCATTTGACTAAGCCACTGACTGCTAAACTGTTGGATGCTTCTCGAAACTATTGGTTAAGAAGAGGTGTGGAATGGAGGTTAGTAATCGATGCAGAAGAATGATTTGTTTAGGTTTAATGACACCATATACCGAACAATTAAGTTGGTTATGAAGGGAGATTTGTAATGAATTTCAAGACGATTGCAAACAAGAGATACATTGATTGCTTTTCCTCCTCTGTGCCTAAGAATATGAGCGACGATGTGTGTTCACGGTTTATCGATGAAATGAGCAATATTGTCGAAGGCACGGTCTTTCCTATGCCTCCGAGCGAGATTATAAAAGCAATTTACAATAGGCTGAATCTAAACTGTGGGGTCACCGAAAACATTAAGATTATTGCCTCTAACCGTTACCTTCTCAACAAACTTTCTTCCTTTGAAATTTTTACTCTTCTTTGGCTTGTAAGCTGTAGAAATATGATGTGCTTCAACGAGGAACTTTACTTAATCTTTGCAAACAATGGCACAATTGGAAGGTTGCTTTTGGCTCTTGCAAATTCAAACTGATGGGAGAATCGCAAATGCAAAAGAATGATTTGATTAGAAGAAATGGAACAATATACCGAGTGATTGAATTAGGTGTTGGCAAGGCGTTAGTTATAGACTGTGTTCGATTGAATATGCCTTTTTGGGTTCTCTCACAGTCTTTGAAGAATTGGGAGACCATTACATTTGAGGAACTGTTATCTATCACTAACAAGAGCATACCTATGATTGAGGACTTGACACAAGAACAAATGAAGGTAATGCACCAAAGGTTCACTATGATTGCCCCTTTGATTTCATTCATTGCCTATGATGAATTGAGAAATGTAGCACTCTCGGATATGTCTGAAAGACACAAGGTGACAAAGCAGACTCTAAGGAAGTACCTCTGTTTGTATCTTGCTTATCCCAACATTACCGTTCTTGCTCCAATAAAAAAAGAGCCTATCAAAGAACTCTCTGTCGATGAGAAGAACTTCAGATGGGCTTTGAATAAATACTATTACACAAGGTACAAGCACTCTCTCCGAACTACATATCTCTATTTGCTCCGAGACCAGTACACTGATGCCAATGGAGAGTTAACCAAGCATCCTACTTTCAGACAATTCCAATACTTTTATTCCAAGCATAAGAGCCTGCAGACCTACCATATCAGCCGTGAAGGGCTAACCCATTATCAGAGAAACAATCGACCTCTGCTTGGCGAAGGGGTCAGAGAGTTTGCACCGCATATAGGTATCGGTATGCTCGATTCGACTGTGTGTGATATTTACCTTGTTAATGACATTGGAGAGGTAGTTGGTAGACCTATAATGACTGCTTGTATCGATGCTTATAGTGGTTTTTGTATGGGTTACTATCTCGGCTTTGAGGGAGGTATGCACTCACTCCGAGAATTAATGTTGAATGTTGTTTCCGACAAATCAGAACACTGCAAGAAATTGGGTATTAATATCACAAAAGCAGATTGGGATTGCTCCGAACTTCCTGCTACTGTAGTCACTGACATGGGTTCAGAATATAAATCTCAAAATTTCGAATTTTTGACCGAAATTTCTGTATCTGTAATTAATCTTAACCCTTACCGACCCGACCTCAAATCAGTAGTAGAAAAGTTCTTTGACTGTGTGCAAGAACTCTATAAACCTATGCTCAAAGGCAAGGGAGTAATCGAACCCGACTTTCGAGAGAGAGGTGCAAGGGACTATCGTAAAGATGCCTGCCTCACCCTTGAACAGTTCGAAAAGGTCATTATTAATTGCATTCTTTACTACAATAATCATAGGATTATCGACCTTCCGAACAACCAAGAAATGATTGATAATGGAGTCAAACCCTATGCTTCTCTCTTGTGGCAGTGGGGCAAGAATAGCCTTGGAGCCAATCTTATAAAGGTAGATAAGCAAACACTAACCCTTTGTTTGTTACCTCGAACCAAAGGCAAATTTACACGGCGAGGGTTGATTGTAAATAAGGTTAGATACAAGGCAGAAGGGTACACCGAGAGGTATCTCCGAGGTGGTGATTGTATTGTTGCGTATGACCCCAAGGATGCTTCTACTATATGGCTTGTCGAGAAAGGTTACTACACCCCTTTTAGCCTTATCCTCTCCGAATTTGAGGGAATGTCTCTCGGAGAAATTGATACCCTACAAAGCAAGAAAAAGGCTCTTGTGAGAGGTGAAGAGGAGAACAATACAAAGGCTCGGATAGCCTTAATGGAGAGTATAGAAGCAATAGCAAATGCCCCAAGGATAGGAGAAACAAATGGATAATAGGTATATGCCACCATTACTCACTAACAAAGAACTTTCAGAGGCTCTGTCGGTTCTGCCACCTTATGACCCGTGTATCAGAAATGCCTCTTCTGCCGAGAGGTTGATTGAACTTTCTCGGCTTTATGAGGTGTATGTTCCTTCACCTATGAGTGCGGAGATTTACTGTAAGTTGTACTTGGCTCTACTGCGGTCACTGCAGAAAAAACAGACCAAGGCTACCAATGCACAAGGCTATATAAATAAGCAAGGTATATCCAATGGCATCATAGGTGGCTCGGATAGTTTCACAGTGATATCTAATAGCGGATTAGGCAAGACCTCGGCAATCAGCAGAGCCATATCATTAATAGCCCCTAAATCAATCATAATCACCGAAGAGCCTTATGCTCGGATAGCACCGATAATAACAGTTCAGACACCCTACGATTGTTCGGTGAAAGGCTTGCTTCTTGAGATTCTCCGAGAAGTTGACAAGGCACTCGATACTGAATACTGCTCTTATGCTATTAGGTCAAGAGCCACCACGGATGCACTGATAGGTACGGTGTCAAATGTTTGCTTGCATTCGGTGGGATTGCTTGTGCTCGACGAGTTTCAGAATGTATGCGGAAAGAATGGCAACAACCTTATGGGTGTCCTTTTGAACCTTATTAATTCGAGTGGTATCTCTGTGGCTATGGTTGGCACTTTGGAGACCAAGGCATTCTTTTCTAATGCTACTTTTCAAATGTCAAGAAGGTCTCTTGGCTTGGAGTTCGGCTCACTCCCTCTCGACCATTACTTTTATAGTCTTTGTAGGGTTCTGACCTCTTATCTCTACGTGCAGAACGACTTTGTTCTGACAGACGAGATAGTTCAGTGGCTTCACACTCATTCCAATGGTATCACAAGTGTAGTTGTATCACTCATTCACGATGCTATGGAGTTAGCAATCCTTGACGGTAGCGAAACACTCTCTATTGCCTCCTTGAAAAAGGCATATAATCAGAGGTTAACCCTACTTCATAAGCACATTGACATTAAGCCGGTTCGACTTGCACCCCTAAAGAAAATGGTAGATAATGTAGAGCCTATACTCGAAGTGGTATCAGAGAATTTCATATCGGCAACACTCAAAAGGGTTAAGGAAAGTGGCGAGGATATAGTTAGTCTGCTCGGAGGGCAAATAGCCATTGTTGAGGTGCAGATATGATTAATTACATTCCTCCTTTATACGAGGACGAACTAATATACAGTTGGCTGAGTAGAACTTATGCACACAGTGGCTATAATCACTACACTTATTTTGCCAAAGAAGTGTTCGAAGTTCCGACAGTTAGACCCGATTTTGAGTTCATTAATCACTACAAGCCCGAGTTGCTTTCATTCCTAACTAAGGATAAAACACTGTTCGATATCATATGTAGACACACCATGTTCCCTTACTATGCTCGGTTTATGAGCAAGGACAGAAGAATAGAGGCATATGAGGCACTGTCTGCATTTGATTCAAAGACCTTTTACCAACGTATCACAATGCCGAAGAGCAAGACTTGTGAAGTGCGATATCTCCGATATTGCCCATTATGTGTTGGTGAAGACCGAGAACAATATGGCGAAACATATTGGCACAGAGTTCATCAAATTAGGCATATCAATATCTGCCCTAAACACCTCTGCTACCTCAAGAATAGTACTGTTCAAATCACAAGTACTTCAAGCCCTTGTTTATTAACTGCAGAGGAAAGCATTACTGATATGGAGGTCGATTACTGCAATAACTCTAACGAATGCAACTTGGCAGAGTATGTAGAAGAGGTATTCAAAGCCCCTTTGGACTTGGATTTGGATATTGATATGGGGCGGTTTTTGACTTCTCGATTGGTCGGAACTCCTTACCTTTCTCAAAGGGGTCAAATAAGATATATGGATAAATTGCACACCGATTTCTCGACCTTCTATAATGGTACTAACACTAATGGATTCAATGAACGGTGGCAATTAGATAAACTCTTTTCCTCGGACAAATATAATCATTTCGGAGTATACCTTATGGCTATGTTTCTCGGCATATCGAGCGAAGATGTTATATTTCATAACATAGTTTATATTGACTGTAAAAAAGCATTTGATGAAGAGGTGTTCAGACTGCATTCAAAAGGTTTGAACTATGCCGCGATAGCAAGAAGAATGGGGGCTTCCTACAACGTAGTCAAACCTATCGGAGAAGGATTGTACGGTAAATACCATTACTGCACAGATAATCCTCGAAAGGGTGGCTCGAAAAAGAGAGATTGGAAATCATTAGACATTGAACTGTTACCCAAAGTAAAGGCTCTTGTGGAGCAAATGACCTCAATTAAAGATAAAAGACCAAGTATGGTTACTCTCGGAAGGATTGAAAGGTTGCTCGGTCTAAGGGACAAGTCCATGGATAATCTTCCTACGTGCCGTGAATATATCTTAAAGCACACTATTAGCCAAGAACAGTTTTGGGCTCTCACTCTTGATTGGGCGGTGGCATTGCTCCAAAAAGAGGGAAAGCCCATGCATACTACCAATCTGCAAAGGTTGACTAATATGAGGAAGTCCTACATAGTTAGTGCTTTGCCTTATCTTTCGGGGCAGACCTCCGAGGTCATTCATTCGTTAATCCAAGATTCGTAGGGGATACCATTGCTTTTGCAATAGTTTTGAAACTTCCTTTTTAATTTTTGAAACATCATTTTATAACTGTCGTTCGGCAAAATTGTAACCTTACCATTTTTCACTCCAGTCTCGATTTGGTCTACCGGAACTTCGGCTCGGTAGGCATTTACACCATCGAGCAAATAGAGTGCCTCACATAGTTTGCCATAGTCCTCCTCTAAATTGGGGAGGGCTTCTTCTCTTGGCGGTGATATGCCAAAACCGGATTCATATATCCCACTAATAATAAGGGAAGAATCATTAAGCAACTCCTGCACTTTGTAGGGTTGCATCTCAACCTCATATGTGTACTGTGGGCAAACAAGGTATATGGGTTGTCCAGTAAGGTATGGGTTGTTTTGATAATCTTCTAACTCTTTCCTAAAAATCACCTCTGCCTCGGTTGGCTTTACAGTTACATCCCAATCTTCTTTCAATTTATGTACTTTCATTTTTTTCTCCCTTGCTTTGCTCTTCGAGGTAGTCATATAGCCTATCTCTATCTAAATAATACTTTGCTCCGATTCTTACCGAAGGGGAATTCTTCTGTTGAGTGAATTTGCGGAACTGATATTTGGATAACCCTAATCTTTCGGCATACTTACTGCCAATAAACTTTGGAAAATCCTTGAGTTCTGTCTTTGTAATCATTCTGTTTCCTTTTTGCTGATTATTTGAGATAATCTCTCATACTTATATATACAACAATTCTTCACCAAAAAGTGTCGGTATTAAAGTTTTTGATTTGTTTTTGCTTTTATTAAACTACCAAAACTAATGTTGTTTGGCTTACTACCAAAAGTTAGTTGACAAATCCCCTCGGCAGCGTTATCATGGCTCTACCAAAAAAGATGTTCATTTCAATTGATAGGAGTATCACTATGAAAATCTATGGATATGCAAGAATCAGTAGACCCACTCAATCTATCGAAAGACAAGTCAGAAATATCAAAGGTGTGTTTCCCACTGCAATCATTGTTGAGGAAGCCTATACCGGTACTACAATGAGCAGACCTAAATGGGATAGTATAATGAGACAAGTGAAGGAGGGAGACCTTATTGCATTTGATTCTGTATCTCGAATGGCGAGAACTGCTGAAGAGGGCTATGAAGTTTGGGAAGAACTCTTCAATCGGAATATCACATTGGTGTTCCTCAAAGAGCCTCAAGTGAACACTGAGACATATAAGAAAGCACTAAGCAATGCTATCCCTATGACTAATACCTCGGTTGATATTATTCTCAAGGCTATCAATGAGTACCTCCTTACTCTTGCCAAGGAACAGATAAGGCTTGCATTTGAGCAAGCGGAGAAAGAGGTTACCGACTTGCATCAGAGAACAAGAGAAGGTATTGAAACTGCTCGGCTCAATGGAAAGCAGATTGGTCAGAGGAGAGGTGCTAAACTCACTACTAAGAAGAGTATTAGAGCCAAGGAGATTATTCTGAAGCACTCCATTTCTTTCGGTGGTTCTCTTGGAGATATCGAGTGTGCAACCTTGGCAGGAATATCCCATAATACCTTCTACAAGTACAAGCAGGAGTTGAGAGGGTCGATAGACTAAAAGAGAAAGAGGTGCTGATTGTAGCACCTCTTTTCACTTGTGTTGTAAATGTGAATAAACTGTGAATATAGTATTCATATTTTGTTCACATAGCCCAATAATACTACTTATTTTTCAATAGTAAGGCTAAATAACACCTCTTTTTATGGGGCTAAAAGCCCCCCATTAAATATCCTTGCTGTATCGGTATACTTAAACATTTATCTAAAGATATAATCTAAGAGAATGATATGGTTTATCATAGATAAACCTATTGCAAAAAACCTATGGTTTTTTGATTATTATTATCATTATTATTGGGAAATAAACTATGTATATATATAGAAATATAACAAGTTCTTTTCCCTTGAGATGTTTAGATACTAAATAATATATCTATCCTTGTTTTAGCACAGTATATCTATTGGGGGCTCATTTAGAGCCCTTAACTTGTAAATAATGCATCTTCCCTTAATAGTTTTACCTATTATGGTATATCCGCATCCATATTTAGTAAGAACTGTTTTAGGTTTCTTGCACTTTATTGGTTTGCCATTATTGTTTAGGTTCTCGATAAGCATAGATACAATCTCACTTAGTTTCTCTTTGCTGATTTCAGTTTTTCCAAACTCCAAGTTTTCTCTTTCAAACAACTTTTCAATGTATTCCAAATTGGCAGATTGCTCTGTTCCATAGTCTATTGCTATATCTTTGAAATAGTTATCCACCTCGCTAAAATCAAGGTTAGCATCCAAGGCATTTTGCATTGCATGTTTAGAGTGGTTGAAATGCTCTAAGTATTTTTTGTAAGCCATATTAGCCTCGAAACATTCCTTTAACAGATTTATTCCTCTATATCTTGATTGACGAAGTAAAGTATCTACAAATCTTTTGGTTTCGGTGTTCTGCATTATGGGCTCATACTTTTTAGGCAATTCCGCTCCAAAGATTCTCTTTTTCAACTCAGCATTGTCATAATCCATCCTCTGACTGTAATAATCCCATTCTTGTGAAAAATTGTTGTAGTTCTCGAACTGATGAGCATCTCGAATCAAAAAAACTTGACCGACACCGTTTCTGAATCTGCCTATGATTTGTTGAAGGTCTATGGAGTAGTGACTTTCAATGATTAGGCAATCAACTACATTGGTGATATTAATTGCCTCTCGCCATTTCCCATTTGTTAGCACCAATTTGAATTGTGAGTCTATCTCCTCGTGAATGCTGACAGATATGCTCAAATCCTCGGCATTATCATAAATTATAGGATATTCATTTTGAATCTTTTTCAACACTTCCTTATCGGATATGGCTACCGAGATTTCAGTCTCCGAGATACCGCTTTCCGCAATTGCTTGGATTAATCTCGGCATTTTTTCAATGTGAGATAAGTAATAAACCACAGTTTTTCCTTGGCGCACCAAAGAAAGCATTTCTTTATGCATATAATCTTTTCCGACAACCGATATCGACTTTGGTTTTAAAGGTTTTAACACATCTAAATAGTCATACACTTTTGCATCGAGTTGCTCAACGAACCATCGAATTGTTTGTGGTGTAGCAGTCATTAATAGCAACTTGGTCTTAGTTTTTCCTCTTTTCTGTTCCTCTGCTATTTTTTCAATCAAGCATTTTACGGTATAGGAACACTGTGCATACGAACTATCGTTGCAAATAGAGTGAACCTCGTCCACCACCACAAAATCAAAATGTCTCCAAAAATAAGTGGCTTCGTTAGCCATTACATAGTGTTGACTAATATATTTGTGAATATGAGCATTGGTGCATACTACGTTCTTGTTGCAATTATCCCAAGAGATTATTGCCCCTGCTTCTTCCAAATGCCGAAGAAATGATTCTTGGTGACAACAAGTTTGTTTAACCTTTTGTCTCCGTGAAGTTATGAACAACACCTTGTACTTTTCAGCCAATCCGAAGAAGTCTACGTTGCCATCGTGATATCCTTCAATTAGTGTGGTCTTGCCTGCATTAGTTCCGGCATATATAGCCGTAACATTATAAGGGGAGATATCGCGCTCGATATCAATGTAATCAGTTAGCCTCTTTCGAGGGTTTTCTTTCTTCAAATCTCACTCCTTTCGGTGATTAATCGTAATTTTTATATAGCATTTCTCCATTCACCATTATGAAGTTCCATATGATGCTTGTGCTCAAGTCTGTAAATATGGTGTAGCGGTGACTGTGCATTTGTTTTGACTTTTATAATATCTTTTTCAACCGTAGTTTCAATGGTTATTGAGTCTCTAACATATCCTCGTTCGGATGCCTTAATAAACCGTTTTCTTTCCTTTTCGTTGGTTGCTTTTTTGCTCCACCATCCAACCTCGTTTTTATAACGTTCGTTAGGAAAGAAAGTCTTGACACAATCCACGAGGTAGTCTATGAAGCACTCAGCCACACCAACCTCATCACTATTTACCATTATATTAATTAAAGGGAATGCCTGAACTTGGTCGCTAACTGCATCATAGTTATCATAAAAAATATCTACCGTAACATCGTCATTCTCGAATTTGTGGGTTCTTTTAGCAAGTCTAAGGCACTCCTCAAAAATTCTTTCGTAAAACTCTTGGCACCAGCCCGCAATGTCGCAATTAAACTTCCAATCCCTCTGAAAAAATGTAATTATTTTTCCGTATTTTCTTTTGGTCATAAAACTGTCCTTTCTGTTATTTTTGGTGTATATAACTATCTGCCTCGGTCTTCTAAACCGTGGCACTCATTCTACCCTTACGCACTCATTTCAATGGTTGTTTTTTATTAACCTACCATCTTACCTTTTATCAAAACTCTCTTTATCTCAATAGTACTTTCACTCGAATTGAAAATATCGGTTTCCTCTTCGGAGAAACAAATCTCTCCATTTTCCTCAAAGAACAAGCCATTCCAAATGTGTCTGATAGCCTGGTACTCAGCACAACCAAGGCTCGTTTTAAGATACTTCTCGACGGTGTGGAAGTAGAATTCATCATTAAACCCTTCCATAGTGTAGAGTTCTCTATTCCAATCATAGTCGGAACAAATGGTATTAGCATAGCCTGCAATATGGTGCAGTACGTTCCTTTCGGGAGTGAATGCTATAATGTGACAGATAGGCTTGTCCGCCTTGGTAGCCGAAAACAACGAAGTATAGTCTATGGCAAAGTAAAGGTTTGCTTCCAAACCATCTTCGTTAATGCTATGGGTTATGCTCTCCTTGATTTGAGACATCATACTCTTGTAATCATCAATGCTTGCACTGTTGTTGGGGGTAATTTCGCAGATAGTAATAAATCCGTTGTTGCAGTTGAGTTTGTAGTTTCTCCAATTGGTGTTATTAGAAATAGTCATTTTAATTTCTCCTTTATATTGTTTTATAGTTTGTTTAAAATATGGTCATGATGAGTCTATGCCACCGACAATTAAGCAGTGGCATTATTCTCATCGTCAAAAAGATTATACTTAAGATATTTTGTGGATGTATTGTTTTTAAGTGCTAACAAAATGCTGGGGCTTGTAGTAAGACCGCTCAATTTTCTAAATCTAACGGTTTCTTCTGCTTGAATATCAAATCTCAAGCCGTAATCGTTATAATTACTGTCGATAACCAAAGTTTCAATCTCATTAGTAACAACAAAACAATCCATTATACTATATTTGGCACATTTCTTAATGTACTTCGCAAAATTCTTCGGTCTTTTAAACTCATCGAGTTTGACCATCGTGCCATCAAAATAATCGGTGATTGCTTTTGTGAAGGATTGCAAAACGGTTTCATTTTCTACACTAACCATAATTCTGAAGATATAATCATCATCCTCCCAACAAAGTGGAATATACCCAAAATTTATGCTATAGGAAATGATTGTTCCTTTCACGTCGAGAGTGTTGAATAAAGAGGTAAAGTATTCCAACAAATCCACCTCTTCTGTAGTTGTTAGTCTATCACCCCATTCGGAAACACCGTAAGTAGCAACAATACCGTCAACATTGTTTTTAATGAAATTTTCAATTCTGAACTCCTTAGTCCTCATACTCGTCCACCTCCTCACAAGCATATGCTTCAACATAGTCAATAACTATTTCTGTTCGTTCTTCATCAATAACAAGAGACACCGTGTCTTCTTCGATTGTTACCTTTGCCACGAACGGCGGCTGCTCCATTGTGAAGAACTCTCCGCCAAATCCCTTTTTAAGAATTTCGGTTACCTCATTAGTGAATGCAGAAGTTCTCTCACACTCATGAACTTTTACTGCCTTGCCTTCATAATAATGTGCAATAAAGTCCTCGAACAATTCGTGATACCATTTATCATCCGAAACAGATATAATTCTAAGTTTTGCCTCGTCATCCGTTTCGTGATAATCGGTCATAGAATTAAACTTCAAGCAATCATGGGAAGTTATTACAAGACAACCGGGTGTGCAATCATACACATCATATGCTCCGCACAGCATTTCTTCAAACAAATCGGCATTCTTGTCAACCGTCCAATCCATTGCTCCCTCTACTTCATAAACCTTTACCATTCCTTTTGCATTACTATCAACGCAATCATTAAAATATTTTTTCATTAGTTAGTCTTCTCCTAAAATTTTTAAATTTTTGCCGTTTTGCCATATGAAGTTTTCGTGCTTCTCGAAGTGTGTGTTTATTCTTCTCCTTTCCTTTGGTATTTCCGAAAAAAAGCAAAAGTCCCCCCAAAGATAGTAAAACGATCTTTGGGGAGACTTAACCTTTACAGAATAGAGTTAATCTCAAACATATGGTTTTCTTCCATACTTATAGTATCTCTGTTAAATTCACTACTAATTTTACAGAGGATTATTCGATTGTCACTCGGCATAGCATATCAATTCAGATAGCCCCACCAATCCTTACTTGGTATTTGCAGAGAGGTGTTCGGTCTCTGCAGAGGGGTGTTTGGTTACTTGTCTGATTGAGATGGTTATACAGTGAAAGAGTATAATATCCCCAAAGAAAAAACATTCTTTAGGAGGTTTTTTATTCCCTTCGCTCATATTATAACACAACCTTTTCAATTTGTCAACTAAATTTGCACCCTTTTGGAGCAGTGCCGATTTCAGCCCCATTTTTTACCAATTTCGAGGCTTTTTTGCTTGTTTTTATCCACAAATTACCAAAAAACAAAAAAATCCCCCAAGACAATGGCATCTCAGAGGGATTTTTCGGTGTGAGTATTCTTTTACCCTTACACTACAATAAGGCGAGGATTTTTTGAGATGTTCACTATTTTTTTGAAGTGTCCTTGCATGTAACTTCAGAAGGTAGCAAAAACTTCATTCTTGCCGAACAATAGAACAACTCCTCACGGTTTACTTCACCTCTGCGGTCTATAAAAAGTTCGGCATCTCCATCGTAGTTATCAAGGTCATAGTATCCCTCGCGGTAGACAAGCAACACTGTATCTTGGGCTTTGAGATGCTTGTTCTTAATGTCTGCCCTTGTAGGGTGGTAGTCATCTCTGTTCTCCACCTCTCTGCTAACAAGAGCAGAAATCACAATCGGAATATCATAGTCCTTAGCTATGGACTCAAGGAACGGCACAGACACCTTATGGGATATAAAGTCATAGTCAAGCACCACTATCATGCCCACGTTGTCACGGTCGAGCATCTGATTGAAGATATACCTTTCGTCGATGTCTTCGGTGTCATCAACTATAAGGTGGCTAAAGTTCAGCCCTCGGATAAAACCATTGGCTCTCTCTTGGAGTTCCTTTTTCATATATCCACCGCTGAGGTAGTGGTAGGAGTAGGGGTGCTGAATGCAGACAATCCTCGTTTGAATATGTATCTTGGGCTGAATTGGGGAGAAGATTATCACATCCTTGGGCTTTCTCGGATTCAGTTCGGAGTACTCACTTGCAATGTTCAAGACAATGCTTTCTTGACCTATGCCGGGTCTGCCGACAATGGGAAGTGTTTCTCCCTTGTAGTACTGAATGTTTTTTATCATTCGTTCCACCTTCTTTACTTTATATATGTTGTTTTGATTTTTATGGGGTTCGATAAGACCTTGTTCTACCAATTCATCAATAATATGAATAACAGAACCAAACCCCATATTAAGCCTTCTCTGAATATCAAGCACGGTTATGTTATTTGGGTTAGACCTTATATACTCAATTACCTTTTTCAAGTTGTCCCTCCTTTCTTTTGTGGACTCAAGTATACCGCACCAAGTTCGGATTGTCAACTATATTTGCACCTCATTGTAAATACCTCACCAGAGCCTTAAATTTTGCCCTGGTTGAATGTTGGATTTCTGCAACCGATTACACCTATAATTGCCCCGATTGGTTCCGGTGCAATCGTGCCAAGTGTGGGGGCATAAATAAAGGAGCATAGTCGAAACCATGCCCCTTTGGGTATTAATCTTTCTTGTTGAACTCTCTGTAAAGTATCTCGGCAAGTGCCACCATTATAGCATTATACTTCGATTGGTCTTGGAAGAGAGCCGTATATGCCTCGGTCTGCTCTACATAGGATTCTTGAGCAATCTGTGCAAATATCTTGGGGAAGATACTCTCTGTGAAAATCTGCGGATTGGAAGACCTTGCAGTCTTTCGGAGTTTCTTATCTTCCTTGAGGATTTCGTGGAGTGCAAAGAGGATTACACGGTCAGCATCCGTGAAGTTGCCAGCAAAGAGCAGATTAATTCTGTCGATTACCTCATCAAGAGGCTCTTTCTTATCGGGAACTCCACCGCCACCCTTCTTGGGTGTGAACTCGCCGTCCTCGTCTGCCAACTTAATCTTGCCCTCAAATGTCTTTTGGAGTTTATAGTATTCAAGTTTGAGTTTGCCATCGAGGTCAAGAGGTTCGGTAGAGTTGGGCGGGAGAAGGTGCAAGAGATAGGAGCAGAATAGATATTCTTCGTGGAGTTCCTTATCAAAGATTCTTGCAACTTGGCTCACGTAGCCGTACCACTTGGCAAAGCACCTAAGAGCCCTTCTGTATTGATACCTCTCGTCGGTGGAAAGCAAGTTATACTTATCTGCGGTGGGCTTAAGTATAGAGGTCATTTTACCCATAGCATTCTTTGCTCCACTTTCCTTGCGGTAGAGGGCAATAAAGTTCTGAATATCCGTGTCGGTATAGAGTTTATAACCTCTGATTTCTTTAACGACCTTGTAAATAAGTTCGGTGTTAATCTCCTCGGTTAGAATGGTCTCTTGATAGAAGGGTTGGAATGCCTCTTGAACATCCTCCGCAGAGTTTACAAAGTCAAGGATAAAGGTGTCGGTCTTGCCCTCACAAATACGGTTAAGTCGAGAAAGTGTCTGCACACACTTAACACCACGAAGTCTCTTGTCAACTATCATAGTGTGAAGAAGAGGCTCGTCAAAGCCTGTCTGATACTTCTCGGCAACTATGAGCACGTTGAAGTTGTTGTGGAACTCCTCTTTCAACTGCTCCTCGGATATTCTGCTACCGTCTTTTCTTGTGTTGAGTTTTGACTCGGTGTACTCCTCGTCGCCATCCTTTATAGCACCCGAAAAGGCTACAAGAACATCAACGTTATCGTACTTCTTTTCCTCTATGTATCTCTTAACCTCATGGTAGTAACGGACAGCAGCGAGTCGAGAGGAAGTGACTACCATCATCTTGCCCTTACCACCTATGGCATGCCTTGTGGTAGAGAGGAAAGTCTCGACAATTATCTGTGCCTTCTGACTGATGTTGTAGGGGTGAAGTTCCTCAAATCTCTTAATGGTTTTCGAGGCTCTTGAGGTCGGAACATCGGGGTTTTCTTTAACCGTCTTTGCAATCTTAAAGCAAGTCGAATAGGTCATATAGTTCTGAAGGACATCCATTATAAATCCTTCCTCGATAGCCTGCTTCATTGAGTAGGTGTGGAAGGGTCTGAACGAGCCGTCCTCATAAGGAGTTCCGAACATTTCAAGGGTCTGTCCCTTGGGTGTAGCGGTGAAAGCAAAGAAGGAAAGGTTCTTGTGCTTGCCCTGTGCTATAAGTTCTTTAACAATAGCATCCTCGGCATCAATCTCATCCTCGGCTTTGCCCTCGATTTCTGCATATTCCCTCAGTGCTTCCTCGGTGTCAGCCAAGGCAGTTTTAAGTTTCATAGCCGAGGATCCAGTCTGCGAACTGTGAGCCTCGTCTACTATAACTGCAAAGTTTCTGCCGTCTGCCTTGTCCACCTCGGTGTAGATTACAGGGAACTTCTGCAGAGTGGTAACTATAATTCTTGCACCGTTATTGATAGCATCACGGAGGTCGGTAGACTTCTTACCCTCTCCGATAGTCTCAACAGTTCCGAGAGTGTGGTCGAATGAAGATACAGTCTCTTGCAACTGTGCATCAAGTACGGTACGGTCGGTGACTATAATTACAGAGGCAAAGATTGCTCGGTTCATCTCATCGTGCAGAGAAGCAAGTCTGTATGCAGTCCAAGCAATAGAGTTGGACTTGCCCGAGCCTGCGGAATGCTGAATGAGGTAGTTTTTGCCTGCGCCATTCTCACGAACATCCGCTATCAGTTTTCTTACAACGTCGAGTTGGTGATAGCGAGGGAATATAATCCTCTTTTTCTTCTCCTCGTGGTGTACGAACTTCTGCAAGATATTGAGTAGGCTATCCTTTTGAAGAACCTCTTCCCATAGATATGAGGTGGGGTAGCCATTAGGGTTCGGAGGGTTGCCTGCGCCACCGTTGTTGCCTGCACCGTTCGAGCCTTGGTTGAAGGGGAGGAAGTATGTATTGCCCTTATCGAGTTTTGTTGCCATAAGAGCCTCAACGTGGTCAACACAGTAGTAGGCAAGTATTCTCTTGTTAAATCTGAAGGGCAACTCCCTCGGGTCTCTGTCATACATCCACTGCTCCTTGGCATTGGAAATGGTCTGACCCGTGTATTGATTTTTGAGTTCAAGTGCTACAATCGGAATACCGTTTACCGAGAGAACCATATCAACCGACTTCTTATGCTCGGTGGAATAGTACCACTGTCTCTGACAGTAGCATACGTTCTGCTCATAGTCATACTGTGCAGTCTTGTTGAGGTGGGATTCGGGCTTGAAGTAGCATACTCTGAACTTAATCCCCCTATGCTTAAAGCCGTGGCGAAGCACCGACACAAGACCGTCCATATCAATGGCATTGTCAAGTGCAAGGCAGAACTTCTTTATAGGGTCGGAGGCACACTGCTTCTCAAATCTCTCCCACTCCTTCGGCTGTGTAGCCTTTATAAAGTTTATGAGTGTTTCTACATATAAACCTGCCTCGGCATCATACTTCTCGGTTGGCTTGGTATAGCCACCTTCGGCAGATATGAGAAAGGCTTCTATATCTGTTTCAAATTGCTTTTCGGTTGTAATCATTGTGTCTCCTTTATCGAAGTTAAATCAAATGTTTGAGGCAAACCTGTATATTTTATTCTGCCGTTTTCGTTTGTCACTTCAAATTTGTATGAATTCCCCAATCTATCACACGCCAAAATTTCTGACACTTCATCAAAATAAAAACAAAAACGTAACAGCACCGTATCATTTGCGGCAATATAGCCATTCTCTATATTGTAATACTTTCCATCAGCAAGAACATATTTTAAAACACAAATTTCCAACCCTATGTTTGTTATAATGCAACAATAATGTGGTGAATTTTGTCCGATATCGATTACTCTCGTGTATGTATCTTTAACATTTGTGTGTTCAATTTGTAAATATGGAATTGCATGTTTGAGTTCGTTTTCTCTTTTGTCACTGTCTGCTTTTCTAATAGTCCAAGCAACACCAACAAGGGTGATTAAACCGCCGTAAACCGCTGACACGATAGGGATAACAACATTCTGCAAATCCGCATTGGGTATGATATATATTAAGTAGATTGACATACCGACACCGACAATAAAGTCTTGAATCAATCCCCACTTGAAATGGGATGCTCCGCTGATAAATGCCTTTGAGAGATTGTAGAAGATGATAAGCATTATCAATCCACCAAAGACAAACTTCAAAGCAAGGCTATTCAAGATAAATGCCATATAGAAGAGGTCGCAGAGCCAATAGAAGAGCATCAAGAAACCGCAAAATATATTTGCATTTTTCTTTTGTTCCTCGGTAGGATTAATTTTCTTTTCTGCTATTAACTTTAGATTTGCAACCGCTATTGGAATAAGAAGAAAAATTATTGCAAATATAAGCCATTCATACCACATTAGCAGACCTCCTTACTTAACAATTGCCACAATCAAGGAAGCAACTGCAATCAGTGTGGAAACCGCGAAAGAAATCCAAGAGAACACTTTAGCATTTCTTGCGTCCTTTTTTGCTTCTTCTGATTCTCGTTTTGCATCCTCTACTTGTTGTGCTAAGATTTTATTTTGCGCTTGCATTTCAGCTACTATACCGTGTAAGCCATCGATAATAGGAGCATTTCGTTGTGTTTCTTTTCTTATATTTTCTCGTTCTATTTCACGCATTGCTATTTCGGCATTAGCCAAAGCGCTGGCGGAATTGATATTGTTGAAATCCAAATTATTCATTCACACAACCTCCTTTTTGCCTGTTACATACTCAAAGATTATAGACTTTTTGAGTGCTTCCATTTCTTCAAGTAGTGAGGTTTTCTTTTCGATAAGGGTGTCGATTTCAGCGCACTTTTGGTCTAAATATGAAACGATTTCTTTTTGTTCAATTTCGTCTTTACAATAAACAATCTTCATGTTATTGAAATTGTCAGCAGTTAATTGATTTATAGTAGATGTAAGAAATGTACCGAGATAATAAGAAAAAACTGCGGAGTTAAGTATCATTTGAACATATTCAGGAGATTTGCACCTAAATATCATCATAAATGCTCCAAATGATGCTGTTAAATCGTTTGGAATAAGTGCATTTTTTCCTATTAATGCACGGCTTCCATTTCTCGAGCATATCAAGATGTCTCCTGGCATTACCATCAACTCGTCTTTAATTGA
Organism: Eubacteriales bacterium; assembly: GCA_045633405.1. GTDB lineage: Bacteria > Bacillota > Clostridia > Oscillospirales > CAG-272 > UBA1740. The sequence continues at coordinate 57,567 of JAZQYD010000009.1, read as the reverse complement.
TGTGTCTACATAAACATTATCTGTAAATACAAGTTTCCCCTCTTTTATATTAGAAGAACGAAGAACCAATGTTCCGTCTTCTGCTGAAGTCATATTGTCGGGAGAATACGTTAACCCATTTCTGCAATGACCAAGATGTTTCATTTTAACAACATCCCACTCGGCAGGAATCTCACCAATCCACTCAATGCCACTATCTTTCATAGGTCTATCACCTCGGATGCCCTTGGTGACTGCCTCAGTGATAACCGACTGTTTGAGTTTCTTATACTCCTCTATGGTGGCTTTGGTCTGCTCAATAACCGAATCAATCTCGGCACACTGTTTGTCAAGAAAATCGGCTATTGCTTTCTGTTCTTGATACGGAGGCACAGGTATAAAATAGTTAAACAAATCAACAGGGCTTAATGTCCATCTGTTGTCAAAAGAAACCCCTTTTCCGTGAGCAAAGAAAGCCATTGCCCAATACTGTGTTTTGAAATAATAATCATAGTATATCGGGTTTGATTGTCCTTTTGTTCGCAGATTAATATATGCAGGACTGATAACCCCCGATACTTTTGAGATGCTACAATTTGCTCCGCTATATAAATCCATCGGGTTTAAAAGCAAATCACCCGGTTCTACAACATTATAATTATAATAACTTTCTGCCAACTGTCCTTCGTTGTTTGAAATGTCTCGAACTTTTACACCGCTTCGTGCCAAAGATAAAACAACCGGGTCTTCTTGTTGTGCATCAATTTTGCTTCTATAAAAAGCACTTTTCACCTTTCTGATTTCCCAATTATTTGGTATCTCCCCAATCCATTCAATTCCACTGTCTTTCATATTAAACCTCTTTCTTGCCCGTGAGAGTCTCAAAGATAATAGAGTACTTGTAGTTCTCCATTTCCTTTATTAAGGCTTGCTTTTTCTCGATTAAGGCTACTATTTGAGAGTACTTTTCATCCAAATAGGTTGCAATCTCTATCTGTTCTTCCTTAGTCGGAATTAATATGGGCATTGCTTTTAGGACTTCTTGGGTCAAGTTTACACTTGCTCCACGGTTTACTTTACTATGTATATACTGCCTTATATGGCTACTTCTGAAATAATATTTGGCATAACTCGGCAAAACTATATCTGTGAGGGGTCTTGCCCTTACCAAAAGGCTTGTGTATGTGGCATTCTCTATATCATTAAGGCACACTGAAGATACTCCCACACTTTCAAGAGATTCGGTTGTTCTCGTGAAGAATATATCTCCTCTTTGAACTGTGTATCTTTCTCTTTCTGCTTCGGTAGTTTCTGCAAGCCCATTGGTGGTTTCGGAAAGCACTAAGTTATCAATATCGCCGTAACTCAGAAAAGGGTATCCACTGCCCATACGTTCTCCCTCAATCGGAATTCCGTTAAGCACTTCGTATAAATTTTTGAGTTTGCTAACCGACCATTCAGATGGTATCTCACCTACAAGTGAATAACCACTGTCCACAAGTGTTCTGTCGGCTCTGATACCTTTTACTACTGCATTCGATATGTAGGAAAGTAACAGTGCTTCGTACTCCTCAATAGAGGATTTAGTCTGTGCTATCAAGGCATCTATCTCGGAGCATTTCTCATTAAGGTACTCCGCTATCCTTGTCTGCTCGGCAAGAGAGGGCATAGGCACTGTAAAGTCGGAGAAATCACCGAGCCTTAAATGTGTCATAACAATGCCGTCACCGCTCATATTCTTCATAGCCAACTTCAAGAGCCAATAGAAGAATGCTTTTGAAACCTTATCTTCATTGGGAATAGCCTTCAGAATATGGTGCTTGAAGTATGCATCTTCGTCATCCCACAAAAAGGTATCCAAGGTGGCATTCCAAGAGACCAATATATCTCCCTTGGTAGCCACAAATCTTTGGTCGAGAGTGCCTTCAAAGTATTGAGGGTTGATATATGATTTTGATAAATCTTGAAGCCTTAATACTCTTATTCCGCTCTTGGTGAACATTGAAGACTTGAATGCATAGCCATTAATATACGTGCCTATATACTTTAACTTCGAAGTAGTCCAAGTCGAAGGGATATCTCCTATCCACTCGACACGGCTATCTTTCATTTCTCTCTGCATATTACTTGCCAAAGAGGGACTTCAGAGAGTTTGCAATTTCATCTTCAAGACCGATAATTCTTGTGAGAATATCGTCGGATGCTTCGGGTTTCTGATACTCGTAGAAGTATCTTGTCATAGGTATTTCGTAACCTACCTTGGTCTTGGTTTTATCTATCCAAGCATCGGGTGCATAGGGGAGAACCTCTCTTGCAAAGTAGGTGTCAATATCCTCATCAAGAGGTACGTTCTCGGTATCGCGAAGGCTTGAATCTGCCACGGGCTTGCCCTTTTTCAGAACTACCTTGCCATTCTCATCACGGAGAGGTCTTTCAACCACTATCTTGTTGTATCCGAACTCAACGGTATCGAATATCTTAGACTCACAATAAATGCCGTCCTTGTCACCGTAGATACCTTCCTCGAACTCACCGTATGCCTTAACGATAAGGTCACGGCAAAGGTCGGTGATATCATTTCTCTTTGTGCCGATAGACTTTCTTCTCGGTTCGTAGCAGTGGGATGCATCGATAAGTTGAACCCTACCTATTCTATATGAGGGCTTGTCCTTAGAGAACACCCAAATATAGGTGGAGATGCCTGTGTTCATAAATTGGTCGGTAGACAACTGAATAATGCAGTCGAGCCAATCGTTTTCAAGGATATATCTTCTGATTTCAGAGGGACCCGAGCCTGCATCACCCGAGAAGAGGGGTGAGCCATTCTGAACTATTGCCATTCTACCATCATCGGCAAGTTTTTTAAGACCGTTGAGGACGAAGAGCTGCTGACCGTCGGATATCTTGGGAAGACCGGGTGCAAATCTGCCATGTTCGCCAAGTTTAGCCTCGGCTTCAACTGCTTTCTGCTCTCTCTTCCAATCTATACCGAAGGGAGGGTTGGAGATAATTCTGTCAAATGTGTAGCCCTCGAATTTATCTTCGGAGAGGGTGTCACCGAATCTCATATTGTTGGGGTCGCCACCTCTAATCATCATATCTGCTTTTGCAATAGCAAAGGTGGAGGGGTTGAACTCTTGTCCGAAACAAGTAACCTCTATATCGGAGTCAATAGCCTTGATTCTCTCTTCCATACACGAGAGCATCTGAGATGTACCCATCGTCATATCATAGACGGTCATATTGCCACCGAGTTTGACATCACAAAGAAGAAGGTCTGTCATAAGGTAGATAATATCTCGGCTTGTGAAGTGCGCTCCTGCTTCCTCACCGTAGGACTCGTTGAATCTTCTTACCAAGTCCTCAAAGATATAGCCACAGTCTACCGCACTAACCTTATCTGCACCGAGGTAGCCCTTCTTGGAGTTGAACTCCTTGATAACAAGGTAGAGGGTGTTGGACTCTATCATTCTCTTTATTACGTTATCGAACTCGAATTTAGCAAGGATGTCTTGCACGTTGGAAGAAAAGCCTGCAAGATAGTCCTTGAAGTTAGCCTCAATATTTTCGGGGTCACTGACAAGGGTGTCGAAGGTGAACTTGCTTGTGTTATAGAACTGATATCCCGATGCTTTTGTGAGGAAACCGTCTATAACCGCAAGGTGTTTAACCTTTTCATATGCCTCAAGCACCTTTTCGTGTGTGGGCATAAGGCAGTCATTAAATCTTTTGATAACAGTCATAGGAAGAATTACAAGACCGTATTCGTGAGGTTTGAAAGGACCTCTGAGCATATCCGCTACGTTCCATATTACTGTTGATTTTTCTGCTATATTTAAGCCTACATTACTTACTTCAGCCATTGTTTTTGTCCTCCACAAATTCCATAATATCGTCTATTCCACATCCGAGAGCCAAGCATATTTTGCCAAGCACTTCGGTTGTTACATTCTCGCCTTTATTGAGTTTAAGCATAGAGTAGTGGCTAATGCCTGCTTTTTCCTCTAAATCCTTCTTTTTAAGGTCAAGGTCTATGAGTTTTTTCCACAGTTTCTTATAGGATACTGCCATACAAACCTCCATAAAATATTTATGATAAGACCATTATAGCACACATTGGTACGATTTGCAAGATATAAAAGTTGTTATTCCGAACTGTTTAGTACGATTTTCGTACCACAAAAGAAAAATGACTATGCCACATAGCATAGTCTGATTAATGGTATTGTAATCGGAATACAGTTACAAATATCGGCTTGCCGTCCTTCATAAGTAATCGCAAAACAGTTATAATATTATTGCATTCGATTACAAAAGGAGGTGCTACAATGGAGAAAATAATCGGTAAAAGAATCCAAGAATACCGAAAGAAAAAGGGGATGACCCAGGAGGAACTTTCCGAGGTTATTGACATTAGCCCTCATTATTTATCCGCCCTTGAAAGAGGCATTTACAATATCAAGTTGGAAACACTTGTGAAGATACTTAACACCCTCGGCATTTCTGCAGACGAGGTATTTTGTGATGTGGTCGATAAGTCCTCGGCGGTATCTGCGAATAGGCTTTCCGAAAGGCTTGAAGCCCTTCCGACAGAAGAGCAGGAAAGGATACTTGCAGTTGTGGATACTATGATAAGTAGTGCCAAGAACTAACCCATAATTCCATATGCTGATAAAATCTGTGTTAATCGCACAGATTTTTTTGTTTTCTACCAAAAACTAACAGATTTCGACAAACCTCTTGGTATATAATAACAGTAAACCGATTACAAATATCGGTATAACAATTATTGGAGGTTATTATGGAACTCGTAGAAAGAAGAATTGACAAACTTGGTAGGATAGTACTCCCAATGGATTTTCGAAAGGCGTTAGGGCTTGAAGGAGAGGCAGAGGTTGTTCTCGGCATAAATGGTAATGCCATCACAGTTAGAGGTGTGGATACTGCTTGTAGACTTTGTGGTTCGTCCGAAGAAGTATCCGAACTTAAAGTTTGCTCCTCATGTGTACGGAAAATCAAGCAATTTTCAAAATGAATATAGATTAATCCTTTCATAACAATATAGTCTCTAAAAACCAAAAAATCACCAACTTTTTTGAAAGTGTGTGTGTAACCACTATAATACACACACAAACTTATTGTTTTACTCAAAAAAAGAACATTTTCTGCATTAATTGAAGGTTTACCCTTTCATGTCATTAAAGCCAATAAAATTTGTGGATTCTCGGTTTTTTTAAAAATTGTGTGTGTAACACACCAATTACACACAAAAACCTATTGACAAATTAAAGTACAAGGTGTATAATATTCTAAACGGAACAGTTGTTCCTTTTTAGGAGGAGAACCACAATGAGAACTAAGAACAAAGAATTGCTCGATAATATAGTTTCATACATAGAAGATTACTGCAACACCAATGGCTATGGAGTGTCTGTCCGAGAGATTTCTAACCACTTTGGAGAGAGTTCTACAAACATACATAGATACGTTACCCATCTTATATCCGAGGGCAAAATAAGCAAAGGTAGGCACGGTTATGAGAGCCGAGAGTTTGCCAATTCTGACAAAGCAATGAAGTCTGTTGCCATTCTCGGAGCAGTACCTTGCGGTGAACTTACCGAGATGGAGGAGTATGTTGAGGGATACCTTAGACTCCCCGAAGCATTTGTCGGTAACGGAAGATTCTTTATACTTAAAGCAAGTGGAAGGTCTATGATAGATGCCGGCATTGAGGACGGAGATTGGGTACTTATAAGGCAAGAAAATACTGCTAACGTAGGTGATATTGTTGTTGCCTTGGTAGAGAATGAGGTTACACTCAAAAGGCTTGCTTGCAATGACGGTGTGTACTATCTGCACCCCGAAAACAAGAGAATGAAGGACATATACATAGACAACCTTCAGATTCAAGGTGTAGCGGTTAAGGTGATAAAAAACCTATGAAGACAGAGTATAAAAGAGTACCATTGACTGTTGATGCGCTCTTTCTTACCGACGGTTCATTTAAGCCACTGAAGGTATATTTCGGTGGTGAATCTTTCGAAATAACCAAAATAGTTAGCAAGAGGAGATACTGCCCTAAGGTAGTAGCCTGTATTGCTCCTATTGAGTATACGGTTATCATTGATAGGCAAGAAAAGAAGATATATTTCGAGGCTGATACAAACACTTGGTTCTCTGTAAAGGAAGTGTATTGCAGTTGAAAGACAGAGCAATCCTTCACAGTGATGCCAACAGTTTCTATGCTTCGGTAGAGATAGTTCTGAACCCCAAGTTAAGAGGAAAAGCAGTTGCAGTCTGTGGTTCAACAGATGAAAGGCATGGCATAGTACTTGCTAAGTCTGAACAAGCCAAGAAATACGGCATAAAAACAGGAATGGCTAATTGGCAAGCATTGCAGTGTTGCAAAGACCTTATAATAGTTCACCCTCAGTACGATTATTATTTGAAGTTTTCCAAGTTGCTCCACGGCATATACAGAAGATACACCGACAGAGTTGAGCCTTTCGGTATGGATGAGTGTTGGCTCGATATTACCGCATCGGCAAGAGAACCTATGGAGATAGCGGAGGAGATAAGACAGACTGTTGAGGACGAACTTGGACTAACTGTTAGCATAGGGGTATCCTTTAATAAGATATTTGCTAAACTCGGTTCGGATATGAAGAAGCCCAATGCCATCACCGAAATTAATCGAGAGAACTTCAAAGAAAAGGTGTGGTGCTTACCTTGCTCTGAACTCCTATACTGTGGCTCTGCTACCACTGCAAAACTTCAAAGGTGGATGGTTAGAACCATTGGAGATTTAGCCAAGCAAGACGGTGAAAGAATGAGGTCAAGACTCGGTAAGAATGGGTATGACCTATGGAGATTTGCCAACGGTCTTGATGATTCAAGAGTAGCCCACCAAGATTACTGTGCCCCTGCAAAATCAATAGGTCACGGCATAACTTGTGTTAGCGATATCGAAACTCCTGAGGAGGCATATAAGGTTATTGTTGCGCTATCCCAAGACATAGGATATAGGCTAAGAGCAATGAACTTGAGGGCAAAAGGGATACACCTATTTGCCAAGGATACGAACCTTTTCTACTATGGTTGGCAAGCAAAGATAGAAGTACCAACACAAGATGAAATGTATATTGCCGAGGTTGCTTTCAAAATCCTTAAAGACAACTATGTGTGGCATCGGTATATCCGAGCATTGACTATATCTGCAATCAGCCTTGAAAATGCCGATAACACCGAGCAAACGATAATGTTCTTTGACTATGAAAAGCAAGACAAGAGAAAAGCAATCAACCTTGCTATGGATACTATCAGAGAGAGGTATGGCAAGGGAGTGGTTAAGCCTTGTGTTATACTTGACGAAGATAAGATTCCAAAGACTAATCACGACGATGTTATTATGCCAGGTTATATGTTCCGATAATTTCTTTGATAAATAGTTGACTTTAGGTGGTTTTTCGAGTATAATAATAGGGACAAGACTCTATGTGACCGAACAAACAGGTTCAGCCTCACAAATACAAAACTAAATATCCTTTAGATACAGTCAAAGGAGTCTTGTTTGAGATTAACTCAGCCAAGACTCCTTTTCCTTTTACACAAGGCAAATGAGTGGCTGAGAACAGCCTTACCAAATGCCAACAAACCCTTGCCACATAAGGACTTTTGCCCATTTATGATACCAGTCGGACTAAGTGTTGCAACCCACTGTTTGTTACACTGGTATTGCCTATATTACCATTGGTTTTATTGTGGTCGAACCTGTGGGTGGGAGAATATTTGGGTTTGTATTTTTGAGAATAATTGGAGTTGTACTAATACAAAACGTTGTGACCGAACAACTAAGTTCAGCCTCACAAATACAAAATTAAATATCCTTTAGATACAGTCAAAGGAGTCTTGCCCTGAGATTAACTCAGAGGGGACTCCTTTTCCTTTTACACAAGGCAAATAAGGGGCTGAGAACAGCCTTACCAAATGCCAACAAACCCTTGCCACATAAGGACTTTTGCCCATTTGTGATACCAGTCGGACTAAGTGTTGCAACCCACTGTTTGTTCCACCGGTGTTGCCTATATTACTGTTGGTTTTATTGTGGTCGAACCTATATGTGGAGTATATTTGGGTTTGTATTTTTGTGGCGATTTTAGGTTGTAATATTCTCCCCAAAAAAATCAATATAAGAGACCTTGGTTCCTGCAAATGAATCAAGGTTTTTTCTTTTTCCTATTGACAAACATAATACTTCGTGATATGATGTATTACGTAAGGAGGAGTATTTCATGGACATACAACTTAAAAGAGGTCTTTTAGACGTATGTGTGCTGGCGACGATAAAGGACGGCGATTCCTACGGTTATCAGATGATAAAGGATATGAATCCGTATATTGAGATGTCGGAGTCGACTCTGTACACCATTCTCAAAAGACTTGAAAACGCAAAAATGCTTACAGTAAGATCCGTCGAGCACGACGGCAGACTTAGAAAATATTATCACATTACCGATGTGGGTCTCAAGCGTATCGACGACTTCAAGGCTGAGTGGCGTGAGGTCATGTCTATTTATCTGTTTGTGACCAAGGAGGATAGAAAATGAAAAAGTCGGAATTTCTCATCAAGCTGAAAAAGAGTCTCCAAGCTCTCCCTAAAAAAGAGGTGCAGGATCACATATCCTTCTATTCCGAAATGATCGATGACAGAATAGAGGAGGGACTTACAGAGGAGGCGGCGGTCGGAGCGATAGGCGACGCAAGACAGATCAGCGAGCAGATTTTAAACGATCTCAAGGATACGGAGCCGCCCTCACGTGCCGATAATAAAAAAGAGAAGCTGAAGGGGTGGGAGATTGCACTTCTTATCATAGGCTCACCGATATGGCTTTCCATTCTTATAACGGTGTTCGCAGTTACGTGGTCGCTCGTACTAACGCTTTGGGCGATAGAGCTTCCCTTCCTCGCCCTCGAATACGTATCGAAGCACCTGATAACCGTATGTAAGGCGGTAAGCTTGTGGTGCGGTAAGCTCACAAAGAAAACCGTCATGGCCTTCAGATTCAAGAATTGAGGTATCAAAATGAAGACGTTACTTATTGTTTTGGGATTCCCTCTTTGGTTTCCGCTGCTTTTAGCGGCATTCGTGATTATTCTTTCATTAGCTATCGTTACGTGGGCGGTCGTGATCTCGTTCTGGTCGGTGTTCGCATCCTTCATAGCCGCAGCTCTCGCGGGTGCTGTGATCGGCGTGTTGGCACTCGGAAACGGTGATGCCACCCTCGGCCTCGTATATTTGAGTATAGGAGCCTTCCTCTTAGGTCTCGCTCTCTATTTAATGATGGGCTGTATCACCTTTACACGAAGGACTACCCGATTTGCCGTGGGTGCCTTCTCAAAGGTGTTCCACCCGTTCCGATAAAGGAGGTATACCGATATGAAAACGTTATTTATATTCGCAACGCTATTTATCCTTGTAGGAATTATCGGCTTTGTCGGCATCCTTGGATCTAACGGCTGGGACTTCTCTATTCTTGACACAAGCGATTACGAGACCGAAACGACCTGCATCGAGGGCTCGTTTACCGATATAGTTGTTGATACAAAAAAGGCAAACGTAACCTTCCTTCCCTCTGTCGACGACGTATGCAGAATATCCGTCAAGCGTATGGCAGAGTCATCCTACACTACGTCTTTAGAAAACGGCACTCTTACGGTCTTCGGCAAGGATCAGAGGCCCTTCTACAAGCGTATCCTCTCGTGGGGCAAAGAGGAGGTAACCGTGTACCTTCCCAAGGATGCTTACGAGTCACTCACCGTAAAGATCTCTACGGGTGATATAAAAATAGATTGCGGCTCAAGCTTCGAGACACTGACTCTCAAAACAACAACGGGAGATGTCCAAACGAATTCCGACGCCAAGGATATATCCATCAAGGCTACAACCGGAGACGTCGAGGTTAGAGCATGCCGTGCCGAGAGTCTAAACGTCACCGCCACCACGGGAAACGTCAGCATCCGCTCCTTCACCGCAGAGAAGCTTATTCAGATAGACCTGACTACGGGCGACACCGAGCTTGAGGACGTAAACGCAGAGGAGCTTTCAATCACATCCACAACCGGTGATACCGAGCTTTCATCGGTATACGTTCAGGGCTCCTTACGCATCAAGTGCACAACGGGAGACGTCGACATTGTAAATTCGGACGCCAGGGAGGTATTTATCAAGGCTACAACGGGAGAGGTTGATGTCGGCTTCAGAACAGACAAAATAGTATACGCAAGCTCAAGCACGGGAAAGATTGACGTACCCGAGCTTCAATCGGGCGGCATCTGCGAGATTGAAACAACAACGGGAAGCATCACCGTTACAATTAACAAATAAAAAAAGCCCCTCATAGCACTCAAGGAGAGTCTCGCTGTGAGGGGATTTTATTTAAAATTATTCTTCCGTGCCGAAGGTTACCTTGGGGTACGTGGTGCTCTGGGAAGTAACCGAGACGGTGAAGAACGTGTATTCATACTTCTCTTCGTCATCAACCGTAATAAGGCTTCTTGTATAACGCATAGAAAGCTTACCGTAAATAATAAGGCCTCCAACCTCACTCTTATACGTGATGGTCTGCGACTGATTGCCGTTTATAATAACAACGTCGGAAACGGAAACGCCCGAGCTTGTGTAGTTGTTAATGAAATCCTGAGTATCCTTAACAAAGCCGCCCGTAAACTCCTGATCCTTAGGAGCTACACTTTTGCTAATAACGATGGCAATTGTGTCACCGTTAGATAAATTCGTATAAACAGAGTTGCCTTCGGTGGAAGTGAGAAGAGTGTACTCAGAAGGAATTTTGAATGAGTAACCGCTTACGGCAACGTCCTGAGTCTTATTGGACGAGCCTCCGTCGTTATCCCCACCGTCCTTGTCATCCGACGTGCAGGATGCGAGGCAGAAGGTCATACAGATAACAAGAGCCAATACAAGAAGTAAGCTTAAAAATCTTTTCATTTTACTAAGGTCCTTTCATATTTACGCTTTGTAGGAGGTTATTTCCTTTTACGCACCCTCATTATACCACCGCAGAAAAGGAATGTCAAGGAAGAACGGTTTTTATATAAATACATATTTCCCTTGACAAAAATCGAAAACACATTTATAATGTTAGCGTAACATTAAATATTTACTAATATATTTTCTCGCTGGAGTGGCATAATGAACGAAAAAAAGAAAAGGAAAGACAAGCCCCCGAAGAAATTCGGGCTTCCTCGCGGGAAGCAGCCGATATATAAATTCTTCTCAAAAATACTCTTCCGCCCCATATTCAAAAGAAAGACGGAGAGTATGATAAAAAATCTGCCGAAAAAGGCAATAATCGTATCCAATCATGCAAGGAAGACGGGCCCCATGGCTGTCGCAATGAGCTATCCTCGCCCATTCGTAATGTGGGGACACCACGCTATGCTGGGCAGCTACAGGGAGAGATTCTCCTACTTAAGAAACGTATTCTATATTGAGGCACTACACCAAAATAAATTCATAGCAACCCTAAAGGCGTCCTACGAGGCGTTCTTCTCTATCTTCATATACAAGGGAATAAAGGTCATAGGCACGTATAGGGACATGAGATTCGCTTCCACAATCAGAAGCAGTATGGACGTTCTTAATAAAGACGAAAGCATTATCATATTTCCCGAAAACTCATCTGACGGATATTTTGACGAAATGACCGAGGCGTATCAGGGCTTCATTGGTCTGTCCGAACTCTATTACAAAAGGTTTGGAGAGGACGTACCGATCATACCGATCTACATATCAAACAGGAAAAAACGTTTGATAATCGGAAAGCCAAGATACGTTCATGAAATGCAAACCGAGGGATTAACGAAAAAATCTATTGCCGAGCGACTCAAGGAGGATATAAATCTCATCCACCGCAAATACATAGAGACGGGCAAGAAAATAAAGGAATGCATCGAGAGTGCCGAGGCGAGAGGACGCGAGTATTATAACGAGATACTGTCGGCACGCTAGCTTACAAATTGATAAGGCGGAGCTTTTTGCTCCGCCTTTTTGTTTGGTTTTGTAAATAATAATTTACTTTTTTCAGCCTTTTAATTCAGAAAGAAGCTCCTTTGCTCCTTCTATAATGAGCTCTGCGACACCCGAGCGATAAGGCGACGTGCGTGCCTCGTATCCACCCTCGTCAAAGGCGGACTTCATGGGGAAATAGCCCTCGTAGCCACCCGAGATGGCCGAGGGGAGGATCATATCCCAGCCCTCCGTCTCCTTGATGCCGACACCTATACCCGTGAAGGGCTCACCGGGGATACCGACAAAGGCAACGCCTCCTATACGCAGTCCCGTCAGAGGAAGAGTGAAGTGAGTCGGGCCGTTCTCAAGCCTGCACATACAGAGAGCCTCGGCAACAACCGTGGTAAGCTCCATGGCAGTATATGGAATGAGATCGTCTCTCTTTTCCTCGTGAAGCCTTTTATATTCTCTTGCCCTCGGCATATCCTCGGGGCTCGGCATGTTAGAGGGTACAAGAAGATCCTTCTTGATAATATCAATCTCCTCTACGTCTGAGAAGGCAACCTTATCAAAGACCTGAAGAACGGTTCCCGCAAGTGCTCGTCCGATAAATCTCGCCATTCCGGGGCTCTTCATCTCGTTATCGAAGCTGATCTCAGTATCGTTCATATCGCCGGGGAGCGGATGGACGTTAGTGCTTCCGACGTCACCCTGTGCACCTACAACCACCATACATTTAGCGGATATAGCTTTATCGAGAGTCTTTTTCAGCTGTCCTACCCAGTCAGCGGATATGAGCTCTCCGCCCACAGTGTCTGCGTGAAGACCGTAGTTGAGGAGGACGACGTCATCCCTTCCCTCCCGTGCGAAGCGGAGCACGTTCACTCTCTGGTCGAGCTCGCCGATGGGTCCTACGATATTCGGGTCATCGATGGGAGGGCAGGTCCACGTGGTTCCATCCTTCATCTTATAACGTCTGATGTACGCAATTCTATCGGGAGCACGTCCTACCGCATAGCCCATTTTAGCAGGTACGGCGTCGGCAAGTGCGAGCTTCACCGCCTCGGCGGTCTTCTCTATCATATATGCTCTGTACGCCTTAATGGACTCGATATCCGCATCAAACATATCGGTCTCGAAGATGAGGGGTGCCGTATGGGAGTGGGTAGCCGTTATAAGCACGGAGCCACCCGATATGCCCGTAACCTCCTCTATTTTCTCCGACATCTCACCGACCGTAGCCGTGTCGATTCCGCCGTTATCTATGCTGACTATTACGATAGTCTTCTCACCGCAAACAAGGGCCATGGCGGATGCCTCGATATCATCAAGTATCCCCTTTGCAAATCTCGGAACGTAATATCCGTATATACCAACTCCGAGCGGCGGATTGATATTCACAGATGCAAATCCAACCTTAAGCTTATTCATAATTACCTCACTCTTTTTCCGCCGAGGAAGACGCCCTCTACGTTAAATCTGTCATCTACTATAACAAGGTCGGCAATCTTGCCCTCCTCTACCGTGCCTATCTCGGAATCGAGACCTATTATCCTCGCAGGGTTGCGTGAAGCCATGATAAATGCCTCTGTAATTCCTACACGGGTATGGCTCATCACGTTTCGGCACGCCACGTTCATGGTGAGTCTGCTGCCCGCTATCTCACCCGCGGGGCTGAAGTTTATGTCTGTCACTCCCTTGTATTTCTCGGGAGTCGGATTTACGTGGCAGGAGCCGTCGGTTATGAGGACAACTCTGTCAACTCCCTTGTTATGTAAAATGAGCTGTTCAATTTCTCTATGCACGTGGATGCCTCTCGAGTCGCTGATCATCTCGCAGAAGACGTCGGGCTCCTTAAAGGAATATTCATCGGGACCGTAGCCTACAACACCGCCGCCTCCTCCAATTTTTCCCGTCGCATTTGTCGAATGAGTAGCGAGAGTGGGCTTATATTTTCCCATCGCCTTTATCTGCATGGGTGTTGCCTCGCTGTGACCTACCGCAAAGACGGTATCGGGGTTCACTCGCCTTGCATACTCGGCAAAGGCACGGATATTCGGAAGCTCGGGGGCTATCGTCCACACCTTTGCATACTCGCCCGCCTCATCGACAAGGGCACGCATTTCATCTTCCTTAATTCCATCCCTCCAAGGATTGACAGCGGCGTGAGAGCCGTACTTCTGGTTGGTATAAGGTCCTTCCATATAGAGTCCCTTAACGGTCGGGCAGGTCTTCATATTCTCCTTCACGCTTTTGATAGCGGAAAGGAAGGTCTCAAAATCAAGCTTGTACCAGGGAGATGCGAGAATGGAGGTAGTACCGTTCTCGAGGTAGTAGTCAGCAACCTCCTTCGTCTCAAAGTTGATATTCTTACCTATACCGCCGTGGACGTGGATATCAACGAAGCCGGGACCTACGTATTTTCCGCACACGTCGACGGTCTCTACGCCCGACGGCACCTCTATCTCGTCCATTCTGCCGATCTTAGCAATTCTGTCGCCCGAGATGAGTATGCACGCATCAAAGAGGATTCCGTCCTCGAGCACCGCCTGACAGTTAGTCAGGGCAAGGGTAATATTGTTGTTTTCCATACACGCCCCCTGATTATTTTCTCTTGAAGATCAATTTTGTTCCGCCGTTATCATCGAAGTACTCCATTGTGAAGTCCAGCCCGCATTCCTCAGCAACGGTGCGGTAGACGGTTCGAGTACCCTCAATATGATATTTTGACGGTGTGTGATTTACCTTTTTCATAAAGCTTACCGCAGGACTTTCGTCAACAGTGACGGTGAGTGTCTCGCCCGCAAGCTCAGTATGGAGGACGTCTGTCGCCTCCTCCCTCTCATAGACGGATTCTATCCACGCTTTAAGAGCCGAGAGTCCCTCTCTTTTTATCTCCTCGATCCTCGGAGAGTAGTATTCTCTTGTGTGCTTGCGAAGAAACTCCACAACTGCCTCATAGCCGTACGTGTCACCGCAATAGCGGAGAGCTATATCGCAGGAGATGTGGAAGCCGGGGTGAAGGTACTTGTTATCCTCGGCCTTCATATCTATGACTGTCCTCTCGCCCTCTGTGGAGGTAACGTCGCCCATAGGAGGATTATCCTTCTCATAGAAGACGTAAGAGCACTCCGCATTGTCAACACGGGAGTGGTCCATCTTATATTCAATTCCGTATTTAGCAAGCACCCGTGTGAAGATTGCGGGACAGTGACCGCAATAATCGTAGTAGGGCTCGACGTGGGTCAGCTCGTTCAGTCTGCCCTTGGAGGGGCAGTGACGCATATGCGTATAAGAGGTTCTGTTCTTATGATCGATGACCGTCAGAATGTCACTCGCCTCCTCGGAGAGAGTGTGTCCCCAATAGTTGACAGCACCGAGAAACCCTCCGTCCCTCTCAAGGAAGGAAATAAGGCTGAGGGGATTGTTTTTATCGCCGAGGCGGTGGTCGGAGACGTACGCCCAGTATTTCTCAACCTCCGAGTGTCCTCCTATCGAATCGAGATGCTTAAAGAAATCGCTGTAAAGCGGTATAAATTCAGTGCAAGAGATCATTTTTGTGCTCCTTAGTAGTCTTCTACCTATATTGTAACCCACAACCCTCCGCCATTCAAGTACCCCGAGGAACAATTTTTTAAAAATATGTCTTATTATTGAAGTTTTTACTTTATTTTAAAGTTAAAATGTCTCTTTATTGACTTTTTCCACTTGCACTGCTATAATTGTGTCGGAGGACATCAATATGACCGAAACTAATTTTAACTATACACTGAAGCTTGGCAATACCAAGATAGAGGTGGATATCGGCTCCTCATTTGTCGCCGACCCTACATCGACGCCCACAAAAAACGAGGACGTGTCGCACTATCACGCAAAGCATGAGCTTTTTCTCGTCAAGGACGAGCCGGTAACGGTTATAGACGGAGAGGGCTCGCACGAATACAAAAACACCTTTATCTTCATCCCGAACTTCTACAAGCACCGCACGGTAAGATCTACGGACTACCGCTTTCTTTTTTCCTTCACCGATACAGGACACGGATACTGTGCATTTTCTTCGTTTATAGAACGCTTTTTCTCTTCAGATTCTATTTTTGCATTCAAAGCGGAGCACGATCTCAAGGTATATTTTGAAGACATCAAGCATCTGTTACACGATAAAAGCGACACGGGAAGAGATGCGGCAGTCTGTGCACTGAAGCTCATATTTTACAATTTTTATCTCTCATTCTCGGACACCCGTGCTGAAAGCTTCAAGGGGCGTGAGAGCTACCTCATAATCATTGAAAAAATCATCAACAGTTATAGCCTCGATCAGACAAAAAGGGTGGATCTTGATATTGTTGCAAAAGAGCTGCATCTGGGCAAAAAGCAAACCTCGAGAATAATATACAAGTATTTTGGAAGATCTCTCTCCGAGCTTGTGACCGAAAAGAAGCTCGCCATTGCGACAAACCTCCTTCTGTCGACCGATAAGTCGGTCTCTGAGATAGCGAAGGAGAGTAATTTCCATTCCGACAATTATTTCTTTTTAGCCTTTAAAAAGGCCTTCGGGGTAACCCCGCTTATGTATAGACGTGAGCAAAAAAAGGGCTGATTTTTCACAGTTTTTTCCTCTTACCGTCTTGAAGTATCACAAGTATTGTAGTATAATAAACCTACGGGAAAAAGCCCGATATAAAAGCCCCTAACAAAGGAGAATGACATGAGAAGATTAAAGGATTACCTTATCCCCCTTCCCAAGAAAATAGAACAGACCGAAAAGGCCTTCACCGTTGCCCCCTTCGGCGGCAGAGTCAGGCTTTCGCTCAGCGAGAGAAGCGACACGGTCAAGGAGGCTGCAAAGCATATCGAGAAAAAGCTCATCGATATAGCATCGGTCAGGTCGGATGGCACACGAGGAGACTACACCGTCAGAATTAAGGTAGACGCCCTTGACGAGGCCTTTTCGGACACCGAAAGCACCGAGGCCTATTACATTAAGTCCGGTAAGCGTGAGACCGTCCTTGTGGGAAAGAGTGCGGCGGGTGCTCTCTATGCATCATACACCTTCTCGGATATGCTCTCTCTTGCAGGTGACGTGCTCTTAATTCCCGAGGCGTATATTTTCGACTACCCCGACTTCAAGTACAGAGGCCACACCATCGAGAGCCGCTACGGCACCGAGTTTATGACCTTTGACGAATACAAGGGCATGATCGACTACTTCTCTGAGCAGAAGCTCAACCGTCTCGTCCTGACGATCTATGACTGTTGGAATTTCCAATACGACGGCGACCCTGCCGAATTTCTTTATATGAAGATTCCGGGACACCCCGAAATCTCGACACCTAAGAGGGTAAAATACTACTCCGCCAAGAATAAGAGATGGGTAAGACGCGAGAATCTTCTTCCCTCCCTCTTTGAGGACGAGTCGCTTCTCGGCAAGGTGGTAAGGTACGCAAAGAAAAAGAATATCGTCCTCCTCCCTCAGTGCAACATGCTCGCACACAACACTCTCATACCGAGATTCATCCCCGAGATATCTGCGAAGCTCGAGAACGGCAAGCCCCTGAAGCGTGGCTACTGTACGGCAAATCCTGCGACCTACGAGCTTCTTTACAGCATGATCGACAAGATGATCGACGAGTACATCCTCCCCTACGGCAACGATGAGATACACTTCGGCCTTGACGAGATACAGTACAGATGCAAGTGCGAGAAGTGCCGTGACAGAGAGGTTATCGACATATTCATAGATCACACTCTCAATCTTATCAAGTATGCAAAATCACGCGGAATGAAGCACGTCTACCTCTGCCACGACGTATTTCTCACCTACAACGCAGTCGGTGACGGACTCCGTCAGAGATTCGTCGATGCGGGTGTAGATGACGTCACGGTGCTCGACTGGTGGACCTATGAGGATCCTACGGCGGGTCTCTTCTACGGCAAGGCTGACAAGGTATATCCCCTTCTCAGAAGCAGAATCAAGCCCTATTCGGGATACCAGAACTGGATGGCTATTCAGGACACCACCGAGAATATAAGGGGATGCCTCAAGCTTGCGTCAGGCTTCGACTTTGAGGGAGTGAACGCTTACACCACCTATGACCCCGCATTTGACAAGAATTTCCTCACGATAGCAGACCTTGCGTGGAACAAGTCGGGTATTGATGACCCCGATGAATTCGATCGCCGTTATGCCGAGAGGTATTATCCCGACAACAAGGAGGCGGCCCTCACCGCACTCCGTGCCATATTCCGTCTCACACACGATGAGGCACACGTGTACTGGCAGAATCAGCTCAACCGCTGGCTCGACTACTACATGTACGGTTACAGAGTTCCCACCTTTGACGAGGAGGCAAACGTCACCCTCGCTATGAAGAACTATCCCGGTGACGCCTTCACCCGACTTATCAACTCGGACAGAGTGGACGTTGGATATCTTGAATCTGTGAGAGGCTTTGCTAAGGTAGCCGAGAGCTTTCTCGAGAATAGCGGAAGATGTGACAGCTTCAACGACAATCTTCTCTTAAACGTACGCTACTACGACCGTACCGCTGACGAATTCCTCACCGTGCTCGGCTTGTACCGTGAATACAACGAGGACAAGGCAACTTCGGCGAAGGTGGTAGCAGAGCTTGAGAGACTCATTCTCGCACGTGAGGATCTCATGAAATATGCCGAGGACGTGAAGATTTCTCACAATCTCCCGACCTACCTGCGTAATATGACCGTGGTAAGGCAGTGGCTCATCGACCTTCGTGACTACTTCCTCCGCGAGTGCCGTGCAGGAAGAAGGCCTAAGCTTGACGTTACAAACCTCGACTATGCGATGAGCGACGTATTCCGTTTCATCCGTTAAAAGCTTTTTCAATTAAATAAAACAAAAAAACGGCAGAGGCATTGTCATAAGCAGTGCTTCTGTCGCTTTTTATGTAGTATGGCGTGTATGGATTAAATACCCCTTAAGTCCGAAAGGAGACTCTTGGATTCCTTTACAAGAGTATCGTCAACGCCCTTACGGTAAGGGGAGGTACGTGTCTCGTATCCACCCTCGTCATATGCCGAGGAGGTCGGGAAATAGCCCTCGTTTCCGCCCGTAAGTGCACACGGAAGGATCATGGAGAAGCCATCCGTATCCTTTATTCTGACACCGATCTCGGTGAAGGGCTCACCCGGCATGCCGACAAGTGCCACCTCTCCGATACGTACGCCCGTTATGTCAAAGGAAAAGCTCTCGGGACCGCCCGCCATTCTGCACATGCGGAGGGATTCGCCGAGCACGGTCGAGAGCTCCATCGCCGTATAGGGAATGAGATCATCTCTGCCCGATTCGTGAAGCTCCTTGTATTTTCTCGCCACCCTCAGCTCATCCTCGGTGGGGAGGTTGGCACCGATGGAAACACGTCTTTTCACAACACCTATCGAGTCTACGTCCACGTAGTGAGCCTTATCCCATATACCGAGCACAGCTCCCGCAATCGCACGTCCGATGAAGCGAGCCATACCCGGGCTCTTCATTTCGTTATCGAATGATATCTCGGTATCGTTCATATCACCGCCCGAGGGATGCACGTTCGTGCTGCCTACGTCACCCTCAGCACCGTTAAGGAATATACACCTGACACCGTCAAGTGCCTTATCAAGGGTGCGTCTCATCCATCCCGGCCAATCGGAGGATATAAGCTCACCGCCTATCGTATCTGCGTGAAGGCCGTAGTTTACAAGGGCGACAGACTCCTTACCGTCACGGTCAAATCTCAGAAGATTTACTCTTCCGTCAAGCTCGCCGAGCGGATGATCGATGTTAGGGTCATCTACGGGCGGACAGGTCATAACGGAGCCATCCTTCATCCTGTATCTGCGAATATATGCGACACGGTCGGGGGCATGGCCGAAAATATAGCCCATTCTCGCATCCGAGAGGTCATCTGCCGCCTCCTTGGCACACCTGCCTATCACATCCCCCACAAGGGACGCATATTCCGCAATAGTCTCTGTGTCCGCAGAGAACGCACCCGTGGGAAACAGCAGTCCCGCAGTATGCGTATGCGTCGCACTGATGAGAACGTTATCACGCGGTATTCCCGTAAGGCTCTCTACCGTCTCCGTGTATCTGTCGACCAGAGTCTTCGAGATAAGACACGCATCCACTGACACAAGAGCGACCCTCTCATCCCCATGGGAGAGGACGAGCACTCCGACCTCGAGGTCATCGAGTATACCCTTCGCAAATCGGGGGATGAAGTATCCGCCGATACCAATCCCCATGGGTGGATTAATTATTCCCTTAGAATATCCTACCTGAAGCTTACTCATATCCTCACCTCTATTTTACAACCTCTCCGCCGAGAAGCACTCTCTTTATATCAAAGCGGTCGTTCACGATCACAAGATCCGCAGCCTTTCCTCTCTCGATCGAGCCACGCTCATTCTGCATACCGAGAAGGCGTGCGGGGTTGGTCGATGCCATCCTGAAGGCCTCTGCAATGCCTATGGGAGTATGCGACATAACATTCTTGCAGGCAAGGTCGAGAGTTATCTTGCTTCCCGCAATGTTTCCGTCCTCGTCATAGTTAAGGTCGGTGACGTGTGCATATTTCGGGGGATTCGGGCACTCCGACACCGTGCTGTCGGTAATTAAAATAACACGGTCGACACCCTTTGCACGGAGGATGAGCCTCTGCCACTCGCTCTTAACGTGAATACCCAGCGAGTCGCTGATAAGCTCTGTGTACATCTCGGGGGTAGTGAGAGAATACTCGTCAGGGCCGCATCCGCGGACTCCGAAGCCACCCGTTTTTCTTCCCGTAGCGTTAGTCGAATGAGTCTGGAGAGTGGGCTTATATTTACCGAGAGCCTCTATCTCCTCGGGGAGTGCCTCGCTGTGACCGAGGGCAAATATTACGTCGGGGTTAACCTCTCTTGCGTACTGAAGGAATGGGATGAGTCCCTCCTTCTCGGGTGCTATCGCCCACACCCTGGCAAGTGCTCCCGCCTCGTCGACGAGGCTTTTGTATTCATCCGCGTCAATAGGATGCCGCCAGGGGTTATTATTCGCATAGGCACCGTACTTCGGGTTCATATAAGGACCCTCAAGGTAGAGTCCCCTTACGTTTTTGGCCTCGGGGAGTGCCTCCTTTATCTCCTTTACGGACGAGAGAAACTCATCGTAGGGCATGGTGTAATCGGGTGTAGCGAGGACGGTAGTCTCGCCGTGGGAGAGGAAGAAGTCCGCAGCCTCCCTTGTTTCATGGCAGATGGAGTATCCGCCTCCGCCATGTACGTGGATGTCAATGAAGCCGGGGCCTACGTAGTTGCCCTCCGCATCGATTTTGCGAGCACCGTGGGGAACGTCGAGCGTTCCGTGCTTACCGTAGTCAACGATCACACCGTCCTTGATAAGAAGGTCTGCGTCCCACATAATTCCGCACTCCAAGACAAGCTCGGCATTTTCTATAAGTGTATATGAGTCTTTCATCGTTCTCTCCCTGTCAATCATTATTTTCCAATGAGGATGCAACGTCTTCACGTCTTTTCGCCTTCCAGAATCCACTGTAAGAGCTGTATCCCACGTATCTTGCAATCTCATCCTTCGTCATATCCGAATTTTTAAGAAGGTATTCCGCCACTCGAAGGCGATATTTCGTAACGTTCTCGCCGAAGGTCATACCCGTGTATTTTTTCACAAGCCTCTGCGTATGCATTTTTGAGAGATGGAGCTCCTCTGCAAGGTCGGCGACAGTCACGCTCTCGGCATGCCTCTTGTCAAAGAAATTACCTATGGCGTGTCGGTAGTCCCTCTCGACCTCAGCCTTATAGCACTCAATATTCGAGAGCTCCGTACAGATGTACGCAAGTGCACCGATACACGCATCGCCCGAGGCAATTCTGTCGAAGAGATCCATTATGAATTCGGGAGAAAAATGTCTCTTCACAACTCCTATATGAGGCAATTCCGCCTGAAATGAGAAATGGATCCGTCTCTCATCATGGGAGTCCACTCTGTGATACGCCCCCGCAGGAACGATAAGGGCATCTCCCGAAAAGAGGTTGTAGGACACGTTCTCGACTATACATTCCACACTGCCCGCACCGATAAGATGCACCTCGGCGTATCCGTGCTTGTGAAGAGGTGAGACGCGTGGCTTAAAGGTGGGCGGATCGTCATCTCTGAAGATTCGGAGTCTATTCACTTTTTCATCTGCAACAAAGGACCTCGTCATAGAAAAACCTTTCCTAAAATAACACGCCAAATGAATATATGTTATTCTCGCTTATTGCTCTCTTTTATGAGTTATTATATAATAAACTTAGTCAAAATGCAAGCATTTCAGAAAAAATGCGGGCGTAAGAGGCAAAATTTTATTTATAGGAGCTTTGATTATTTATGAAAATTTTGGTTATTGCAGGACATCCCGCGGATATGTTCGACCATTGCGGAGGTACCCTTTATAAGCACATTCAGAAGGGCGACAGCGTTACAACCGTTTCGTTAACTCAGGGTCTGCGTATCCACGATGAGGTTATTTACGACCTTTTCCGTTTCCATATAGACGACTACTCTCAGGAAGAGATTAACAAGATAGTTGAGGAAAGACAGCGTGTTAAGTACCAGGAGGCGATCGATGCGGCGGCGGTATTCGGCATTACGGACGTTCGCTTCTTAAGCTACGATGACGAGATACTCACTCTTAACGTTGATATGGTATCCAAGGTAGCGAAGCTCATCCGTGAGGTTCAGCCCGACCTCGTTATCACTCACTGGCCCTATCAGGAGGACACCTTTGCCAACCATCACGCAGTAACGGGACAGATCGCCCTCACAGCAGTGACTGCGGCTAAGAGTGTAAACTTTGAAGACAAGACTCCCGCGGCCCACGTGGCTCAGATAGCATTCATGCTCTGCCCCGTTGATACTCAGTCCAACATGCTCACCAATACCGGAAAGACTGCATACCCCTCCTACTACGTAAACGTTACCGACGTTATCGACAAGAAGGTTAAGGCCATCAGCATGATGAAGAGCCAGAAGTACAATATTGCAGGATATCCCTACAAGACCACCGAGCAGTGGAACGGTAACTTCGGTGCTAAGGTAAGACTTGCTTACGCAGAGGCATTCGCATTCCAGTTTCCCGAGGTAGGCGAGACCATCCAAATCTCCGAGCACAGAATGTGGCTCGCTAACGGCGATGAGGGCGAGCATCTCGCAACTCAGAGCGGTCTTCAGGCCTTGGACGCTGAGATTGTATAAGTAAATTTGCCAATTAGAAAAGCACTCCCGAATCGGGAGTGCTTTTTTGCGTCTTTAGAGCTCGTTTACAGCAGTTTTCGTAACACGGTAGTACCCATCGGGAGTAAGATACTCCTCTTTTATACCGAGCCTTACGGGGGTCTCCCCGTCGAAGAGACCTATCTCGGCGTGGTATTCACCCGCAGGAACGTGTCTATAATCGAGGCGGAGAGTCTCCTCTGTGAGAGTCTCGCTCTCCCATCTTCTGCTGTCGGGATATTCACTGTTAAGTGCGTATACTCTTCCGTCATCCGACACAAGGCGAATCTTAAGATCGTACTGATGGTAGCACTTGGAATAGCCCTTATTCTTAATAAAGACGTGGGCCATCTCGTAGTAGCCCGCCGAGGGAGTTCCGAGGTCGATACCGTCTATAAAGAACCAATATCCGAGTCTGTTCGCAATATAGTCACTGAGGTAGGGGTTTCTGCCGAGCCATTCCTTCTCATAGCCGTGGAAGCCCGCATAGGTTGCGTGAGCGGTGCGGAGTGCCTCGATCATAGGAAGTCCCTCTTTAAGTCTCTCGGGGTCCTGGTTCTGGTGGTAGACGTGTGCAAATTCTATATCAACGGGAGCATTCTTCGCAAACTCAGCGAATAACGAGGGAAATCTCATCGTATCATAGCCAAAGAGCCTCACGTAGCCCGCAACGCAGATAGAATCATCTCTGAGACCAAGACCCTTGCCTATGCAGTAGTCATAGAGGTCGGATGCCTCCTCGGGGCTTGTCTTCCACACGTGCTCGATGTAATCGTCGTTGAGGATAAGAGGCTTATTTTTAATGGTACGCAGATGGACGTCTATATGCTTCTTTACAACCTCGGGGGAATAAACCCTTCCCGAGCCGAGATAGGTGTGTCCCTCGCCCCATGTTCCGAAGGTACCGATGTCGAAATACTCGACACGGGGGTCATTATCGAATTTTTCAGCAACCTTCTTAAGGAACCCCTCGAGCTTCTCGAGATAGACGGGGTCTCCGTAGTCGGGCTCAAATCTGTGATTTGCACTCTCCTGCCCCTCGGTATCAACCTCGCCGAGCTCATAGTACTTAGCACCCTTATCAAACACCCATTTCGGCGTAGCATAGGGGATAGAACTCTCGAAGGTGCAGACACGGAAGGTGAACTTATACCCGAGGGCACCCATCTCGTCCATGATCGCATCAATCTCGGACCAGTCAAGCTTTCCCTCATCCTCGTATTCAACGTCGCCCCAATCGAAGCGTATATACATATGGTGCATGCCCTTGGTCAAAAAACGCTTTCCCTTCTCCGTGCCGTCACGGTAGGTAGGCTCTTGCAACGAATTATCTACGTAATGGAAGTACCATCCCTTGTGAGGATTTTCAAGGACAGTCTTGTCATCGGCGAGTTGACGGAGGTCACGGTAGCTTTTCGACGTGCTAACGTATTCAAGCTTACTCTCAAGATTTAAAGGCATAATTTTTTCCCCCTTCGGATATTCTATGGTAATTCTACCAAACGTCTTTCGCTTTGTCAATGGGATAAAAGGAATTACTCTCATTTTAATAATAAATTTATTAAAAGCTATTGACTTTTTTAAAAGAAAGGCTACAATTAAAGTAAACCTGATGAGACGTCAGGGTGTATTTTCAAAAGGAGAGACGCAATGAGAATATCAGTCGAGGACTTAATTATCCGAACGGCTAAGATGGGTGGTACAAATCCTCTCCCCGTATTCAGAAAAAGAAAGCATAAGGAGATGAAGGTAAGCGACACCTTTCCCGAGGAGCTCGCACGTGACGGCGGCTTTATAGAGAAGGTTCTTCCCTACCTCTCGCAGGATAGATACAACCATACGCAGACCCCCATGGCACACAAGTGCATAGTGCTCGAGAACGAGTATCTTGAGGCAAAATTCATCCCCGGCCTCGGCGGAAGACTGCATTCTCTCTATGATAAAGTAGAGAAAAGACAACTATTGTTTACAAATCCCGTTATACAGCCCGGAAACCTGGCTATTAGAAACGCCTGGCTCTCGGGAGGTATAGAATGGAATATAGGCAACTTCGGTCACACCTACACCACCTGCGACAACGTGTTCGCGGCGATCCTCGATGACGGCGAGGGCGGAAAATTTCTCCGCATATACGAATTTGAAAGAAACAAGAGTATATTCTGGCAGGCTGACTTCCATCTTCCCGACGGCTCACGCGAGCTTATATGTCACGTGAGGATGATGAACCCCTTCGATAAGGATACAACCACGTATTGGTGGACGAATATAGCTGTAATAGACGAGGGCGGAACAAGAATTCTCGCATCGAACAAGAATATTATTTCCTTCGTCAACGCCACCTGCCACTTCGAGCGTCTGCCTTACATTGAGGCAATGCCCGGCATTGACGTCACCTACCCCTCGAGGGCGATCCGTGCCTTCGATTACTTTATTCAAAAGGATGAGGATGGAGAATCGACCTGGGAGGCGGCGGCATATCCCGACGGACTTACCTTCTTCGAGCGTTCGACCGCCCCTCTTTACTACAAGAAGCTCTTTACGTGGGGCAACACACGCTCGGGCAAGCACTGGCAGGAGTTCCTCTCGGACGGCGAGGGCACGGGCTACTATGCGGAGATTCAGGGCGGTATAGCCCCCTCTCAGCTTCACGATAAGAGGATGCCCGCAGGCACGTCCTTCGAGTGGACTCAGTGCTTCGGCGGTATAAGACTTGACACGTCGGTTGCCTTCAATGAAAGCTATGACGTCGCCGTTTCATCCTGCGATGATGCCATCAACGGAAGAGTCAGTGTCCGTGATATTGAAAAGCTAAACGAAAAGTATACACGCATTGCGGATATCCCCGTTTCCGAGGGTGATCTTGTCCATCTCGGCTCGGGCTTCGGTGCTCTTGAGATCATGAGAATGAGAGAGGACGGCGACGGCACACCGCCCGCATCGCTTCTCTTCCCGACGGGCACTATCGGTGTATGCGAGCGTCCCTGGCACACGCTTCTCAAGACGGGAAAGCTCCCCCCTGTAACTGTCGGTGACGTACCCGTCTCCTATATGATCAGCCCTAAGTGGCTCGACCGTCTTAAGGCGGCGTGCGATCCCTCCGATTTCGCGTCCTACCTCCACCTCGGCACAGCGTTATACGAATACTCTGCCCCCGGTGCTGTCGCAAGCGAGATTTACGGAGATGATGACGAAAAATACGTAAACGAAGCAAGAGAGGCCTTTCTCCGCTCTGTGGCTATCTCCCCCAGCATATGGGCATACAGAAATCTTGCAGTGCTCGAGGAAAGAGCCGACAATGCCGATCTTGCCGAGGAGTATTATGACAAGGCAATGTCGCTCCCTGACGCATTTGTTGACTATTCCCTCTCATCCGAATATCTTATCTTCCTCAAAAACAGAGAAAAATACGAGAAGCTCTGGGATATCTTCGAGAGTCTGCCCGAGGGAATGAAATCTGTCGACAGAATTGACATAACCGCAGCCTTGGCGGCAGTGAAGCTCGACAAGCTCGACTTCCTTATGTCCTTCTTTGAAAGAGAGCATTACGACATACGTGAGGGTGAGGTTTCACTCACCGACGTGTGGTTTGAGTATTCTGCCAGGAGGATGGCGAGGGAGCGTGGAATAAAAAAACCTTCTCCCGAGTGTCTTGCGAAGCTTATAGACGAGGCGTGGGATGCATGTCCTCCCGATCCCGCCATCGACTTCAGAATGACGGTCAGCAAGATTGATAAGTACCGTGTTAATTAACACACATTTTAAAAAAGAGATTCAAGAATTATAAATAGCAAGCCCCATTTTATGTTTTTATGAAAGGATTATACCGTGAACAGCAATATTCGAGTTTTCTACAAGAAGGGTTATTTGAAAAATTACAAGATCAACCCCGAGTACGTGCTCCCCATTGACAAGTTTGAGCTTCTCCCCGATCTTGAGACGAGGGTGCCCGACAAGATGGTCGGCGACTTTATTCTCGCACAGGCAGAGAAATATCTCACGATGGATATTCCCTTCCTCCCTCTCTCGCTTTTCAGAGATTTTTCGCTGACTCTGGTACGCTCGAATTTTGAGAACAAGTACGGACTTCGCCGCGATATGCTGGTTTATATGTCCTTCGCTGAGTATTACGAGGGCAAGGGACGCTTCTTTGAGAAAATAGTCGACGTTCTGTGGGCCATCATGGAGGAGAGCACCTGGACTCTTCCCGCTCACACGGGTCACTCGCCCGAGCATCCCAACACCGACGTGCCCGATGCATGGCGTGAGGATCAGATCCCCGCACTTGATCTTCAGAATGCACAGACAGCAAGTGCTCTTACCATGGTATATTACCTCTTCCGTGACAAGCTTGATGCGATAAACCCGATCATTTGCCAGAAGCTTCGCCACCTTGTCTACATCCGCACTATTCGTCCTTATATGGTCGGACAGTACATCTGGACGGGCGACACCAAGGAGGGCTTTATCGACAACTGGCTCACCAATATCACCTCCTGTGTTCTCTTCACCACCGCAGTTACCTGCTCGGACTTCGACGTTCGTAAGAGGATACTCGAGCGTGCGATGCACAGAATAGACAACTTCACCGCAAAATATCCCGAGGACGGCTATTGTGACGAGGGTCCCGGCTATTGGGGCGGTGCGGGCGGAAACCTTTTCGACTGTCTCGAGCTCATCGAGGCAATGTCGGGCGGTGCTATACACGTATGGGATTCTCCGCTTATCAAGAATATAGGCGAGTACATCTCACGAGTAAATATTGACGGTCGCTATTATCTTAATTTCTCCGATGCACGTCCCACCCTCAGATACGACGGACTTATGATGATGAGGTTCGGTAAAAAGTGTGGCTCCGAGACCCTATACTCCTTCGGTAAGATGCTCACCGCACGCCACGACGGTAATCAGCACTATTACTACGCACTTTCATACAGAATGATGAAGGACTTCCTTTCTCCCAGAGTGCACGAGGCTGATGACGTTGCAGTAGACAGAACCGTGTGGTACGGCAACAACAAGGTTGCTATCTTCCGTGAGACCGACGTCTCCTCGAAGGGTATGTACGTCGCCGCAAAGGGCGGTACAAACGGAGAAATGCACAATCACAACGACGTAGGATGCTTCGTCGTTTACCATGACGGTAAGCCCATTATCGTCGATCCCAGCCACGGTTCATACGACTACGGCTTCTTCGGCCCCACACGATATGACAGATGGTTCATGAAGTCGAGCTACCATTCCACCCCCACG
The DNA here is from genome assembly GCA_045633405.1 of Eubacteriales bacterium. Taxonomy (GTDB): domain Bacteria; phylum Bacillota; class Clostridia; order Oscillospirales; family CAG-272; genus UBA1740. Next base: position 29,047 of record JAZQYD010000009.1, on the reverse strand, counting down.
GTAGACGGCATTGAGCAGCGTCCGGGTGCTGCCTTCAAGTCCAAAAACGAATCTTGCGATATAGAAAACCAGACCTTTACGATGGACATCGCAGAGGCATTTCCCAAGGAGGCAGGAATTCTCAGTATGATAAGAACCGTGTCTCTCACAGGCGGTGTCGTAACCGTAAAGGACGAGGTGACAGCCGACCACGTAGCGGATATTCATTTCAATTATCTCACGGTTGACGAGCCGAAGGCTATCGGGGACGGTGTCCTTGATATAGGCTCGGGAAGACGTATGACCTACGATACGTCCCTCACCCTCACTGTCGAGAAGGTTATAAACTTCACAAAGCCCATCGATGACCTCAACTTTATGAGCTCCTGGGGCAGAGAGTGCCTGTGGAGAGTAGTTCTTTCAAAAACAGCAGAAAACGCAACCTCCATTGTAACCATTCAGTAACAAAAGAGCCGATAATGTAAATCTTTGTTTGCATTATTGGCTTTTTCAGCGGGTTTTTAAAGCTCTTTCGTGAATCCATTGCTTATTTAATAATTATATAATTTTTCAAAAAACAGGTTGACTTTTCGGAAGAAGAGGAGTATATTACTATTGGTACCCAAAAGAAAGGAGACAGGACATGACAAGGACTAAAAAGAGTATTGACTTCACAAACGGCCCGATATTTTCAAAGCTGTTAGTATTTGCTTTTCCAATCATAGTTACAAACCTCTTACAGACCTTCTACAATGCGGCGGACATGATGATAGTCAGCCTCTCTGACGAGCCAAATGCAGTCGGTGCAGTCGGCACAACGGGGTCCTACACTTCCCTTCTTGTAAGTATTTTCATCGGCTTTTCAGTGAGTGCCAACGTTATTATAGGACGCCATATCGGTGCACGCGACAAGGAATCAGCACAGAACGCCGTGCACACGTCCATTCTGATCTCACTGATTTTCGGTTTTTTAACTGCCGTGATCGGCGTATTCTGTTCAAGAGACATCCTTATAATGCTCGGCAACAAGGGAAACCTGCTTGAGCTTGCAACACGTTATGCGGTGATCTACTCCCTTGGTCTTCCCTTCATTTCCCTTACGAACTTCTTCATAGCCATTCTGAGAGCCAGAGGCGACTCACGAACACCTCTTATTGTACTCAGCGTTTCGGGAATTACTAACGTTCTTATGAATCTCGTCTTTGTACTTGTCTTCGAAATGTCGGTAGAGGGTGTTGCGCTTGCCACAGTGCTTTCGATGGTCTTTTCGACGGTATGGTTATTCATCGTGCTTATAAACAGTGATGAATATACAAGAATAAGCCTAAAGAAGATGAAGCTTTCAGCCCGTGAGTGCAAGAGTATTCTTTACATCGGTCTTCCTTCAGCCATACAAGGTGCGTGCATCTCTATATCAAATATGGCCATACAGTCAAGTATTGTAAGACTTGATAATATGCTGGCACATCCTTCAGGAAGCACCCCGATTATAAACGGTAATTCAGCCAAGACAAACCTTGACGGCTTTATTTACACCGCCATGCACTCTGTCGCAATAGCAACGACCTCCTACACAAGCCAGAATTTAGGTGCTCTTAACGTTAAGCGTGTCAAGCGAGGCTTGTATATCAACTTCGCATTTGTTTCGCTTGTAGGCCTTTCTCTTGTAGGTATGATCCTTCTTTTCCAAGAGCCTCTCCTTTCGCTTTACGGAATCGTCAGAGGTGCCCCCGACTCAGCCGGCGAGATCGCATATCAGACAGCTCTTACGAAGTCCATTTACTATACCAGCTTCTACTTCATATGCGGTCTGTATGACGTTGCCTCATGTACAATGCGTGCACTTGGACACTCAATCTTCCCATTCCTTCTTTCATTCTTCGGCATGTGTGTTTTCCGTGTCTTCTGGGTATCCTGCATCTTCCCGATCAACTACACGTATGAGCTTCTTCTCATATCCTACCCCATCAGCTGGGTAGCTACGTCAATTGTCGGATATCTCGGTGCGAGATTTGCCATCCGCTCACTTGCAAAGAAGGCAAAAGAACAAAACGCGGTTTACTTGTAAACATTAGTTTACATATTTTGCAGTTTCAGTAGGTATTACTAATAAAAAAACAGCCTTGGTGTGTAAGAAAATTCTACACGTCAGGGCTGCTTTTATTATTTTCTCGATAGCTTGATTGTTTTTTCTTATCTTATACAGTAAGTGTTATACCAGCGTAGAGAACAAAAATGCCATTTTTCGGTTTAAGCTTGATAGGTGTCGGTGTTTTTTAACAAAACAGGCAATTACTTTTCAATTCTCTTATCCGAAATGAAGGTAACAAGATCTCCCATATGCTTATCGTTTGAATAAGAGATAGGTGTAAATTTACCATCCTCGTATTCAAAGATAGAATAGGAAGCGTTGCTCGGGAAAGGAACGTCGTCCGCAATTCGTTCAGGGGGTGTAGAGAGAGTCAGAGCATAGAAAGTTCTTATGACAGAAGCGTGTGCGGTAACGAGAATGGTATTACCTGAATTCTCCTTAGATATCCTCTCCATTTCGTTATAGAAACGCCTTCCCGCCCCCAAAACAGACTCGCCTCCGGGAGTGGTAAAGGTACCGTAACCGGCACGCCAGCCATACCAGAATTCATCATGATATTTAGCTTTAATATCCTCGACGAGCATTCCCTCCCACTCACCTACGTAGATCTCACGAAGGTTCTTTGACGGAACAATATCCATAGAACGCAACCTAGCATGAGGAAGTGCCGTGTTATAAGCACGAATAAGATCGGAGGAGTATATCGCATCAAAATGAACGTCACGAAGTGCATCGGCCGTCATATCAGCCTGGGTGTATCCAAGCTCACTGAGATCAAGATCGGTATGACCCAAAAACTGTGAATTTTTATTTCCTAAGCTTTCACCGTGCCTTACAAGGTAAATTAAAGTCTTCATAAATACCACCTAAATTATCATCACATAAATTTTATCATAAATAGGAATAAAAGTCAAGAAAAGCTTTATTGCTTTCATTCAATTTAAATCGTATTTCTTACGAGTTTTCGTATTTATTTGAACACAAAAAACGCAAAAATCGCTCAAGTAAGCATAAAAACCGCAGTGATGTACCATATTTTACCATATTTCGTATGGATTTTTATAAATATTCCCGTTTGTCTAGACTTCGGTAGAAAATGTTTCACGTGAAACAAAATAGTGTTTTTCAAACAAAATTTACAGATTTAAGCACAAATTATTGACAAAAACATATAAAAATGATATACTTATATCAGAAAAACATTACCAGAGGTACAATTATGGCAAAGGTCGTTTCATTTTCAAACCAGAAAGGCGGAGTAGGAAAAACCACTTCCTGCGTAAATATAGCAGCACAGATTGCTAAAAAAGGCAAAAAAGTACTTATGATCGATATGGATCCCCAAGGAAATGCCACTAGCGGTCTTGGTATAGCTAAAAACAAGATTAAATTATCTATTTATGACGTAATTATAGGTAAATGCGACATAAAAGATACTATAATAAAGACTAAATTCAAAAATTTATCTGTTGTACCTGCAACAATTGACCTTGCGGGTGCAGAAATTGAACTTTATGAGCTTGAAGAAGACGCAGAATTCACTAAAATTGCATTAAATAGCATAAAAGAAGACTATGATTACATATTTATAGACTGTCCTCCCTCACTTGGAATGCTTACAGTCGAGGCATTATCCATCTCGGATGGAGTTGTAATACCTATGCAATGTGAATTTTACTCACTGGAAGGCCTCTCTCAGCTCTTAAATACCATCAAAAAGATAAGACAGCTCTATAATCCCACGCTCCAGATAGTTGGAATACTGCTTACAATGTACAATGGAAGGCTGACTTTGACAAATCAGGTCGTTGCAGAGCTCAAAAAGTATTATGCAGACACATTATTTAAGGTTCCAATATCAAGAACTGTTAGAATTTCAGAGGCTCCCGGATACGGAGAACCTATTTGTTACCACGATCCTTACGGAAAAGGCTCTTTAGAGTACGCTGCGGTAGCAAAAGAGCTCATGCTTAGAATTTAATTGTTTCACGTGAAACAATCCATTATAAACACTATTCATAAACAAAATGCTTATGTTTCACGTGAAACATAAGCGAAAAACATCTAATATTTCAAGAAAGCACTGTAAAAATAGTAATATTTCTACTTATTTACAGTATCAATCTATAAAAGGAGCACATTATGGCAAAAAGAAACAGCGGTCTCGGAAGGGGACTTGATGCAATATTTTTCGACAATTCACGTTCAAACGAGGAAAATAACGCAAAAAACACGGTAACTGAGTTAAAAATATCGCTTGTAGACCCAAAAACTGACCAGCCGAGAAAGTATTTTGATAGGGAAGCACTAGAGGAGCTTGCAAATTCAATAAAAGAGCAGGGACTTCTTCAGCCCATCCTCGTACGTGAGTACGGTGACGGTAGATACCAGATAATTGCAGGTGAAAGACGATTCAGAGCATGCAAGCTTGCCGGAATTAGTGAAATTCCCGCTATTATTCTTGATAAAAGCGATAAAGAAGTAGCTGAAATTGCCCTTATTGAGAATATTCAAAGAGAAGATCTCAATCCGATAGAGGAAGCGGCAGCATTTAAGGCTTTAATTAACGAGTATAACCTTACACAAGAGGAATTATCCGAAAGAATTGGAAAAAGCCGCTCTGCAATAGCAAATTCCATGCGTTTACTCGATTTACCCGAGGAAATCAGCACTATGGTAGCCGCGAAAGAGCTTTCTGCAGGTCATGCAAGGACACTTTTAGGTGTAAAAGACACCGAATCGATGCTTTTACTTGCTCAGAGAGCCGCAGAGGGAGATATGTCCGTACGTCAGCTTGAGGAAGAGGTTAAGAGAATAAACAGACTCGCAAACAAGCCTAAGACCGATGAAGAGGACGTAGAAGAGGTTCCTTTCGTTGATTATCTGCGTGAAATGGAGCTTAAAATACAGAGACAGCTCGGAAGAAAGGCTAAAATTGTCGATAAGGGAAGAAAAAAGACCCTCACGCTCTTCTACGAGGACAACGAGGACCTTGATGATCTTCTTAAGGCGATTTGCGGCAGTGATTTCCTTGACGAGGTATAAAGTTACCATTTTTTGGTAATTGAATTTTAATAATATTTTGATTTTGCTGTGTAATCTGTGCTAAAGCAGGCTATAAACTTGCTGCAAAGCAACGTGAAAATATTTATTCACGGAGCTTTCTTCTGATGTTACGCCAGTTTTAGATATGTATATACCTATTATCAAGAAAAGGTCTTGTGCAAATATTGTACGTATCATAAAAGCATCAGAAGGGAAGAACTGCTTACAACCAGAAAGGAAGCACAACTTACATTTGCCGGGAAAGCACAGCTTACAATCAAAAACACCACGTAAACAAGATAAATTACAAAGAATAAATAAGTAAAACAAAAAATAAAAGAAAAAACAGAGAATTTTTACCGAGGTTTTTCGTTAGATAATCGGTTTAATTCTCTGTTTTTTATTTATTTGATCTGTTCGTAATAATAGTCACTTAGATCAGGGCCTTTATTCTCGCCGATGGCGTTGTCTATCGCTCTGATAATCTCGGGGCTGAGAACCGCTATTACTACGTATATTATCATTATAAAGATGCAGAAGACAACAAATCTTCCAAGTGAGAATCCATAGTTTGCATAAATATCGTCTGCTCTACTCGAGGATTCGGGCAAAATATAGAATTTTTCTGTGTTAAAATCAATTTTTTCAGCGTTTTTTCTATCTGCACGCTTGAGCAGCATATATTCCTCGGGGGTATATTGCTTTTGCTCAGTGCGTCCGACAATTCTTGAGAGCATACGGTTGTTTTTTATGATTCTCTTAAGCATCCACTTGGAGTCAAGTCCGAGCGACTTCAGAGTTTTTGCATCTTCAGGTGCAGTTGCTTTGTGACGCTTCAGCTGAGAGATAAACAGTTGAATGATACCCCTCGTCTGCTCAATATACAGAGCGAAGAGACAAAACACAATCGCAACGAAGAAAAGAAAGATATTTATATAGAAATTGATACCTATATTCTCAAAGCTGTTGAGATTCAGGGTAACAATGTTTTCCCAAAATAAATTTATCATGATCTCTCCAATCATTTTGATAGATACATTATATATCAACGGACGGTAATTTTCAACTGAATTTTGAATTGTTAAAGGTATCTTTACAAAATGTTAAATTTAATTTACACTTTCGGGCGTTAATGCGTGAAATCGAATGTGAAAGCTGTGATTGAGATTATTTTGGCGTCACAAAATATGGGAGTGGAGGCGATAATGAATAAAAAACACAAAAAACAAACCATACAAAAAAGAAACCGTTCCTGTGAATATATTACATTCAATTAAAAAGGGCTATGTCATTTTTGAAAAATGATAAAAGACATGCTTATCTGACTCCGCAGGAAAGAAAGCAATATACTAACGCATTAGGTTATAAATATTCCGAGCCATACGCTTTTGGGTGGTTGAGGACTCTCGGTGTTAACGCAAAGAACGGATATGACGTCTTTCACGTTTGTGTCGACGGCACTCTTAACGGCTTAGCCCACACCGACAGCTCTCACCAGGCGGAGTACGCACCGCAATGTGGATTAAAAAATTCAAGAAAGAAAAAGGACGAAGAAATCTCGTCCTTTTTTTGATGGATATTTTTGTTTTTAACAGAAAAAGCATCCGTTTTATAAGTATTATATATCCATGATCACGGGGAGAATCATAGGCTTTCTCTTCGTTTCCTTAAAGATAAACTTAGCGAGATCGTCACGAAGAGCACCCTTGATCTGTGCCCAATCGTTTATCCTCTTTGAGAAGAGGCGTTCAAGCGACTCCTCTGCGATAGATCTGACCTCACGCATAAGATCCTCACTCTCCTTAACGTATACGAAACCACGTGAAACAATATCGGGGCCGGATACGATAAGACGGGATTTAAGATCAACCGTCGCAACAACTACAACAAGACCGTCCTCTGCAAGATGCCTTCTGTCACGAAGAACAACGCTGCCGATATCACCGACGCCAGAGCCATCGACGAGCACCTTACCCGAGGGAACCTCGCCCGCCCATTTAGCGGCCTTCTTCGATACCTCGAGCACCTTACCGATCTCACCAACGAAGATATTCTCGGAGGGGATATCCATATACTCACCGATATCCTTGCACGCATAGAGGTGTCTGTATTCACCGTGAATGGGCATTAAGAATTTAGGCTTAAGGAGGGACATCAAAAGCTTGATTTCCTCACTGCAGGCATGACCGGAGACGTGCACGTCCTCAACAGAATCGTTTACAACCTTAACTCCGCCTCTGACAAGTGCGTTAATGATCTTACCGACAAGCTTCTCGTTACCGGGGATCGCACTCGATGAAAGAACAACGACGTCATTAGCCGAAAGCTTAACCTTATCGTGCTCGGAGAAGGCTATTCTGTAAAGGGCGGACATAGGCTCGCCCTGGCTGCCGGTGGTAATAAGAGTAATCTCCTCGGGTCTGTATCTCTTGATCTCCGAGACGTCAATAAGTACTCCGTCGGGAAGCTCCATATATCCAAGCTCAGCGGCGGCACCGATTACACCGATCATGCTTCTTCCGAGGACAGCAACCTTTCTGCCGTGCCTTGCACTTGAATTGATGATCTGCTGAACTCTATGAACGTTTGAGGAGAAGGTGGCTATAATAAGTCTCTTGTTATCGTACTGAGCGAAAATTCTCTCAAGGGATGAGCCGACCGTCCTCTCCGAGGGAGTGAAGCCCTGCCTCTCGGCATTCGTGGACTCGCAAAGCATAAGGGTAACACCCTCACGTCCAAGCTCACCGATCCTTACAAGATCCATCATATTACCGTCGATTGGAGATACGTCGAGCTTGAAGTCACCCGAGTGATAAATAATGCCTGCGGGTGTCCTGATGGCAATCGCACACGCATCTGCGATGGAGTGGTTGACGTGAATAAACTCAGCCTTGAAAACTCCGAGGTTGATAACGTCACCCGCCTCAACGGTATAAAGCTCAGGCTCGGTAATCATAGGGTGCTCATCGAGCTTACCCTCAATAATTCCGAGTGAGAGACGTGTGCCGTAAATAGGCACGTTGATCTGGCGGAGGATGTAGGGTACAGCACCGATATGATCCTCGTGACCGTGGGTGATAAGTATACCACGCACCCGATCGGCATTCTGTACGAGATAGCTTATATCGGGTATGACGAGGTCGACACCCGGCATATCCTCATCGGGGAAGCCCATACCGCAGTCGACAACAATGATGTCGTTGCCGTACTCGATAACGGTCATATTCTTGCCGATCTCCTCAAGACCGCCGAGGACCATTACCTTGACCTTAGCATCCTTCTGCCTTTCTTTTCCTTTTGTATTTTTTTGCACTTTTTTATTCTGAAGCCACAAAAATGCGAAGTTTATTTTACATTTTAGGCTTATTCCTTTCTGATTTTAAGTTTTATTTAGATAAAATGGCGAACAATATTATAACTCCCAGCGACAAACAAACACCAAGAGAGAAGGGTAAAAATCCTCTCTTCACTATCCTGCCAAGCTTAGAGAATATTCCATCCTTATAAGCTCCGTCTCTGTCTCCTATACACTCGTCAATTATTCTGTTTGCCTCGGTAATCATATCCGTTCTGCATATTTTCTCGCTGTCCGCCTTATCGCTTATTACAAAATATGCCTCATCAAATAGTTTACTGCCTGTATTTTTCAAAAATACGATTTTTTTCTGACATCCCCGTAACATAATTCTCCCAAGCTTTTTTAATTGATTATTGGCAGGGAGGGGGATTTTTAAACGTAAAAGCTACTAAAAGATATTTTGGGTGAGACCCTGCGTACGGTATAACAAGTACAGGACCTCACCCAACGATTTTATCTTCCGAAGAGTCTCTTGAAGAATCCGCGTTTTTCAGACTCCTCCTTGGGAGTCTCATCAGCTGTGGGAGCGGGCTCTGCCGCTACGGGAACGGGCTCTGCTACGGGAGCAGGCTCTGCCGCTACGGGAGTGGGCTCTTCGACCACGGGAACGGGCTCTGCCGCCACGGGAACAGGCTCTGCTACGGGCTCCTCTGCAGCTGCCTCCTCGATCTCGGGCACTGCGATACCCTCTTCAGCCTTAACCATATTCTCGATAGCACGCTTCTGGTGTGAGGAAAGTCTCTTCTTCTTCTCGGGGATAATTACCTCGTAATTGTCGTCAAGAAGGTCGTCGATGCTGATATTGAAGAGAGTCTTGATCTCTATCAGCTTGGAAACCTCGGGATAGGACTGTCCCGACTCCCATTTATAGACTGCCTGTCTTGATACTCCTACTGCACTCGCAAATTCATCCTGAGTGATACCTCTCAGCTTTCTGAGCTTTACAAGCTTTTCGTTGAACGTCATTTCAGCACTCCTTATGTATAGTTTATTTATTCAGATCATCGTATCTGTCCTTGACGCTGTTGTAATTTGCGTAGCAAGGATTGTCTATTCTCCAGCCGTTATCCTCTTCGATAAGGTTGAGAACGATATTGGTCTTCTGACTGTTGCCGTCATCATCATACACTGTCGCGGTAACGGTCACGTAAACCGTTTGCTTTTTAACTCCCGTGACGCGAAGAGATGAATAATCATATACAATACTGCCTTTTTTCACAATCTTTGCCTTGCTGTATACCATGATACATACGGGCTCCTCGGGATTCTCTGTGTCATATCTCTGGAAATAGCGAGCCATTTCATAGACACCGTCATTATCGACTATCATATTAAGCTTGGTCGAAAACAGCTCGTTTGCATATCCCGCAGTAAAGGTCGCAAGGGTCATCCTCTTCAGTTCATCTATCGTTGAGAAGCCGAGGGTTGCGAGGTGTATCGGATCGGCCTCATAATAATAGCCGTCCTGATATGACGTGTGAATGTACGAAATTCCGCGTCCGTAATACACCTCGTTCAAAATCTCAGCGGTGCGAAGAAGCTTCTCCGCATTCTCGAGCACCTCGTCCTCATCATACTTTCTGTCGCATGACGAAAGAGTCAGAACCGAGAGAAGAACAACTGCAATAAGTAAAACCGACAGTACTTTTTTAATACACGCCCCTAACATCAGACTTCTTCCTCGTCTTCGGTAGGTACGGTCTCTGCCTTAGGAGCCATAGCCTCCATGGACTTGATCTCACTCTCAACAGCGGCACTCTCAGCCTCGATGTCCTCCTCACGCTCAAGACGTGCTACGTTATTGATGTAGCTTCCCTCATCGAGTCTCATAATAATGACACCCGTAGCGGTTCTTGAATAAACGTTTATTCCGGATACCGAGGTACGGATTATCGTACCCTCGTTTGTGATAAGCATGATATCATCGTCCTCACCTACCGTAATGATGGATGAAAGCTTACCGCTCTTTTCTGTGATCTTGTGGCAGGTAACACCCTTACCTCCACGGTGCTTCATCTGTCTGAAGTCATCGAACGAGGTTCTCTTACCCATACCGCCCTCGGTAACGGTGAGAAGTGTCTTCGTATCGTCAACGAGTGCAACACCTACTACGTAGTCGTCATCCTCAAGGGTAATACCGCGAACTCCGCGTGCCGTTCTGCCCATGCTTCTGACGTTGTTCTCGTCAAATCTTACCGCCATACCGTTTCTTGTAGCGATGATGAGGCTCTCGTTACCCGTGGTGTGACGTACGAAGATAAGCTCGTCGTCATCGTCAAGGTTGATAGCGATCTTACCGCCGCGTCTTTGATATTCAAAGTCGGAGAGGAGCGTTCTCTTCGTGACACCTTTCTTGGTTATCATGGTGAGGTACTCGCCCTCAAGGAACTCGGTGATGGGGATGATAGCCGTAACCATCTCGCCCTCTGCAAGCTCGATAATGTTGACGAGGTTCGTTCCCTTAGCCTGCTTTCCTGCCTCGGGGATACGGTACGCCTTCTTCGAGTATACACGTCCCTTGTTGGTGAAGAACATAAGGTGGGAGTGGCTGTTTGCGACTATAACGTCCTCGACGAAGTCATCCTCCTTGGTCTTCATACCTACAACACCCTTACCGCCTCTGTTCTGTGCGGAGTAGACGTCTGCTCTCTGTCTCTTGATATAGCCGGTGTGGCTTACGGTGATAACGCAGGTGTGTCTCTCAATGAGGTCCTCAAGGTCGATCTCCTCGGTCGCCTCAACAAGCTCGGTGCGTCTTTCGTCACCGTACTTATCCTTAATCTCGTTGAGCTCGTTTCTGATGATCTCGATAACCTTAGCCTCGTCTGCAAGAATACCTCTGTATTCCTCAACGAGCACTGCAAGGCGTGCGAGTCTGTCCTCAACCTTCTGTCTTTCAAGTCCCGACAGCTTACCGAGAGTCATCTCGACTATCGCCTGAGCCTGAGCCTCGGAAAGTCCGAATCTCTCAATAAGTCTCTCCTTAGCATTCGGGATGCTATCGCTCGTCTTGATTATTCTTATAACCTCGTCGATATTGTCGATAGCGATCTTGTAGCCCTCGAGGATGTGCATCTCACGAAGTGCTTTATCAAGGTCAAATTTAACACGGTTGGTGATTACGTTCTTCTGGAACTCGATATACTTATCAAGGATCGCAGGAAGGGAGAGTGTCTTGGGCTCGCCTCCGTCGATGACAAGCATATTGACCGAGCAGGTATCCTGAAGCTGAGTGAACTTGTAGAGCTGATTGAGTATGACCTCCGCATTTGCGTCTCTTCTGTACTCAATTACTATTCTCATACCGCCTCTTCCTGATTCGTCACGGAGTGCGGTGATACCCTCGATCCTCTTATCCTTTACGAGGTTGGCTATGTTCTCTATAAGCATAGCCTTGTTTACCATATAGGGGATCTCAGTGAAGATGATGCGTCTGTGCTCATCCTCGATGGTAGCTCTTGCTCTTACGTATACACGTCCTCTGCCCGTCTCGTACGCCTCTCTGATACCGCGTGAGCCGTATATAATAGCGGCGGTGGGGAAGTCGGGACCCTTAATGAACTCCATAAGCTCATCGACAGAGCACTCGGGGTTCTCCATACGGTAAATTACACCGTTGACAACCTCGGTTAAATTGTGGGGAGGGATGTTGGTCGCCATACCTACGGCGATACCGACAGAGCCGTTTACAAGAAGGTTAGGGAAGCGGGAGGGAAGCACCGTGGGCTCGTCTCTCGTGTTATCGAAGTTCCTCGTCATGGGAACAACCTTCTTCTCAATGTCGCTCATCATATGAGCGGCGATCTTACTCATTCTCGCCTCGGTGTAACGGTATGCAGCGGCACTGTCTCCGTCGACGTTACCGAAGTTACCGTGACCCTCTACAAGGGGATATCTGAGCGAGAAGTCCTGTGCCATTCTTACCATAGACTGGTACACGGCGGAGTCACCGTGCGGATGGTATCTACCGAGCACGTTACCGACCGTCGTCGCCGACTTACGGAAGGGCTTATCGTGCGTAAGGTTGTCCTCGTACATAGCGTAGAGAATTCGTCTCTGTCCGGGCTTGAGACCGTCACGCACGTCAGGAAGAGCTCTTGAGGTAATGACACTCATCGAATACTCGATAAACGAGGTCTTTATCTCACGCTCCATATCTCTTTCTTCTATTCTTTGAAGCGGAAATTCTATATCCGTGCTTTTATAATTGTGTTCCATATTTTTCCCTCTTCGGTTTAAATGTCGAGATTCTCAACGAATTTCGCATTCTTTGTGATAAACTCACGTCTCGGCTCGACCATGTCTCCCATGAGCACCGAGAATATCTCGTCACATGCAAGGGCATCCTCAACAGTGACCTTGAGAAGCGTTCTCGTCTCGGGGTTCATAGTAGTCTCCCAGAGCTGCTCGGGGTCCATTTCTCCAAGACCCTTATATCTCTCGGACTCAACTCCGCGTCCGCCGAGCTCCTCAATATACTTATCCCTCTCCTCATCGGAGAATGCATATCTGAGTGCCTTACCCTTATGCACCTTGTAAAGCGGAGGCTGTGCGAGGTAGATGTGACCGCCCTCGATAAGCTGCTTCATATGACGGAAGAAGAAGGTAAGAAGAAGCACGCGGATGTGCGAGCCGTCGACGTCCGCATCGGCCATAATTACGATCTTTCCGTATCTCAATCTCGTGATGTCGAAGTCGTCTCCGATACCGCATCCGAGTGCCTGGATGATGGGAATAAGCGAGGTGTTTGAATAGACCTTATCAAGTCTTGATTTTTCTACGTTAAGAACCTTTCCTCTGAGAGGAAGGATAGCCTGGAATCGGCTGTCACGGCAGTTCTTGGCAGATCCTCCTGCGGAGTCTCCCTCTACGAGGTAGAGCTCGGTGAGTCTAGCCTCACGCTCGTTGCAGTCTGCAAGCTTTCCGGGAAGGGTAGAGACCTCAAGCACGTTCTTACGTCTTGTAAGCTCTCTTGCACGTCTCGCCGCCTCTCTTGCACGGTTAGCCGCCATAGCCTTCTCGATTATTATCTTACCCGCCGCAGGATTCTCCTCGAGGTATTCCTCGAGCTTCTGCGACACGATGTTATCAACAAGAGTTCTTATCTCACTGTTACCGAGCTTCGCCTTCGTCTGGCTCTCGAACTGTGCGTCGGTAAGCTTTACGGAGATGATAGCAACGAGACCCTCACGGACGTCATCACCCGAGAAGCCCTTATCGTCACCCTTGATAGCTCCGATCTTCCTTGCATAATCGTTGATAGCCTTGGTAAGAGCGGATTTGAAGCCGGTCTCGTGAGTACCGCCCTCTATGGTTGCCATATTGTTAGCGAAGGAGATGATCGTATCGTTGTAGCTGTCATTGTACTGCATAGCTACCTCGGCAATCGAGCCGTCCTTCTCGCCCTTCATGTAAATAACGGTAGGATGAAGAGGTGTTCCTCTCTTCTCGTTGTTGAGGTACTCTACGAAGGAGACGATACCGCCCTCATAGTGAAGGACCTCCGTCCTCTCCATTCCCTCTCTCTTATCCTCGAGAACGATCTTGACTCCCGCGTTAAGGAAGGACTGCTCACGCATTCTTGTAAGAATGGTCTCATACTCGAACACCGTCTCCTCGAAGATCGTGGGATCGGGCTTGAAGCGTACGAAAAGACCGTGCTTTCCTTCCGAATCGCCCTCACACTTGAAGGGACGTGCAACAGCACCTCTCTCGAAACGCTCGGTATATCTGAGACCGTCACGGCAGTTCTCGACCTCTACCCACTCGGAAAGAGCGTTAACGACCGATGCACCTACTCCGTGAAGACCTCCTGCGATCTTATATCCGCCGCCTCCGAACTTTCCTCCTGCGTGGAGGACGGTATATACTACCTCGAGGGTGGGGAGTCCGAGCTTCTCGTTCATACCCGAGGGAATTCCACGTCCGTCATCCTGTACGGATACGCTGTTATCAGGCCAGATGGTTACGGTGATGCAGTCGCACTCACCCGCCAGTGCCTCATCTATCGAGTTATCGACGATCTCGTATACAAGGTGGTGAAGACCTCTGATAGAGGTAGTACCTATGTACATACCGGGTCTTTTTCTGACCGCCTCAAGTCCCTCTAAGACTTGTATTTGGCTATCGTCATAGCTCTTCATTTCATTTGTGATTTCTGAAGACATTCCTTTTCTCCGTTCTCTTTGAATATCAATTATAGAAGCAAAACCAAAACCTATCGGCTTTAGTCAATCATTCGTCAAAGCCTGTGCCCTCGATCCTCTGCTTGAGTCCCGTCGAGGATATACGCGAGAGCCTCACAAACGATTCCTTACCGTCGTTTGCAAGCACAAAAGCACGGGGAAGGTCGATATCGTAGTATTCAAGCCTACCGTCCTTTTGCATTTTGTTTATAAATTTTTTCGTTATGCCCGAAACAGTTGCCGTATCGAGGTCAAAGATACCTATAACGTCCCTCTTTCTCACACTCTTTCCGTTACCTATGTGAAGATACATAATTACCTCCCTCGACGTGTATCACTCGCACGTCTCCCGACAGACTCTCAGTACCCTCGCAGGACGTAATAACAGTCTGCATACCGCCGATCTTTCCCGCAACGTATCTACGCCGCTCCTCATCAAGCTCGGAGAGCACGTCATCGAAGAGAAACACGGGGTATTCTCCGAAAATTTCCTTTATAACACCGCCCTCGGCAAGCTTCAGGGAGAGTACGCAGGATCTCTGCTGTCCCTGAGATGCGAAGCTCTTGGCAACGGTGCCGTTTATCTTTATTATGAGATCGTCTCTCTGCGGTCCGAAGAGTGACGTGCCCGCCGCCCTCTCACGCTCGAGATTCTCGGTATACACTCTTCTATACTCGTTCTTAACAGCTTCCCTGTCGGTTATTTCATCGGGGATATCACACTTATGAGAGAGAGTCAGCTCCTCACGTCCTCCTGAGAGTGTGTGTGCGTGCTCCCTTGCGTATACCTCGAGCATAGAGACGTATTTTCTTCTTTTTATACATATATCAGCCGAGTACTCAGCCATTACGTCTCCCCACGCCTGAAGCTCGGAGATATCGAAATACTGCCCCTTGGCCGCACTCTTGAGAAGAGAATTTCTGTTTTCAAGAGCCTCCTTGAATCTTTTGTAATCCGAAATATAAGAAGGATAGCACTGCGATATCGCAACGTTCAAAAACGAGCGTCTCTCCTCGGGCTCACCCTTCACAAGCCTAAGATCATCGGGGAAGAAGAGGACCGAACGGAAGTTACCGAGCATCTCGGATACTCCTGAGAGCTTATATCCGTTCTTTTTCCTTTGCCTCTGACGCCCATAGAGTGCGTATTCAAGCACGGATACACCGTCCCCATCCTCATACTCTATCGAGATGCGGAAGCCCTCCTTGCCGAAGCCTATGAGCTCCTTATCGTCCGACGTACGGAATGAGCGTCCCCTCGAGAAGAGATATATTCCCTCGATGGCATTCGTCTTTCCCTCAGCGTTTCCGCCGACCAGAAGGTTAGCTCCGTCGGAGAACTCTATATCACACCTCTCGATATTACGGAAGCCCTCTGCCGAAAAGCGAAGAAGCCTCATATTATCAGTTGTTCTCGTTCATCCTTACGGGAAGGATAAGGTAGAAGTAATCAAGCTCGTCGGTGATTTCCTTCGGCTCGATGGTGATAGCCTGGTTAGAGCTCTTCATTTTGATGAGAAGCTCCTCGCCCTCTGCTGCCTTTACGGCATCGATGAGGTAACGGCAGTTGAAGCCGATGTCAATATCGTCACCCTCATGCACGCAGTCCATCTCATCGGTTACACCGCCGTTGACGGATGTGGAGGTAAGGTTGAGGTAATGACCCTCGCAGGAGAGCTTAACGTAGCTTCTTCCGCTTCCCTGAATCTTCTCCTCAGCGATGATGTTAGCTCTCTCAAGACCCGAGAGGAGTCTGTCACGGTCAACGGTCACGAGAATGTTGTTGTCACGGGGAATGATCTTGTTATAATCTATGTACTCACTGTCAATAAGTCTTGTAAAGAATACAATATTACCTTTATTAACAATAGCATGCTTACGGGAGAGGTAGAAGTAGCAAAGCTCCTCTTCTCCGTCGGCGAGAATCTTGGAAAGCTCACCGAGAGCGTGTCCGGGAACGATGAAGGAGTAATCAACGTCATCATCACCGAGCTTACCGATATCACACGCCATACGGCATCTCGAGAGACGGTAGCTGTCGCAGGATACGATCTCAAGACCCGACTGAGTGACCTTCATAAACGCTCCGCAGAGCATGGGTCTGGCATCAGCCTCGGCGATGGAGTGAGTTACCTTCGAGATCATCTTACGGAGAGTATCCGCAGAGATGGTGAAGCCCTTGTCGGTTACGAGGTCGGGGAGGTTGGGGAAGTCCTGTCCACGAAGAGCGAACATGGAGAAGGATGCCTTACCGCAGGAAACACGGCACGCAAGCTTATCGTCGATATCGAAGGTGATATCGTCATCGGGAAGAACTCTTACGGTCTGATAGAGTCTCTGTGCATTGATAATGAAGGAGCCGTCTCTCTCAACGGACACTGTCTCAACGGTGGCACGGAAGCCCTTGTTCATATCGTATGTTGAAATCTGGATAACGTTATCGCTTAGAGTCTCGATGAGAACTCCCTCTATCGAGGTAATTGTATTTTTGTTGGAAACAGTACCCATCGCAGGAGTGAGCACCCTCATAAGAGATGATTTACTAATGGTAAATTTCATTTTTAAAGCCTTTCTGTCTGTTTTTTGTTACTCCGCAACTGTCGGAGGAGAAAAAGGAAGGAATAAAGGATAATTAAAGGTTGTAATTGTAATTGATATTGGTATGCCGATATTGTTGAAAAGTCGAAAAGTCCTTGCGGCGTATAGCTTTTTTGGACTGTGTAATTTGTGTTTCTCTGTTGATAGATGCAGGGAGAAAATGTCACAAGTTTTGAACACTGTTTTCAACACTGAAATAACAAGTTTTCGGCATGATATTCAGGACGTTTTAACATCCGGGTGTTGATAATTACACACCCTTGATCTCCTTAATGAGTCGGTTTATCTCAGCCTCGTAGTTATTTACTGTCCTGATATTCTTATCCACCTTGTCAACGGAGGAAATGACCGTCGAATAATCTCTGTCGAAGATGGCTCCGATCTCCTTGAGGGTGAGCTCGGTCAGCTTCTTGATTATGTAGATCGCTACGTGGCGGGCGGATGCGATGGTATCCGTCCTCTTCTTGGATTTCATATCCTCGGTCGAGACACCGTATGAGCGGCTGACAGCCGAGAGTATACGCTCTATCAGGGTGTCTGTGGGAATGTTACCGGGATCAATGATCGATATGACGTCGTCGATCTTCTCCCTTGTGACCTCGGAGCTCGTAAGCGAGTAGAGAGCGTATATCCTCTTGAGAACTCCCTCTATCTGTCTTATGTTGTTCTGAAGCCTCTCTGCCATGTACTCGACAAGCTCGTTCGAGATCGTAAGACCCATGGAGTCCGCCTTCTTCTTAATGATGGCTATACGAAGCTCGAAGGAGGGAGGCTGAACGTCAGCGAGAAGTCCGCCCTCGAATCTCGTCCTGAGTCTCTCCTCGAGGGGCTTGATGTCCATCGGAAGTCGGTCGGAGGTGAGTATGATCTGCTTGTCCGCCTCGTAGAGAGCGGAGAAGGTGTGGAAGAACTCCTCCTGAGTTCCCTCCTTGCCTGCAAGGAACTGAACGTCGTCGATAAGAAGGACGTCGGCCGATCTGTATTTCTCCTTGAAGGTGTGGGTGGTACCGTTCTTGATCGCCTTGATAAGCTCGTCGAGGAAGGTCTCGCATCTCTTGTAGACGATCTTGAGCTCGGGGTGATTCTTACGCATATGGTTGATAACCGCATAGAGAAGGTGAGTCTTACCAAGACCGGAGTGACCGTAAATGAAGAGGGGATTATACGTGTTGGGCTCCTCCGCTACGGCGAAGCAGGCAGCTCGTGCAAGCTTGTTCGACGATCCCTCGACAAAGTTATCGAAGGTGTAATCGTCAAGGAGCGATTTTTTGTCGGAGGATGCGTTGATCGACTCGGCGATGCGTCTCTCCTCCTCCTCGCCCTCACGGACGGTCTCCTCATCGATATCGACAAGCGTTTCTGCCGCGGGCTTCTTCTCGGGTGCCGACTCGGCATAGACCTCGATAGACACGTCGAAGCCTATGATATTCGAGAGAGTCTCCCTGATTACTTCTCTATATTGGGTATTTAAAATATTCTTTCTAAGCTCGCTCGGAGTGACGAAGATGGCGGTAGTATCCGTGAGGGATACCAGTCTCAGGTCGCCAAACCAAAGGTTGAATATTGAGGGGATTGCGGTGACTTTGTTTCTTAGCTGGGGGATCATTTCTTCAACAATGCCCGAAAGCTCGTTTTTAGACTGCTCATCCATAGTTTTTACCGTCCTTTCCTACGTAGTGAATATCACTTATTAACTTATTAACACTGATCAAAGTTATTATATCATAAAAATATTTAAAAATCAAGGGAGAATGGAAAAAAACAGGCTCAGCCTTCTATATTTTTTGTAAATAATTGTGCACTGCGGGGCTCTTTTCGGATCGACGGTTTTATCCGTCTTCTCTGCTAATAAGAGTTTACATTCTTTTGGCACGCTTACCAAAGAGTAATGAGGCGAAAAGACCGAGAAGAAGAGCGAGAGTAATGCCTCCTGCAGTGGCGGAAAGACCGCCCGTCAGTATGCCGATTGCACCGTCCCTTTCAATAGCCTCCTTAACTCCTCTGCCTATCGCTCCGCCGAAGCCGATGAGAGGGAGAGCCGCACCCTCGCCGAAGGTATCAAAGAGGGGCTCGTAGACACCTATCGCATAGAGGAGCACGCCAAAGGAGACGTATGCCGTCAAAATCCGTGCGGGGGTGAGGGAGGTAAGATCGATCAGCAGCTGTGCCAGAGCACACAGAAGCCCGCCAAAAAGACCTGCCAATAAAACAGATTCAAAAACGCCCATTTAACCGTCATCCTTTCTTGATTCGAGCCTTATTATCGGAGCGACACCGCCGATGGTCTTTCCCTGGAGCACGCTTGTCGGAGACATGAGAGCACCCGTTGAGAGGAAAAGAACGTTCTTTAAATCTCCGGATTCCAAGAGAGGGAGAAGGTGTGCCGCAAGAACTGATGCCGACGTACCGCACCCTGAGGCACCCGAGTGAACGTCCGCAGCCTTT
This sequence comes from Eubacteriales bacterium, assembly GCA_045633405.1. Classification (GTDB taxonomy): domain Bacteria; phylum Bacillota; class Clostridia; order Oscillospirales; family CAG-272; genus UBA1740. The sequence continues at coordinate 9,345 of JAZQYD010000009.1, read as the reverse complement.
GAGTCGTAGAGGATAAGTCCGCAATCCTCGTGGCGTGTGGCGGCGGAGGGGAGCTTGTCCTTCAGGACGTGGCGGAGAATATCCGTACCGACCCTGCCGAGGTCGCCCGTCACGATGCAGTCGAAGCTGCGTGGGTCATAGCCCGTGTCGGCGAAGTACGAAAGGATGCTGTCTGCGGCGGCGAAGGCCATAGCTCCGCCCATGTTAGAGGCATCCGAGGTCGCACCGTCGACAATTCTGCCCGCCATAACCTCGGTTATCTCTACCGAGCCGTATTTGCCTCCGAGGTCTCCCTCTTCCGTCGAGAGAATGAAGGCTCCTGCCGCGGTGGACGTCCACTGTGCCGAGGGTGCTCTCTGTCCTCCGTATTCGATCGGTGTTCTGAACTGCCTCTCTGCGGCGGAGTTGTGGGAGGTCGTTACCGCACAGCCTCTCTCGGTGTAGCCCTCGCTGAGAAGTGAGGAGAGGATGAGGAGCGACTCCGCACAGGTTGAGCAGGCACCGTATACGCCGAGGTAGGGAATGCCGAAATCCACAAGCCCGAGCGAGCTTGCGACACACTGATTCTGCAGGTCTCCCGCGATCAAAAGACCGAGGTCCTTATGGGAGAGCCCCGATTTTGTGAGTGCGATATTCAGAGCACATCTTCCCATCTCTCCCTCAGCGAGCTCCCACGTCTTCTGTCCGAACTTATCCTTTGTATCGACAAGGTCGAGAGCCTCGCCGAGAGGGCCCTTCGACTCCTCGCATCCGCCAACGGAGGAATATGCTATGATCCTTGACGGACGGTTAAGCTTCTTTACTCTATTCATCTTCCAATCATCTCCGATACGTATAAATATATCCCGTAGAGGACTCCCGAGAGAGTGCCGTACAGAAGAACGGGGCCTGCTACCGTGAATATCTTCGCACCGACACCGAGGACGTAGCCCTCACTTGACGAGTCAATAGCCTCCGAGGTTATCGAGTTTGAGAATCCTGTGATAGGCACAAGCGTGCCCGCTCCCGCCACTCTCGCAATACGTGAGAAAAGCCCGAGGGCGGTGAAGAGTGACGCAAGAGTGACGAATATGAGGCTGACGAGAGTCGGAGCGACATCTCCATCCACTCCGAGGTAGAGAAGCCCTTGTCTTATAAGCTCTCCCAGAGCACATATAAGCCCGCCGAAGAATGCGGCGAGTGCTACCGTTTTTGCCGTTTTCGTTTTTGGTGTGTATCTTTTTATAAGCTCGCCTTTTTCTTCCTTTGAGATAGGGAGCTTGTATCCTTCTTCGTTCATTATGATGAGTATCTCCTCTTTTTTTGTTAGTTTAAGTGTTTTTTTGTTATTTATTCGTATTGATTTTTATTTTTCTCTATGTTAGAATAGTTTTGTATGAATGCTTGGTAAAGAGGGAGGAGAAAGGTCTCTTTTATGAATTTAAAGGCGAAAATAATGGATTCTCTCTCCATATCGAGAACCGAGAGAAGGCTTGCTCACGAGCTGATAGAGAGAGGCGGAGTCACGGAGGATACCGTGATAATAGGTATACAGAGGCGAGGTGCGATCATAGCCTCACGGCTCTCCTCGGCACTTTCCATGGCAGGCGAGAGACGCATCCCCGTAGGCACTATTGATATCACCTTTTACAGAGACGATCTGTCGAGGCTCGACGTCCAGCCCGTGATGAACGGCACTGACATCCCCTTCGACGTTAATAACAAGAATATAATTCTTGTCGATGACGTTCTTTATACCGGGCGGACGGTCAGATGTGCTATTGACGGAATATTCAGAAAGGGAAGACCTGCGAGAGTACAGCTCCTGGTCCTTATCGACAGAGGACAGCGGGAATTGCCCTTCAAGCCCGATTACGTAGGTAAGAACATCCCCACGTCATCAAGCGAAATAGTGAGAGTAAGGCTATCGGAGCTTGACGGCGAGGATTCGGTTGAAATATTAGAGAAAAAGGAGAGGGATATATGAGCTATTACGACGAAGAGAAAAATCTTCCCGCAGCCTATTCGCAGGACGGAGAGGATTATAAGGAAGAAAATACAGAGGATACATACGACACCGAGAGGGAGAAGGATACGCTTGACGAGAGTGAGGACGTATACGAGCTTCCCGCTTCTCGCTCCGACAGAAACAGAATATGGTCGATAATCTCTGTCATCCTCGGTGCGGTAGCGATAATTCTCGCACCGATCGTGTGGTACGTCTCGCTTATTCTGTCCGTGCCCGCACTTGCGTTTGCACTCCTCTCACGTAAGCATTTTGAGTTCTTCACACCCATGACCCTCACAGGTCTTTTTGTGTCGATGATAGCCATCGTGTGCGGAATATCCTTCATGCTTGCTGGCGTTTTAGGACTGATTTGATTTTAAAAATAGAAAGCTTAGAAAAATGAGAATTCTTACACTTGGCGACGTAACAAGCCCGGGGGCTGTTGAATACCTCTCGAAAAATCTTTGGAAATACAGAGAGAGGGAGAAGATCGATCTTGTTATCGTAAACGCAGAGAATGCGGCGTTTATTACCGGCACCTCCGAGGAGCTTGCGAAGAAGCTTCTTATGTCGGGAGCGGACTGCCTGACGGGCGGAAACCACACGATGAGAAACCGCTCGGTATATACCTTCCTCGATGAGTGCAGGGAGATAATACGCCCTGTCAATTTCGGTGACTCTGCTCCCGGACGGGGATATACCACAGTCGATGCTCTCGGATACAGAATACTTGTGATTAACGCTCTTGGGTGTGCACTAATTGACCCCGTGTTAAATTCTCCCTTTGAATATATAGAGCGTGTGCTGCGTGAGACCGAGGGGGATTATGACTTTTCCATCCTTGATTTTCACGCTGAGGCAACGGGAGAGAAGCTTGCTGTCGCCGCTTATTTCGACGGAAGAATAAATATCGTTTTCGGCACACATACCCACGTGCAAACCGCCGATGAAAGAATATTGAAGGGCGGTACGGGATATATCACGGACGTCGGAATGTGCGGTGAGTCGGGAGGTATTCTCGGTATTACGTCCGAGAGTGTCATCGAGTCCTTGAGGACTCACATGCCGCCTAGGTTCAAGCCCGCGGTGGGTGAGGTTGTTGCCGAGGGGGCTATCTTCACGCTTGATACGTCAAGGGGTATTGTAACCGACGTAAAGAGGGTTAAATTTTAACACGGTATAGGTGTAAAAACTAATTTTAGTAAATAATTATTTACATTATACGGAGTAATATGAATTACAAAGCACAGGTTTGCGTTGTGGGAGCGGGTCACGCAGGATGTGAGGCAGCTCTCGCCGCAGCGAGAATGGGATGCGATACCGTTCTCTTCACCCTATCGCTTGATGCGGTGGCTAATATGCCCTGCAACCCGTCTGTCGGCGGCTCGGCGAAGGGTCATATCGTATATGAAATAGACGCCCTTGGCGGTGAGATGGGCAGATGTGCGGATATGGCTACCATACAGTCACGAACCCTCAATCTCGGCAAGGGTGCCGCTGTGCGTGCAAAGCGTGTTCAGGCGGACAGAAATAAATATAAGTCGATAATGAAGGCGACTCTTGAAAAAGAAAAAAATCTCCGCCTTGTTCAGGGGGAGATCGTAGAGCTTCTTACAGAGGGTGAGGGCGAGGGCCTTCACGTCTGCGGTGTAAAGACGCACCTCGGCGAGACCTGGGAGTGCGAGAAGGTCATTATTGCGGCGGGCACGTTCCTTGAGAGTGAGATATTTGTCGGTGACAAGGTGTATTCCTCAGGCCCTGACGGTATGCTTCCCTCAAAGGGTCTTTCCGCATCGCTTGCTGAAAAGGGTATATCGCTCCGCAGGTTCAAGACGGGCACACCGGCAAGAGTCCACAGACGCTCTATCGACCTATCGAGGCTCGAGGAGCAGAGGGGCGAGGATCAGCCGATCCCCTTCTCACGTGATTCCGAGGTCATAGGGGGAGATGAGACGAACAAGGAAGTCTGTCATATCGTCTATACTAACAAAGAGACTCACAGAATAATATTAGATAACCTCTCACGCTCGGCGATGTACTCGGGAAATATTGAAGGCACAGGGCCTCGCTACTGTCCTTCTATCGAGACGAAGCTTGTCAGATTCGAGGGCAAGGACAGACATCAGCTCTTCGTTGAGCCCTGCGGTCTTGATACCGATGAGATGTATATTCAGGGCTTCTCCACGTCAATGCCCACTGACGTGCAGTATGAGATGCTAAGGTCTCTTGAGGGCTTCGAGAATGCGGAGATAATGAGATACGCCTATGCGATAGAATATGACTGTGCACGTCCCGACGAGATGTACGCAAGCCTTGAATTCAAGAGGGTACGGGGTCTTTTCGGTGCGGGTCAGTTTAACGGCACCTCGGGCTACGAGGAGGCCGCCGCACAGGGTCTTGTAGCGGGCATAAACGCCGCTCTCTCCATTCAGGGAAGAGACCCTATGATACTCCCCCGTGACTCGTCATATATCGGTACGCTTATCGATGATCTTGTGACAAAGGGTACTGACGAGCCATACAGAATGATGACCTCGAGGAGTGAATACAGACTCCTTCTGCGTCAGGATAATGCAGACGTGCGTCTTACCCCGATAGGCAGGAGCGTCGGTCTTATAGATGATGAAAGGTATGCCCGCTTCACCGAAAGGATGAGGATGACCGAGGAGGAGATCCACCGTATCAAGCATACGAATATCGCTCCGACTGATGAGGTCAACGCATTTCTCGCCTGTCACGGCTCGACCGCCATTACTACGGGTGTAAAGCTCTCCGAGCTTCTTGCACGCCCCGAGCTCGACTACGAGATGCTCTCCGAGATAGATAAGGACAGAAAAGAGCTGCCTCTCGCCATACGCCTCTCGGTTGGTGTTGAGATCAAATACGAGGGTTATATAAAAAGAGAGATGAGAGAGGCCGAGAAGCAGCGTCGCCTTGACGAGAAGAGAATTCCCGAGAATATTGATTACAGCGATATTGTAGGTCTGCGTCTCGAGGCGAGGGAGAAGCTCTCACACATCCGCCCCGAGAGCATTGGACGGGCATCACGCATCAGTGGCGTCAGCCCTGCGGATATCAGCGTTCTTTTGATTTATCTCTCATCAGGCGGAAGAGGATGCGGGAAAGAAACCGCGGAGACTTAAAAATAACTATTTTCATTAGGTAACTCCGATAAATAAGTATGGGTACCGACCCTATCGGCAGTATATGAAAAAAGAAGAAATAAGGTGAAAAGCCCTCCCGAAATTCGGGAGGGCTTTTTAATACAGGGCAGGGGCGATGGGCTTTTCGGCGGGAAAATATCCGCCGCCCTACGGGCGATCTGCCGTTACTGTCCGTAGGTCAGGATGTTTTCTATAATGACCTCTGCACGCTCATACATCTTCTCGTTGTGCCTTTTATTAAAGAAGGAAGCAACCGTGCTCAGCCTTCTTAGGCAAACGAGCGTGTCGGGCGGAAGAGAGCTTATGCCGTCGAGCTTATAAAACTCGGTGGATGAGAGGTAGACCGCACACTCATCGTAATAGACGAGAGAGGTGTTTCCTCCCGCATAGGGAGCGAGGGGTGCGAAGACCTCGACGTCGTCCCATATCTTGTATTTGTTATAGTTGTATTCCGAGAGGAAGCACACGTAATAATCACTGCCCGATATAAGCTCATACTCAAGTGTATTCACGTTATCGAGAGAGAAGCCGCTGCTTTCCTCCTTCCCGCTTACGGGAGTCGGAGCGAAAAGATCGAGGAGGGTCGCGGTAGTTTTACCGTTTTTATCAAAATCTGAGGACACTCTTTCTATTGCCGACGTGATCTTGACGTACTCCGCGATGTCGTTATTCTCTTTTCTCGACACGCTGTGGTCGCCCGCATATAGGATGTATGCGTCATAGTCATCCTTTGAGCACATCTGTACTCCGATGACTACAAGCACTATCACCGCTACGAATGCGACAAGCGTGTGCCATTTATAGTGGTAGAAGAAATTCTCTATACGGGATGAGAGGGAGGGCTTGTATCCGACTGCCTCGCCACCCTCGTTATTTTCGGGAATTTCCTCGGGGAGTCTTTCGTTTTCTTCCATATCTTCCTCCGTCAGAGAAGCTTAATGCCCGCCTCACGGCAAAGACGAAGAGTCTCGTCGTCCCAGATGCTGGCCTGAACCTCACCGATGTGGGCGGAGCCTATCATAAGCATACAGAGTCTCGACTGACCGATACCGCCGCCGATGGAGAGAGGGAGCCTGTCCTCAAGGAGAGCCTTGTGGAAGGGTAGGTTACGTCTCTCATCACAGTCTGCAAGAGTGAGCTGTCTGTCAAGAGAATCTCTGTCGACACGGATGCCCATCGAGGATATCTCAAAGGCGTGGCCGAGAGTCTCGTTGTAGAACATAATATCACCGTTAAGCTGCCAATCGTCATAGTCGGGGGCACGGGAATCATGGGGCTTTCCGCTCTTCAGCTTTCCGCCTATCTGCATAATAAGGGCTGTCTTGTGCTCCTTAAGGAATGCATCCTCCCTCTCCTTCGAGGTAAGAGTGGGATACATATCCTCAAGCTCCTGAGACGTGACCGCCACCATCTTACGCGAGAGGGTAGAGGAGAGCTCGGGAAAATCTATTTTAAGAAGCTCCTGCGTGTCGCAGATAACCGTAACTATCTTCTGTGCCACCTCGATGAGGTAATCGAGAGTTCTCTCGTCCTTCGTGATAACCTTCTCCCAGTCCCACTGGTCAACGTAGATCGAATGGATGTTGTCAAGCTCTTCGTCGCGTCTTATCGCATTCATATCGGTGTAAAGACCGTTTCCGACGTAGAAATTGTATTCACCGAGAGCGAGTCTCTTCCATTTAGCTAGAGAGTGTACGACCTGAGCCGATTTGCCGACGTCGGGAATATCAAAGCTTACGGGTCTCTCCTTACCGCTGAGGTTGTCGTTAAGTCCCGAGTCCTCGGTTACGAAGAGGGGAGCCGACACACGCTTGAGGTTGAGGGATGCCGCAAGTCTTCTCTGGAAGGTGTCCTTTATGAAGGATATCGCCTTCTGAGTGCGGTAAAGATCGAGGGGAGATGAATAACCCTCGGGTATAAATAGCTTACTCATAACTGATCCTTTTATCAAAGACGGAGGCTACCCCTAGAGAGTAAATAGCCTCCGTGTCATTTTATTTAACGGTAGTGGTACGGAGTGTAACGTCGTGGTATCCGCCCTCGACAATGCTCGTCGCACTGACGAGAGTCATCTTAGCCTTCTCCTGAAGCTCGGGGATGGTGATAGCACCGCAGTTGCACATAGTAGACTTAACCTTGTAAAGAGACTTTTCAACGTTATCGTGAAGAGATCCCGCATAGGTAACGTAGCTGTCGACACCCTCCTCGAAGGAAAGCTTAGCCTTGCCTCCAAGATCGTATCTCTGCCAGTTTCTCGCTCTGTTAGAGCCCTCGCCCCAATACTCCTTGACGTACTGACCGTTGATCATCGTCTTGGGTGTAGGCGACTCGTCGAAGCGTGCAAAGTATCTTCCGAGCATCATGAAGTCGGCACCCATAGCGAGTGCGAGAGTCATGTGATAATCGTGAACGATACCGCCGTCCGAGCAGATCGGAATGTATACGCCCGTCTTCTTGAAGTATTCGTCACGTGCGGCTGCGACCTCGATAACGGCACTTGCCTGACCGCGTCCGATGCCCTTCTGCTCACGGGTGATACAGATGGAGCCTCCTCCGATACCGATCTTGATGAAGTCGGCACCTGCCTCAGCTAAGAACATGAAGCCCTCTCTGTCAACAACGTTTCCTGCACCTACCTTAACGGTGTTGCCATACTTTGCTCTGATGAAATCGAGAGTCTTCTTCTGCCAGACGGTGTAGCCCTCGGAGGAGTCGATGCAGAGAACGTCGGCACCTGCCTCGATGAGTGCGGGAACACGCTTTTCATAATCAAGGGTGTTGATACCTGCACCTACGATATATCTCTTGTTCTTGTCGAGGAGCTCCTGAGGGTTCTCCTTATGCTGAGCGTAGTCCTTACGGAATACGAAATACTTGAGGTGTCCTTCCTTGTCTACGATGGGAAGGGAGTTGAGCTTGTGATCCCAGATGATGTCGTTTGCTTCCTTGAGAGTGGTGTTCTCAGGAGCGGTAACAAGCTTCTCAAGGGGAGTCATAAAGGTCTTGACCTTAAGGTCGGTTGACATACGGCTGACACGGTAGTCTCTGCCGGTAACGATACCGATGAGCTTACCCGTAGCAGTACCGTCATCGGTGACCGCCATGGTAGAGTGTCCCTTCTCCTCTACGAGAGCAAGGACGTCAGCCAGTGTATTTTCAGGAGTGAGGTTCGAGTCGCTGACAACGAAGCCCGACTTGTAATTCTTGACACGTGCCACCATTGCGGCCTCGTCCTCGATCGTCTGGCTTCCGTAAATGAAGGAGATGCCTCCCTCTCTCGCAAGTGCGATGGCAAGAGTATCGTTGGATACCGACTGCATGATAGCACTCGTCATGGGGATGTTCATCATAAGCGGACATTCCTCCTCACCCTTCCTGTACTTGACAAGGGGGGTACGGAGAGAAACGTTGGCGGGAATGCATCTTTCGTCAGTGTAGCCCGGTATCAGGAGATACTCGCTGAAGGTACGGGACGGTTCATCAAAGTAAATTGCCATTTCAAATCCTCACTTTTTAAACTTTTCATATATTTTATCACACGGAATAAAATATGTCAATATAAAATATTACGTGCGTGAGTAGATTTTTAAAGGAAAATCCGGGTAAGTTCAGTACATTTTGCCAAGAAACAGGGGTTATCTCAGATCTACCGGTGCAATTCTGAGTATTACGGGACGCTTTGATGCATCGTCTATTATACCGTTCTGCTGCTGTGTGGTGTGGTTCATGCCGTACTCGGTTATTGCGTCAACCACGTCCATTCCGAGAACCACTCTGCCGAATGCGGCATAGTAGCCGTTGAGAGAGGGATAGTCGGCGTTGCAGATGAAGAACTGAGAGGTGGCAGAGTTCATTTCGTTCGTTCTCGCCATGGATATAACTCCTCTTTCGTGAGCGAGGGTGTTCTCTCTGTAACCGTTCGCCGCAAACTCGCCGACAACGGTAGCTACGTTCTTATTGCTGGCACCGCCTTGGATCATAAAGTCAGAGAGAATTCGGTGGAAGGTTGTGTTCGTATACACGCCCTTGTTCGCTACCGAAAGGAAATGGTCGACCGTGATGGGGGCATAATCGGGAAGAAGCTCGACTACGATAGTGCCGAAGTTCTTGACCTCTATCACTGCGTAGCATTTGCCGTCTATGGCAGTGAAGCCTATCTCCTCCATCATGCGAAGACCCTCTGTGTTATCGATG
>JAZQYD010000008.1:0-7658 GCA_045633405.1 Eubacteriales bacterium | reverse complement strand
CAAGGGTGTCGTTTCGAGAATTCTTCCCCCCGAGGATATGCCCTTCCTTGCAGACGGTACACCCCTCGATATCGTGCTTAACCCCCTCGGAGTTCCTTCCCGTATGAACATCGGTCAGGTGCTTGAGGTGCATCTCGGTATTGCTTGCCGTAAGCTCGGTATCAAGATCATGACCCCTGTATTCGACGGTGCTAAGGAGACCGACATTCTCGAGCTTCTTCGCCTTGCGAATTATACCCGTGACATTCGCCCCAATGAGAGCGTACGCGGTAAGGCAGTATTCATGGAGGTCGTACGTGAGGACGGTAAGCCCGATCTTCAGCGTGTCGACCAGGAGATCGTAGACGATGACGAGAAGCTCCGCGAGCTTATGCAGAAGGAGAGCCTCAAGGTTATCGACGGTAAGGTCACACTTTACGACGGACGTACGGGAGATCCCTTCGACAACCCCGTAACCGTAGGTATCATGTACTACCTTAAGCTTCATCACCTCGTTGACGATAAGATCCACGCCCGTTCCATAGGCTCCTACTCACTCGTTACTCAGCAGCCTCTCGGCGGTAAGGCACAGTTCGGTGGCCAGAGATTCGGTGAGATGGAGGTATGGGCTCTCGAGGCATACGGTGCGGCTTACACTCTTCAGGAGATACTCACCGTTAAGTCGGATGATATCATCGGCCGTACTAAGACCTACGAGGCGATCGTTAAGGGTCAGAATATTCCCACACCCGGTGTTCCCGAATCCTTCAAGGTTCTCGTTAAGGAGCTTCAGGCTCTCTGTCTTGACGTTCGTGTTCTTGACGAGTCCGGTGAGGAGATAGATATATCCGGTCTCTATGATGACGATACTCCCGCATTTGCTACGATCGAGGAGGTCGAGCGTTCGGTTGACAATCCCGAGAGCGATGCAGATGAAGAGGATGAGTCGGATGAGGAGTTCGACGGCGAGGCCGAGGACGACTTTGACACCGATGAGTTCTTCGGCGATGAGGTCTATGAGGAAGAGTCCGGCGACTTCGATGACGAGGAATAATTTTACAAGAAGGGATAAGGTTCTTTTTGAACTGAAGAAATAAATGGAAAGAAATACGTTTGATTCGATAAAGATAGGCCTTGCCTCTCCCGATATGATCCGTGAGTGGTCATACGGTGAGGTAACCAAGGCTGAAACAATCAACTACCGTACCCTGAAGGCTGTGGCAGACGGTCTTTTCTGCGAAAAGATCTTTGGCCCGACGAAGGACTGGGAATGTCATTGCGGTAGATATAAGAGAGTACGCTTTAAGGGTAAGGTTTGCGAGAAGTGCGGAGTTGAGGTAACCACTAAGAAGGTTCGCCGTGAGCGTATGGGCCATATCGAGCTCGCTACTCCCGTTTCTCACATCTGGTACTTCAAGGCACTTCCCTCGAGAATCGGTCTGATGCTTGATATCACTCCCCGTCTTCTTGAGAGAGTACTCTATTTCGCACGTTATATAGTTATCGATCCCGGTATGACTCCCCTTGAGCCCAAGCAGCTCCTCACCGACGCTGAGTACAAGAGTGCTCGCGAGAAGTACGGCAACGACTTCAAGGCAGGTATGGGTGCTGAGGCTGTAAAGGAGCTTCTTGCCGCTATCGATCTTGAGGAGCTCTCCCGTGATCTTCGTGAGAAGCTTGCGGAGGCATCCGGACAGAAGAAGGCTAAGGTCATCAAGAGACTTGAGGTCGTCGAGGCGTTCAGAAAGTCGGGCAACCGTCCCGAGTGGATGATCCTCGAGGCTCTCCCCGTCCTTCCTGCGGACATCCGTCCCATGGTTCAGCTTGACGGCGGACGCTTCGCTGCTTCGGATATCAACGAGCTTTACAGAAGAGTTATAAACAGAAACAACCGTCTTAAGAACTTCATCTCCATGGGTGCTCCCGAGATCATTGTAAGAAATGAGAAGAGAATGCTCCAGGAGTTCGTAGACGCACTTATCGATAACGGTAAGCGTGGTAAGGCTGTAACCGGTGCTTCCAACAGACCCCTTAAGTCTCTCTCCGAGATTCTCCGCGGTAAGCAGGGACGCTTCCGTCAGAACCTTCTCGGTAAACGTGTTGACTACTCGGGACGTTCGGTTATCGTTGTAGGCCCCGATCTTAAGATTTATCAGTGCGGTCTTCCCAAGGAGATGGCACTCGAGCTCTTCAAGCCCTTCGTTATGAAGAGACTTATAGAGACTCAGAAGGCAAATTCAATAAAGGACGCAAAGAAGAAGGCGGACAGAGCTATCGCTCCCGAGGTTTGGGACGCACTTGAGTACGTCATCAAGGAGCATCCCGTGCTTCTTAACCGTGCTCCCACTCTTCACCGTCTTTCCATTCAGGCATTCGAGCCCGTTCTTGTAGAGGGAAGAGCTATTAAGCTTCATCCCCTTGTATGTCCTGCGTTCAACGCGGACTTCGACGGTGACCAGATGCCCGTACACGTTCCTCTTTCCAGCGAGGCTCAGGCTGAGGCAAGATTCCTCATGCTCTCCGCTAACAACCTTCTTAAGCCCGTTTCGGGTAAGGCTGTTACCGTTCCCTCACAGGATATGGTGCTTGGCTCCTACTACCTTACCATCGATCATCCCGGTGAGAAGGGTGAGGGCAAGGTATTCCGTGACGTCAACGAGGTTGAGATGGCGTACGAGAATAAGGAGATCGGCATCCACGCTGCTATCAAGGTAAGAGTTGCCAAGATGATAAACGGACGTGAGGAGTCGAAGATCATCGACGCTACCTACGGACGTCTTATATTCAACAACAAGATTCCCCAGGACCTCGGATACGTGGATAGATCCAAGGATCCCTTCTCGCTTGAGATCAACTTCGCTGCTACCAGCAAGAAGCTCAAGGAGATAGTAGACCGTACCATCAGACTCCACGGCTTCGCAGAGGCTGCCGCAGTTCTTGATAACATCAAGGCTATGGGTTACAAGTACTCCACAAAGTCCTCTCTCTCCATCTCCGTATACGACATGACCATCCCCGCTAAGAAGAAGGACCTTCTTGCGAAGGCTACCGCTCAGGTCGAGGAGATCACCGAGAGATTCAACTGGGGTGAGCTTTCCGATGAGGAAAGATATAAGCAGGTTATCTCCGTTTGGGAGAAGACCACCGATGACGTTACTAACGCTCTTATCAATAACCTCGATTCCTATAACTCGCTGAACATGATCTGTACCTCGGGAGCCCGTGGTTCCATGAAGCAGATGAGACAGCTTGCAGGTATGCGTGGACTTATGTTCGCTACCAACGGTAGAACCATCGAGATTCCCATTAAGTCGAACTTCCGTGAGGGTCTTACGATGCTCGAGTACTTCATGGGTGCTAAGGGATCGCGTAAGTCTCTGTCGGATACCGCTCTCCGTACCGCTGACTCGGGTTACCTTACCCGCCGTCTTGTCGACGTATCGCAGGATATCATTGTCCGCGAGGAGGACTGCGGAGCTACCTCGGGTATCGTTGTATCGGATATCGTTTCCGGTCAGGTTCCCGTTGAGAAGCTCTATGACCGTCTCGTAGGAAGATATACCGTTGGCGACGTTGTTAACGAGGAGACAGGTGAGCTTATCGTTCCCGCTAACACCATGATCTCCGAGGAGCAGGCTAGGGAGATAGTAGCCTCCGGCATTGAGTCGGTTGAGGTTCGTACTATCCTTCGCTGTCTTGCAAGACGCGGTGTCTGCGTACACTGCTACGGTGCAGATATGGCACACGGTACTCCTGTTGCTATCGGTGAGTCTGTCGGTGTTATTGCCGCTCAGTCCATCGGTGAGCCCGGTACACAGCTTACGATGAGAACCTTCCATACGGGAGGTGTCGCAGGCTCGGATATCACCCAGGGTCTTCCCAGAGTCGAGGAGCTCTTCGAGGCTCGTAAGCCCAAGAAGACCGCTATCGTTACAGAGTACGACGGAGTAGCCCGTATCGAGTCCGATAAGAAGCTCTCCAAGGTTCGTGTAAAGACTGATGACCCCACCGCAGAGGACGTTGTTTACGAGATTCCCTTCGGTATGCGTCTCTCCATTGAGGACGGTCAGACCGTTAAGCGTGGCCAGCCCATCACCGAGGGCTTCCTTAACCCCGCAGACGTTCTTCGTATGAACGGTATCGATGCAGTTTATGACTACATCATCCGTGAGGTACAGAAGGTCTACCGCGGTGAGGACGTTGAGATCAACGATAAGCACGTCGAGTGTATCACCCGTCAGATGACCCGTAAGATCGAGGTTCTTGATGCAGGTGACACCGAGCTTCTCCTTGGCTCCAAGGTAGATATGCTTGAGTTCCGTGATGAGACCGCTAAGATCCAGGCGAGAATTGACGCCGGCGAGATCGACCTTCGTCTTCCTAAGGGAGCACCCCTCCTTCTTGGTATCACCAAGGCCGCTCTTATGACCGAGTCCTTCCTCTCCGCCGCTTCCTTCCAGGAGACCACCAAGGTTCTTACCGAGGCTGCTCTTAGGGGTAAGAAGGATCACCTTCTCGGACTTAAGGAGAACGTTATTATCGGTAAGCTTATTCCTGCAGGAACAGGTCTCGGCACCTACCGTGCAGTTGAGATCGACAGAGAGACCGAGGAGGAGACTCTCGAGGCAGGCTACACTGCTGAAGGCGACGTTATCCCCGAGGCCGCTGCCGAGGATCAGGTTGCAGTAGGACTTGAATAATTAAAAACACACGGAATTTTCCGTATCCGACTGTCCCGTCGATAAGATGGGACAGTCTCTTTTTTTTCCTCTTGTTATATAAATTGTTATAATATAATACGTAGTTTACACTACCTATTGACAAATATATACAATTATGTTAAAATGTATCTGTATAGTTATGCCATCCTCCGCAAATTGCGGATAAGGAGATTTTATGATGAACGCCGACCTTGTCAAGGTTTCGGTTATAATGCCGATATATAATGCGGAGGATTATCTTCGTCCCGCTATCGACAGTGTTCTTGACCAGACGCTTAGCGAGATAGAGCTCATCTGCGTTGATGACGGCTCCACCGACCGTTCTCTTGACATCATTAAGGAATATCAGAAAAACGACGCACGCGTCAGAATAATAACTGAAAATAATGCCGGCCCCTCCATGGCCAGAAATAAGGGTCTTGCACGTGCAAGAGGTGAATACGTTGTCTTCCTCGATGCGGACGATTTCTCCGAGCTCACTCTTATTGAGAAGCTCTATGAGGCGTCCGAGAGGGATAATCTCGATATCGCTATTGCAAGATATGATATCTATAACGACCGTCACGCCCGCTTCGAGCCGAACATCTCGAGCGACCACGGCGAGATATTTGAGGGCGGAGCTGTTGTTTCCAAGAACAATTATCCCGACTTCATCCTTCAGTGCACCACCGCTTACGTATGGAACAAGATGTGGAGACGCTCCTTCCTTATCGAGAAGGGCCTTCAGTTTGATACTGATCTCAGAGTCTTTGAGGATACCTACTTCGTTGTTACGGCCCTCTCGCTTGCGGACAGGGTAGGGAAGGTGCCGGAGGTTCTTACTCATCACAGAGTATACTCCGACCAGAGCAAGAACCGACTCTTTAAGAAGTATTATTCTCAGATTCCCCTTCTTTACTCTAAGATAAAGGAGTTTCTTCGCGGGCACGGAATGTACGCACCCCTGTCGCAGTCCTTCCTGAACCTTTCCACCAGCAGATGCTTCATGATATATAACGTGCTTTGGAGAGATGCTAAGGATGTCTTCTGGACTATGCTCCACGATGAGTATGCCGAGATCCTCGGCTGGACTCTCGCCTCCCCCGAGGAGTTTGAGCGAGAGGATGTCCGCGACTTCACTGCCAACGTTATCATGTATACGCATAAGCAGTTTGAGAAGAGAGAGGACAAGGGAATGAAGGTGCGTATCGCCAGCGTAGCTCATGCGATACGTGCAAACCGCAAAAGAAAAAAGAAAAGAGAGTTCTTCAAAAGGCTTTTCAAAAAGAAGAGCATCGAGGACTGATATTACTGTTTTTTATACCCTGACGGTTTTCGTCAGGGTATGCGTTTTTTTATCTCCACGCGTGCGAGATATTTAAATAATAAGGGAAGAATATTTTCAAAAAGTATTGACAAACACTGCTTAAGATGTTACAATAGGGTGTATTATGCGAAAGTAGGGTATTTATGCCTATTTGCAGATTTTGCATCGCATATGCAGATATTATTTGAAGAAGGAGGAAAATCATGCCAACCTTTAACCAGCTCGTAAAGAAAGGTCGTCAGGACAAGTCTTACAAGTCTAAGACCCCCGTTCTCCAGAGAGGCTTCAACACTCTTAAGAACACACCTATCGACCAGACTGCACCCCAGAGACGCGGCGTGTGCACCAAGGTTACTACCGTAACTCCCAAGAAGCCTAACTCGGCTCTTCGTAAGATTGCGAGAGTAAGACTTACCAACGGAATGGAAGCTACTTCCTACATCCCCGGTATCGGTCACAACCTTCAGGAGCACTCGGTTGTTCTTATCCGTGGTGGACGTGTTCGTGACCTTCCCGGTGTACGTTATCACATCATTCGTGGTACGCTTGATACTCAGGGCGTTGCAAACCGTAAGCAGAGCCGCTCCAAGTACGGAGCAAAGCGTCCGAAGAAATAAAAGGTACACTTTGGACGGTAAATGTGCAAACGTGCTGTGATGTTAAAGCTGTTTAGATTTTCCTAAACCCACATATGTTACAGACCCGTAGCGCTAACGAATTGAATATTCGAGTACCTATGATATCATAATTCTAATGAAGGAGGGAAGTACAGTGCCTAGAAGAGGTCAAATTTCCAAGAGAGATGTTTTGCCTGATCCGTTGTACAATTCTAAGCTTGTAACCAAGCTTATCAACAACATTATGTACGACGGTAAGAAGGGCGTTGCTCAGAAGATCGTTTACGATGCATTCGCAATGATCGAGGCTAAGAGCGGTGAGAACGCACTTGACGTTTTCGTAGCTGCTCTTGAGAACGTTATGCCCGTTCTTGAGGTTAAGGCTCGCCGTGTAGGTGGTTCTAACTATCAGGTTCCGATGGAGGTTCGTGCAGAGCGTAGACAGACACTCGGTCTCCGTTGGATAATCACTTATTCCAGAAGCCGCGGTGAGAAGACCATGGCTGAGAGACTTGCCAGCGAGATAATGGACGCTAAGGCAGGCATGGGTGGTGCATTCAAGAAGAAGGAAGACACCCACAAGATGGCAGAAGCAAACAAGGCTTTTGCTCACTACAGATTCTAATTTTTATCGTTGTAAAGAAGGAGATAGATTTCAATGCCCAGAGAATATTCGCTTGAGCATACCAGAAATATCGGTATCATGGCTCACATCGATGCCGGTAAGACGACAACAACCGAAAGAATCCTTTTTTATACCGGTAAGACACACCGTATAGGAGAAACTCACGACGGTTCCGCTACGATGGACTGGATGGCACAGGAGCAGGAGCGTGGAATTACCATTACTTCCGCTGCTACCACCTGCTACTGGGTTCCCACTGAGTTCCAGGATGATCCCGTAGCTGCGAAGGCTAACAAGTACCGTATCAACATCATTGATACCCCCGGTCACGTTGACTTCACGGTTGAGGTACAGAGATCTCTCAGAGTCCTTGACGGATCTGTAACGGTTCTTTGTGCTAAGGGCGGCGT
>JAZQYD010000007.1:0-12622 GCA_045633405.1 Eubacteriales bacterium | reverse complement strand
CGTAGATGCAAGCTCGGAATCCCATCCTGCGAAGGTGTAACCCGTAACTGCGAATGCGGGAGCCTCGGGAAGTGTCGCACCGTACTTAACGGTATGTACAACGGAGTCGCCCGTCTTGTCGCCGTAGGTGTAGGTTACGGTATAAGCTGCACGGTCATAGTAAATCTTAATAACAGTCGAGCTGTCAGCCGCAATAGCCTTCTTCTCTGCACTCTTCAGGATAATGCCTCCGCCGACCATGGATGCAAGCTCATTACCGTCAACCTCGACTCCGGTCAAGCCGCTTCTTGTGTCGGTACCTGCAAGGGTGTACTTATCGTCATCGGCATTCTGAACGTAGTGCTCAACCTTATACTGAACGTTGCCCTTAGTCCAGGTAGCGTTAACAGTAACGTCCTCAGCGGGCATCGTTGCGGGGACGTCGCTGTCCCAGCCTGCGAATACGTATCCGAGAACGGTGAAGGACGGATTGTAGCTTACAGTCTGACCGTAGCGAAGCGTGTACTCGCTCGCAGTACCCTCCATGTCACCGTAGGTGAAGGTGAGAGTGTAGGTGGTTCTTACGTAGTAGACCTTGATAACGGTCGAGCCGTCTGCATTTACGGTCTTGGTCTCGGACCTCTCGAAGACGGCGTTTGCGAGTGCCTTCTTGTAGTCCTCTCCGTTAACCGTAGATGCGGTGGTGCCGTACTTAGTCTCGGTCTCAATGACGGTGTAGCCGTCATCGTTTGCATTCTGGTAGTGGTGCTCTACCGTGAACTTGGTGTCGGTGCTTGCCGCCCAGGTTGCCGCATAGGTGACGTCGGCTGCGGGCATGGTGGATACAAGCTCGGAATCCCATCCTGTGAAGGTGTAGCCCGTAACCTCGAATACGGGAGCCTCGGGAAGTGCCGCACCGTACTTGACGGTATGGATAACCGCATTACCCGTCTTATCACCGCAGGTGAAGGTTACCTTATAGGTGTTTCTCTTGTAGTATACGTTGATTACGGTAGTACCGTCGGACTTGACTACAACGTTCTTATCAGCATCCTGATAGGTGAAGCCCTCAAGCTCATCCTTGAAGTCAGCACCGTTGACGGTCGAGCCGGTAGGAATCGAAACGGTCTCGGTCTCGCTTATAACGCTCTCGCCGTCAAGACTGTCGACCCAGTGATTGACAGTAACGTCAACGCCTGCCGCCTGCCACTTGGCAACGTAGGTGATGTTCTCAGCCTCAACGGTTGCGGGAACCTCGGGGGTCCAGCCGATAAGCTCGAAGCCCTCAATCTTGAAATCGGGAACGGTAAGCTCGCTGCCGTAGGGAAGCTTGTAAACAACGTCCTCGCCTGCCCCCGCTACGTCACCGTAGGTGAATCTCACGGTGTACTCGTTTCTTGCGTAGTAGATGTAAACCTTGGTCGAGCCGTCAAGAGCAATAGCCGTGCTATCAGCCTTCTCGAAGGTACCGCCTACGATTTCCTTAGCATAAGCCTCACCGTAAACGTTGAACTCGGGAGTGAGGGAGATGACCTTACGCTCAATTTCAACGTATCCGTCGCCTCCGATCTCCTTCATCATATAGATGAGGGTTACGTCAACGGGATCGAGGATAGTCCATTCTACCGTGATCGTAATGTTCTCGGCGGGCATGATCTCGGGGATCTCCTTATCCCAGCCGGTCGGACGGTAGCCGTTTCTCTTGAACTCAGCAGGCTCGCCGACAGCCGCCTCAAAGAGGTAGCTCTGCTCTACGCTCTGCCAGGTCTCGGCACTGTAATAGGTAATAGTGTAGGTGTTTCTGTTGTAAATGATCTCGTAAACGTTCTCGGTAAGTGCGGAGGGCACCTGATTGTTTACGGGGAACTCGGGAGTGAAGCCTATCGCATACTCCTCAAGAAGGCGAGTGTTAAGGTCAAGCTCCACGAAGGGCATAGCCTTAAAGGTCTCGCTCGACTCGGTGTAGGTCACACCGTCAGTATTCATAACCTTATGAATGACTGTAACGTCGGGAAGAATAGCCTTGAGCTCTACTCTGATCTCGATATTCTCCATACCCATGACGGTAGGAAGAGTATCAATGCTTACGTACTCGCCATCCTTAAGCATGCTGTATCCCTTGAATTCCCAGCCGGGATACATGTCGAGGTAGTCAAGCACGGAATCCGAGATAGCAGCACCGTAAGGAAGAAGCTCACTGTGTCTGTCGGCTATCTCATCATTCAGATAGTAATGGTAGCTGTAATCGAAGCTGTTACGTGTGTAGTATATGTCAAGAACGGTAGAGCCGTCGGGAGCGATCCTCAGCTTGGTGTTCTCTCTTAACGTAAACGCCGCGTTATTATACTCGGGGAGGATATGACCCTCGCTCGAAATTTCGGAATTAGTGCATCCCTCGAGATTCTCGGTAGTAACAAGCTGATACTCACCGTTAAGGTCCATAACGTAATGGTTTACCTTATAGGGCGTATCGATCGCCTCTATGTACTTCGCAGTGAAAGAGAGGTTGTGAGAGTTTTGAGTCTTGCCTGCATAATTCTCATAGCCCATCCAGCCTACAAGCACGTAGCCGGGTACGTCCGTATCGGTAGGAGGCTCGGGTATGGGAGCTCCGTACTTAACGTCATACTCCACGGTCGTCTTCTTGGAGTTGTAGAACTCTACCTTATAGCTGTTTCTCTTGTAGTAGACGTTGAGAATATTCTCGCTGTCTGCATCAAGGGTTATAGACTCGACCTTATCCTCATCGAAGGTATAACCGCTGTAATACTCCTTGAAGTCAAGGGAGGTGAACTTCTTGCTGAAGGCGGCACTTCCCGAGAACGTCTTGATAAGATCGTATCCCGTGCCGTCAAGGTTATCAACCCAATATTTTACCTGATAGGGTACACCGTATTTAGGTCTGATGTAAATATCAATTGACGTATCCTCGCCGAGAACGAGAGTTCCTCCCGAGTAATGGGTTGAATCGTTCGGCTTCGTATAATACGTGTACTCATAGTGAGGCTTGTATTCGTTGAAGGCATATGAAAGATATACGGTCTCGCCAATACGGTAGCTCTGATAGTATCTCTCCGTGGATATCTGCTCACCCTCCGCATTGAGCACGTGAACCGTACCGTAAATAGCGGCAGGACGGCGGAGGTAGTAGAGCTTCAGAACGGTTCTTCCGTCTCTTGTAAGGTATGTCTCAGCCACCTTGTCATATGCGAACATATAGAGGTCTCTGTCATACTCCGAGTAGCCAAGCGTCCAGCGGTCAGCATTGTTATGAAGAGCGGAGCCTGTCACGGTACGGAAGCTCTTCATCTTATCAAGCGAGAAGGTTCCGTCGGCTCTCTCGAAGAAATAGTAGACGGTAAAGGACGTCCTGTTATTAGGCTCGTACGCTACGTTCACCTCGATATCGTGAGCGGGCATATCGGTATAACCCGAGCTTGTATATCTGCTCGCATTGTAGCCCTGAACGTCGAACGTCTCGAGCTTAGGCAGGAACTTATTCTCGATAGTTCTGCCGAAGGGCAGCTGTACGACCTCCTCCTTGACGAATGCACCCGTCTCGGGATCGTACGCCTTTACGTTTACGTTATACAGGCATCTGTCGTAGTATACGAACATAGTAGCAACTATGTGTCCGGGAGGATAGTATGCCGTTCCTGAGGGATAGAAGATCGACGTTACCGTCGTCTTATCGTAGTTGACGTAGGTCTCGCCCGGAACAACGTACTTAGGATCGACGATATCCTCCTTGTTGGGAGTGGTATCGGTAACACCGTACATATAGGTGTAGCTTACCTGAACGTAGTTGTCGGTGTTAGCATCCTTCATCATGTGGACGACCTTGAACTTGGTGCCGTCAACACCCGTGAATACGGGCTCGATAGTCAGGTACGCATTCGGCATTACGACGGTTTCGTCCACCTTGCCGTCACCGTCAGCGTCCCAACCGACGAAGCCATAGCCTTCCTTCTCGGGGATAATATCAATGACGGAAAGATCAACGGTCTGTCCGTGACGGATACCGGTCAGCAAGTGCTCCCACGAGTCGTTTACCCTGGCATTTATGTTGTAGGTAGATCTGTTATAGTAGATTCTTACAACGCTTGAGCCGTCGAGCTGGACTACGGCATCCTCATCACGAACGTAGTAGAAGCCGGCATTGCGGACCTCCTGGCTCGTGTTGCGGTAGCCGTCGATCTCCTCCAAGAAGCTGCCGATCTTATACTCGGTCATATAAAGCGTGTAATCGTCGTCATTCGCATTCTGAACGTAATGCTTTATGGTATATTCAATATCCGATCTCGGCTCCCATACAGCACGGTATCTGAGCGATTGATTCGTATAGGGTACGGTATCGGGAATTTTTCCTGACTGCCAGTAGTCATCCACTACCCAGCCCTTGAAGATATATCCGTCAACCTCGGTGAGTATGGGCGGGACGAGTGTAGAGCCTGCCCTCGCCGAAATCTTTATATATCCGTCCTTCGTATCGACGCGGGTAAAATATATATCTATCATTCGCCGCTGCAGGTAGATATCCGTGACACCCTCGTACTCAAGAGCTATTTCATAATCCCAAGAGGTCTTTACCTTCATGGAGTAGCCCTGATCCTTGGTGTAGATCTCGCCTAACCAGAAGACAGTGCGTACCAAGCCGGTGACCTTCTCGGTTCTGTCGTATACGAAGACACCCTGCTCGTTTTCCTTATAAACGTTTACGGTGTGAGTAACCTCAAGCGGTGTCCATACTGCAGTAAGACGGAGGTTATAGCGTCCGTGCATATTCTCGAGTCCTACGAACTCGTCTCCCTCTCGCCAGAGCTTACCGTTGCTGTCACGGTGATTCTGCATCCAGATCCACTTGACGAACTTGTATCCCTTGTAGGTATCGTACTTGGGAAGCATATCGACGGTGAAGGATTCACCAATGCGGACGGGATAGGTCTGGTAGCCGCTGGGGCCGCGGGCATTCAGATAGCCGGGGCCGTCGTACTGAACGTGGATGTATCCGTAGTTTGCATCGTTCTTTACCTCAACGGTGATCTCACGTGTGATGATCTCCTGATTGAAGGCAAGTGCACCGTGCTTGTAGGTGATCTTTATCTTAACGTAGAACGTATCCTTCGCTTCCATGTTCTGAACGTTAACAGTCGTGGAAAGCGTATTGGTCTTAGGATCGTAGGAGAAGCGGCTGTCGGAGATCTCGATTAAGAATCTCGACTCCGTCTCGTCATCGAAGGACTTCGAGGGGGTCTCGTCGCCACTGCTCTTACCTGCATAATACTTACCGTCCTTCAGGTCAAGATACTTCATCCTGAAGATGTAATTGGGGAGAACAAGGGTATTCTTACCCTGCATCGTGAACTTAAGCTCGTAGTCCGAGTAGTCCTCGAACGCGAATACGTTCTCCTGAGTGCCTACCGAGTAGATAGGCCACATATTTTCGTAAAGAGTGGGGTTGTAGGTTAATTTTTCAATATTCAGAAGCTGAGCCTTGAACTTGACCTCGAGATAAATACCGAGCTCGAAGAACATAGCTCCCGCCTTCTGCGTTTCGGCCTCCTCGCCCGCTACCTTCTCATAGCTGAAGTAGAAGTATCCCCAGATACCGAGTGATACTCCAAGCTCTGCGGAAATACCGACACTCGCTACGCTGGACGAGAAGAGTGCCAGGGACATCTCGATCTCAAAGCCGACCTTGAGTCCCGCAGTACCCATACAGTAGAACTTGAAGGAGAAGTGAGCCTTTTCAAGATCGATAACGTCTGTTTTTACAGTTCTCGAGAAGAGTGCAACGGAGAAGTTATATCTCTTGGCAATGCCCGTCTCGACCTCAATACCCGCAACGACGTAAAGCTGAGCGGATATTACGAAATCGATACTGATCTCAAACCAGAGAATACCGTGCTGATCAAGGTTCCAGCTCTGCTTGAAGATCTCTTTTCTGACGATCTCGATCCAGGTCTCGTTGGCATCCTTCATCATCTCGGCGTATTTCTCGGTGATGTCGTTGCCCTTATCGTCCTCTTCGCCCTCGCCCTCGATCTCTTCCTTGATCTTATCGTTGAGCTCGAAGAGCTTCTTAAGCTCATCGCCTATATTCTTGGCCTTTTCATCGTAGGAATCGCCTGCACCTATCTTGTCAAAGTCGAAGTCGGGTAAGAAGCTGTCGTCATCGTCATCATCCTCTTCCTCCTTCTCCTCGCCGTTGTTGGTATATACCTTAGCAACAACGCTGACGCCGGTATAGGTACCGATGTCGATGTTTGCATTCATTTCGTAGTCAGCGATGTAGGGGATAATTCCGAACCACTTCCATACAGCACCGCCGTCTACGTTTACAGAAAGGAGTATCTCCTCCTCGAAGACAGCCTCCGCAGAGATTACTACCTTATTCTTGCCGTCCTCGCCGATAGTGAACTCAACCTCGAAGGAGAGTATGAGCTCGACACGGATACCGTCCGACTCCTCAAAGTGCTTAAGAACACCCTTACCGATCTTGATGTCGGGCTTTGCCTCGCACTTCGTTACCTCGTAGTAAAGACCTCCCGACGCAAGAGCGTTGCTCGGACGCATCTGGGGAGTATATCTTATCCTCGTGCCGTCAGGCATGGTCTCGAGGCCGTTTGTGGAAACGTAAAGATTTACAAGGTAATCAGCCGCCTCCTCAATAAAGCCGCTGCCCATTGCATCATCGTAAACCTGCTTCTTGATCGCCTCTACCTGAGCATCGGAGAGCTCGGGCGTCTGGGTTCTCGTGTGATAAACGTCCATGGTAGCCATTACGTCATCGTAGGTTACGGGAGTGTAATCGATGTAGTAATAGTCACCGCTTCTTATAATATTCGTAATTTTAACGTACTCGACGTTAGTTTCCTCGTTAAGAGGGCCGTCGTAGAAGGCAAGGTAGTCACCCTTCTCTACCCTTGTATCCTCGTTCATACCGAGCTGAATGAATACAGCGTCGGAGCAGTTAAAGGTGTCGACGTGGAGCTTAGCCTCACACTCGATATTGGTCTTACCCATCACGGGGAATATATCAGGAATGAAGAGAATCTCCTCGGAGTCCGAGACTCTGTACTTGTATACGTTATTTCCCTCGTAGCCGGTTACCGTGAAGTACTTAACAGCACCGTTGTCTGTGCCGAAATCACGCTCGGAGGGGATGTCGCCCTCATAGATGGCAACCTTATCACCCGACTTGAGCGTCGCACCGGTATAGCTGAAGAAGCCCGTGCTGCCGCTGTTGACGGTCGCACCCGAATCGTTAATGGATACAAGTCCGTTAGGGCTGTCTGTAAGGAGGTCAACGTCCTCTCTCTTTATGTAGATAAGTCCGTCGGAGAGGGTGATATTGGAAACCGACTCCTTCGCAACAAGCACGTTAAGAGTAGTGACTCCGGCGTCAAGAGTGTTGCCGTCAACGATGAACTTAAGACCGCTCTCTTGAGAGAAGCTTGCACGGTAGGTCTTACCTGCCTTATATCTTACGTTGACCGAGAAGGTAGAGTCACCGTTATCGGTAAGAGTGAAATCATCGCCCTCAACGAGCAGAGCACCGCCCGAGCTGATGTTCTCAATGAAAAGATTATTCCTTACCGCATCCTCATCCTCTGCCTCGACAAGGAATACGTAGTCGGTCGCTACGTCATAGGAGGTGTGGTAATATACACCCTCAACGGCAGAAATATCGCCCGAGGTATCCACAACCTTAGCGTAGAGCATAATATCGGACGTTACCGTATCCGTAAGCTCTACGGGACGTGTCAAAGCCGCATCGTAGTACCATCCCATGAAGAGAAGGTCTTTAACCGCAGGGGTAGGAAGGTACTGAATCTCAGTTCCCTTCTCATAAAGCTTTTCCACGGGGAGAACAACTCTGTTCTTGTACTCCTCGATACCGATTCCGAAGCTTACCTTGCAGTATTCGGTCTGGGTGTCTCCACCGCCACCGCCGTCGGTACCTCCGCCATTACCGCCATCGTCGGTACCTCCGCCATTACCGCCATCGTCCGGCGGATTATTGTCGCCTGTGCCGGATCCGCCGCCGTCATCGGAGCTGTTCTTTCCGCATGCCGTACAGGTCTGGAAAAGCATAACCAGGCAAAGTATCAAGGCTATAAGTCTTGTGAGCTTTTTGGTTTTCATTTTTGTCCTCCCGCTATATAGTTAATTTTTTTGTTATTCTCGTTATGGCATACGCTGTACAGTACGCCCCGTCGGGCTTCACTCTTCACCCGCTCGATATATTCCCGCTTTCGGAAATCCGAAAACTTACAGAAGAAGCAGTCCTCGACGCATTGACCTTGTGACGCATCCCCTACGAAATAGGGGCAATGTCCAAGCTCGGAAACAATAAGACATCCGTCCTCTGTATACCTTTTTCCATCAGTCGCTTCCAATTTATTAACGCCTCCCTTGCGTAATAATTTTCTTATTTTAAGAATAACAAAAAAACTCCCCGATTTGGGGAGTTTGGCATATATTGCAGATTTTAGGCACGGATTGCACCCGTTTTTTACCGTGAAAATCACTTGAGATTCATTATCACCCTCGCTGTGAAGGTGCCGTCCTCGGCGTGAAGATCATACATTCCGTCATACCTTTCCGTAGTGGCGATGACAGATCGTATACCGATGCCGTGATGCGATTCATCGAAGACGAGCTTCTCGGGACACGAGTTCTCCACAACTATGAGAAGGCGGAGGGCACTCTCTCTTATCTGGATATCTATGACCTTGTCCGCACCCTTCAGCCTCGACGTCGCATTGATGGCGTTCTCAAAGAGATTGGCTATCACGATAACGAGATCCTTCGGAGTTATCTCATTTTCATGGCTGACGGCGGCGGATATGTTGACCGTAATACCGCACTCACGTGCTCTTTTTTCATACACGGTCAGGACTGAGTTGACCGTCATGTTGTCGCAATAGCGAACACCGCCCCACACGAGCCCCTCTTCCTCGACCAGGTTCTCGAGGTACCTCTTCAGGCTCTCGACGTCTCCCTTGCCGGCAAAGTCAAGCATAACGAGATTGTGGTGGCGTCTGTCATGTCTTGCACGGCTGTCCTCTGTAAGCTGTGCATTCTCCGCCTCTATCTGGGCTAGGAGCATCTTATTCTGTGCCTCGACCTCCCTCTTTATGGAAGCCTCGGACATATCGTTGATGCTGGAGAACATTACGGGATATACCGTCATAACCGATATGGAGAGGAATAAGAAGGTGATGAACGACGGCTCCTCGAAGCTCTCAAGTCTCACGGGGAATACCGATGAGAGTATGACCGTTATCATGAAAACGAGATTAACTATAATGAATTTACCCCACCCCGTGTCAATATTTCTCGCCGCCGCACGGCATAGAGGCGATACGTAGAGGAGGAAATATGCGACCGATCCGAGGAGTAAGATCACATTGATAAGACCGACAAGCACGGGGGGCGTGTCACGGAAGGTACCCGCGATCATCGTGAAGAAGGTCATCATAATACAGAACATTACCGAGTAGGTGAGCATTGTGAAGAGCCTCTGCCCGAATCTGCCTCTGGTGGTAATAAAGAAGATGGCGTACTGTCCGACAAGCGAGAGAATGAAGCCTATCGCAAACTGTAAGGCGGCATCATCAACGAACGTCTCGCTGAGCATCATAAGCGAGCCCTGGACCATTATCCACGTGCCCCATATGAGATACGCCCATTTCTTCTTACATTTCAGTGTGGACGAGTATATACCTATGGCAGAATGAGCCATAAGCACGAAGGCAATCTGAAAAGCATCAAGGATCATACTCTACTCCTCCCTCTCGCACTGAAAATCCCAAAAGGCACGCTTTATATCGTTATGCTTACCTCTCGGTATGGGTACCGCCACGCCGCTGTACATAGTAACCGAGCCGGTCGACACGTTCTTCACGTATCTGAGATTGATGATATAGGCACTGCCGACACGGACAAATCCGCCGTTCTTCACAAGAATACCGTAGAGCTCAGACACGGTCGAGCGTACCTTGAGCTGTCTTCCGTCCTCGAGCATAACGTACTGATAGTGTGCGTGTGCCTCGGAATACGTAATATGAACGGAATTTACGCTCTCTACGCCGTTTTCGGTCTTAAGCCTTATAAGTCTCTCACCCATCCTCTCCGCACGAAGGAGAGCCGCATCAAGAGCCTCGTAGAGCTTCACGGGGTTTATAGGCTTAATAAGATAGCGGAGAGTCCCGATCTCAAAGCTGGAGGGAGCGTGCTCAACGGATGACGTCAGGAATATTATCGGGGACTCTATGCCCCTTCTCCTTATCTCCCTTGCCAGCGTGGTGCCCATATCCTCGCCGATATATACGTCAAGGATGAAGATATCGAAGGAGGACGAGTCAAGAGCACTCTTCAGTGCCCCGACAGACGTAAAGGAAAAGATCTCAATGCCCGAGATATCCTTTATCTTCACGTATTTTTCAATGTGCAATGAGAGAGAATCAAGAACTTCCTTCTCATCGTCGCAAAGTGCGATTTTTATCATCGAAGACCTCCCTTCCGCCCTTTTGAGCTCTGTTTTAGTATATATATTATACATTGTGCGGGGATGAATGTCAATATATTAACTCTAGCACGGAATGAAAAAACACAGACTAAAAAAAGAAGCGGGCAAACGCCACCCCCTACGCCGATAAGAGATGACGCCTGCCCACCCGACTCCCCATGATGGGATGAGGAGAGTAGTAGGTATTATTCATATCCGTACCCGTTGCCGTAAGTCCCATGAGCAACGGTCGGTAATTCTGTACCCCACACGGGTGTAGCACAGTATTCTAATTTTATACCCTTTATATATTTAAGTCAATGTATTTTAATAATTATTAAGAATTTTTGGAGACATGCACAAACCCCTTTGTAGTGTTGACTACATTTTACCGCGTATGGGGTAAAATTGCACAAAAAGACCTCCGAGGCCGAAATAATGACCTCGGAGGCAAGCCACCTCAAGATGGCTTTATGATTTACAGATTTTCAAAATCAGTTTGCTACAACCTCAAGCACGCTCAGGGTGTAAGTAGCAACTCTTGTCGAGAACTGAATAGCAACGTCAACCGTCTTGCCTGTTGCAACGAGCGAGCATCCGCTTGCATTCACGATAGACTCAAGGTCGCATCCGAATCCGGTTCTATAACTTCCCTTCTCGAAGGTACCGCCGGTAATCGAGCCGATAGATCCGTTTGCACCGATATAGACCATCTTCTCGGGGTTAGTGAGTCCATTCTTAGCAAATCCGAAGTATCCGCCGCTGATCTTCTTGATAGTACCGCTGTTTACGTGAATAGTAGCACCTTGGAATGCCTTATCCATTAAGCCGAGGAAGGTACCGCCGCTGATCTCGCCGATATAGGCGTTGTCACCGTTGACCGATACGGTGTGGCACACCATACCGCTGTAGTAGCGATTCTCATACCACGCCTGGATAAACTCATCCGTGTAGCGGTTTACGTAGGTACCGCCGGAGATAAGATCAATGCCTGCATTGTCTATGAGGCTGATCGCGTCGTACATGCAGTAGCCGTTTGCGTTCATATAGGAATCAACGTTCGCATTAAGCTCCGTGATCCTTGCATTATCAGCTACAAGGATACCCGTGCCCGAGGTCTCGATAGTTACGTCCTTGATCTCGGCAACTGCATCGCCTGCAATATAGATCGAATAGTAGGACGTTGTAGCCGCGGGATATACGTTTACGATAGAACCGTTCTTAAGTGCGATCTTACCGTGAGCGATCTTGATGAGCGTAGGTACGGGACCGGTTACCTTGTGACCGCCAAGGTCGAGGGTAGCCTCAACGTAAGCGTCAAGAACAAGAGTCTCGGTAAGAGCAACGTCGTCCATAAGAACAACGGTCGCACCGTCAGCAAGAGCTGCTACGGCATCGCCGAGATCTACGAAATACTTAGCCTTGCCGTCTGCGTATTCAACCTTTGCCGCCGCAGTTGCGATAGCCTTAACTGTGATCTCACAGAGGTGAGCTACCTCGTAGGTGATCTCTCCATTCAGAACGGTAGCATCACATACGTACTCGCCATCGTGGGAAATCGATACGACAGTACCGTCAGCGAAACCTTCTGCGGGTAAGGTGAGCGTGAGCTTAGCTCCGGTATTGAGTGCTGCAAAATCAACGACGTTTCCGTCCTGATCAACAACGTCTACCGCGTCGAAGGTAAGGGTCTTCTCGGTCGCATCTACCTGGGGAGCGGAGTGAACGAGAGCGAGGGTCTTGACCTCAGCGGGTATCTCGTCGAGAATTTCCTCGGGAACCTGAATAGATACAGTCTCAGTCTTGAGATCAACAGCTCCGGTAGCGGGGATAGCTACGGGAGTAGATACCTCAGGATAGGTTGCATCCTTATCGTACTGATCGTTAAAGCTGTCCTCCTCGGCAGTAAGCTGAGTTGCAAGAACCTTGATGGAGAAGGAAGAGCCGAGGGAAAGTCCCTGGTACTCGTTTCCTGCAGTTTCCTGCATCTTGAATGCGATGGTGATGGTATCAGCCTTACCCTCGAGGAGTGTGCCGTTACCGGTGTTGTCAAGGTTTGCGAGAACCTCGGTAAGCGTACCAAGTCTCTTAGCCTCTACGAGCTGATTACGGTTACCGATCTGCTCA
>JAZQYD010000006.1:0-22814 GCA_045633405.1 Eubacteriales bacterium | reverse complement strand
CTATGGTTGCTCAGATCGAGCGCGAGGTAGGCGTTATCGACATTCTTGTAAACAACGCAGGTATAATCAAGAGAATTCCCATGATAGAAATGAAGGCTTCCGAGTTCAGACAGGTTATTGACGTTGATCTTAACGCTCCCTTCATCGTATCAAAGGCGGTTATCCCCTCTATGATCAAGAAGGGACACGGTAAGATCATCAACATCTGCTCTATGATGAGTGAGTTCGGCCGTGAGACCGTTTCCGCTTACGCTTCTGCAAAGGGCGGACTTAAGATGCTTACCAGAAATATTGCATCCGAGTACGGTCAGTACAACATTCAGTGTAACGGTATCGGCCCCGGCTATATCGCTACTCCCCAGACCGCACCTCTTCGTGAGCCCCAGGCTGATGGCTCGAAGCATCCCTTCGACAGCTTCATTACCGATACCAAGACTCCCGCAGGACGTTGGGGCGACCCCTCTGACCTTGCAGGTCCCGCAGTATTCCTTGCATCCGATGCGTCAGATTTTGTAAACGGACAGATCCTTTACGTAGACGGAGGAATACAGGCATACTTCGGCAAGCAGCCCTCCTGATTGCTTAGAATTTTTGGTGTAAATATGCTTTTTCCTCCCTCGCAGTAGGTTTCTACAGCGTCGGTCGGAAAAAATCAAATTTCCCGTCAAAAATTCGTTGCAATCATGTGGCTTGGAATTTGGGTGTGAATCGAGCTGAGCTCCGTTTGACGTAGCTCTCTACGCCTGCACTCGCGATATGACGATTTCCCCTCAAAAATTCGTCGCAATCATGCGGCTTGGAAATTGGGTGTAAATATGCTTTTTCCTCCCTCGCACAAGGTTTCTACAGCGTCGGTCGGAAAAAATCAAATTTCCCCTCAAAAATTCGTTGCAATCATGTGGCTTGGAATTTGGGTGTGAATTGGCTTTTATCCCTCGCACAAGGTTTCTACAGCGTCGGTCGGAAGAACGCTGATTTCTCCTAAAATATTTGCCACAAGCCTGCTTTAAAATCAAAAAACAACAAAAATCCACGGCAAAATGTGAGGATTATATTTGATAACTTATATTTTGCCGTATTTAATAGGTGAAAAAATGAAGAGCTATAAGAAACTTATAGAGGAAAACCGCACGTGGATAGACGAGACCTTTCTGAAGGTTGACAAGAAGCTTTCCAAGGTTGCCGTCCGCTCCCGTGATAAGCTTGTCGACGGAGTAGACGAGAACGGTGTACATAAGTCCGTTTCGCCCTCGGCTTGGACGAGTGGCTTCTTTGGCGGCATGAACGTACTGATGTACGAGCATACGAAGAACGAGGAGTATCTGAAGACGGCGAAAAGAAGCGAGGAGCTCCTTGATGCGGCACTTGCTGACTTTGAGTCGCTCTACCATGACGTAGGCTTTATGTGGCATATCCTTTCGGGTGCTCTCTATAAGCTTAACGGTGATGAGAATTCTAAGAGAAGAAATCTTTTTGCCGCAGCATCCCTTTTCTCGAGATTCGTTCTCTCGGGCAATTTCATAAGGGCTTGGAACAACAGAGGTTTTCCCGACAGTCCCATTGTAAACTGGTCGATCATCGACTGTATGATGAATCTGCCCATTCTCTATTTTGCATCCGACGTTATCGGTGACGATAGATTTAAGCAGATCGCCATAGCACATGCTAATATGACTCTTGAACAGCACCTTCGTCCCGACGGCTCTGTTAATCACATCGTTGAGCACAACAGAGAGACGGGTGAGGTTGCGAAGATTCACGGAGGTCAGGGCTTAGCCCCCGATTCATCTTGGTCTCGCGGTCATGCGTGGGCTATCTACGGCTTCGTCATTTCCTACATCCACACGGGTGACGTTAGGTACCTCGATGCATCTAAGAAGGTTGCCAACTACTTCATCGCTAACGTATGCGATGACTGGATCCCTCGCATCGATTTCCGCTCTCCCGAGGAGCCCGTATACTACGATACCCCTGCCGCTACCTGTGCCGCTTGCGGTATGCTTGAGCTTGCTAGGATTCTTCCCGAGTACGAGGGCGGAATGTACGCAAACGCGGCTATCAATATGCTGAAGGCAGTTGCCGAGCGATTCGGAGACTTCGATCCCGATACCGATGCGATGATCACGCACGGCTCCGTAAGATATCCTGTACCTGGTGTCCTTGACGAGAAGAAGGCTGGAGTCCATATTCCTATCATTTACACTGAGTATTATTTCGTCGAGGCTCTTCTTAAGCTTCGTGGATCGGAATTCTTCCCTTGGTGATCCTTCCTTAAATAAAATTATGGCAGAGGCCGTGGCCTCTGCCATTTCTATTTAGCTGTCATTTGTTTCTTCTGTTTTTCTTTTCCTTATATCAGGCAGATGCTCTATAATGATCGCCGTGAGGAGGAGTAACAGTGCCGCTAGATAGGATATCTTGAAGATTTCCTCGGAGAGGATAAGACCCGAGAGGACGACACCGAACAAGGGCTCTGTGAACTTGATAAGCGAGAGCCTCGATAGACTTCCGCTCTTCAGAAGCAGATTCCATATGAGATAAGAGACGAGCGACGCCGCACATATATATGCGAAGATAAGTACACCCCGTGTATCAATATGCGTGATTTTGCCACCCATAATAAGTCCCGCTGAAAAGAGAAGAATGCCTCCTCCGAGCTGGGAGTATGCGACGAATTTGACGGGTGACATGGTAGTAGCCGCTCTCTTTGATACGATAGCACCGACAGCACTCGATATGGATGCCAAGAGCACAAGGAAGTCACCTATCCTGAAGGTGACGCTGCTTCCGTCGATTCCCGTAGCGATAATTCCGAGGAAGCCTATAACACCGGCTATTATCTTGTAGACCGAGAAATGCTCGGACCTATCAAACGTGAAGGCAAAGCAGGTCAAGAACAGATAGCTTATCTGCTTGATAATGGCCGTCTTCGAGCCCTCGCCGATGGCAAGAGCGATATAATTAAACGTGTAATGGAGTATGATCGTAAATAGAGCTCCGAGGAGAATATTTGACACGTCCCCCCTCTTCATAGGTTTAAAGCCCCTCTCGTGCACAAGGGTGAAGAGAGTGAGAATGCCACCGCCGACAACGAACCTCGCTCCTGCGAAGAGTATTATGGTTGGAATATCGTCAGAGGATATCTCGAGAGCGGAATATCCCAGCTTTATCATCGGGAACATCGATCCCCACAGTGCCATTACAAATAGGGCGGGGATGAGCGTCATCAGGAGAGATGACCTTTTTTCTTCAATCATTTTAATGCACCTGTATGTCTCAATTTAATCAAACCGAAAGAAAATGCAAACATATGCTTACATTATGCTATCTAAAAGCTTAGCTGTTCTCTCGGCACACTCATAGACGTACGTCCAGTCCGCACCTGCGAATATGAGGTCAAAGCCGAATTTTGAGAAGTAGTCGAGGGTTGCCCCATCCTGTCCGACTGCCACACCGACAAGCTTACCGCTTTCCTTTATTATCTTAGTTGCACGTATGATCTCTGCCTCCGTCCTCTCACCGAAAACGTTGAGGAAATCTCCTACTGATGCCGACAGATCATTCGGGCCGAAGATGAAGCCGTCTACGTAAGGATTTTTAACTATCTCTTCGAGCTCGTCTATCATCGAAACACTCTCGATCTGCATAAATCTCATCATCTCGAGCTGTCCGTCCGTCACGTAATCCTTCGCCTTAGCACCGCAGTAGTCGATGGCTCTCATAGGGCCGAAGCCTCTGTTGCCGAGGGGAGGGTAGAGGGTCATCGCCATGAGAGCCTCAAACTCGTCTTTATTTTTAACCATAGGGAAGAGAATTGCATCGGGGCCCATCTCGAGTATTTTCTTTGTTGCGGTCAGGTCATTCTGCGGAAGTCTTACAAGAGCTCCGATACCCCTCGATCTTGCCGCATTCAGGTGGCAGAGCACCTCCTTGTAGCTCATATACGTGTGCTCGGTGTCGATCCATACGCAGTCGAAGCCGCAAGCACCCATTATCTCGACGAGGCACGGGTCAGTGAGGCTGACGAGTGCACCCTTTATTTTCTTTTCCTTACACTTTTCTCTTAATATGTTCATCTCATATCCTCTTTTCATCTTTGTTTTCTGTATTTTAAGGGGGTCACTCCCGTGAAGTCCCTGAATATCCGCCTGAAATGGTTCTCGGAATTGAAGCCGACGAGACGGCTTACCGTGGAAACAGAATAGTTACTGTTTTCGAGATACTCTATCGCCACGTTGATCCTTATCGAGTTTATATACTTTATCGGTGTCTGTCCGAGCTTGCTTCTGAAAAGATGATAGATCGACGACTCGCTCGCACAGCACGTTTTGGCAAGGTCAGCGATTGTGAAATTCTCGCTGTAATGACTTGTGATGTATCCGATCGCACTCTCGAGAGTTTTGTCGGGTACGAATCCCGATTGCTCCATCCTCGGCATGATCCTCGATAGAAGCATATAGAATAGGGAATACGCCTCAAGCTCTCCCTCGCCTCCATTCAGTATATCGCATATCCTCAGTATTTCATTTTTCCGAGACTCATCGCATTCTATTATCTGCGGATTGTAGCGGAAGTCACCGTAATGAATGAAACAGCTGAGATACACCACCTCGATGTCGGGCTCGCCGTGCCACTCGGAGTAGCAGTAGACGTTCTCCGGTATGAATACCACGTCCCCCTCCTTAACGTCAAGGCTCTTATTCAGATAAATATACCTCCCACGCCCCTTAATGATAACACCGAGTCGGGATTTTCTCTTATTACTGTTTCCCCGACAGAAGTGATAGGCGGAGAAGGTGTGACGTGACGTCGAGAGCTCGGATACGAAGACACTGCTCAAGGCACTCACCTCCGAATTGCATAATAGTTACTTTTTTTGGAGTATAACATATTGAAGTATTTTTGTCAAGGTGCTACAATAATATTAAATGAAAAATTCATACCGAAAGGAAAAATATGAAAGCGATACTTGTAAATGATGATAAATCCTTAAGATGGGATAACGTACCCGACCCCGTGATAAAGAGTGACGAGGTCTTAGTTAAGATAGAGGCCGCCGCCCTCAACCGTGCCGACCTTATGCAGAGAGAGGGCGATTACCCGCCTCCTCCCGGATGTCCCGAGTGGATGGGACTCGAGGTCTCGGGTGAGATAGTAGAGATGGGAGAGGATGCGGTAAGACTCTCCTCCTACTCGCTCGGTGACAAGGTGTGTGCACTCCTCGGAGGAGGCGGATATGCCGAGTACGTAGCGGTAAAATACGAAATGCTTATGCCTATACCTAAGAACTGCTCTATGGTAGAGGCGGCGCCTATCCCCGAGGCCTTCGCTACCGCATACCTCAACCTCTTCATCGAGGGCGGTATCAAGGAGGGAAATACCCTTCTTATGAATGCGGGTGCATCGGGTCTTGCAAGCGTAATTATCCCCATGGCGAAGGCTTTCGGCGTCCGTGTCATCACCACCGTCCTCACCGATGAGATCGCAGGCAGGATCGGCCACTTGGGTGCCGACCGTGTCGTTGTAACCTCGAGGGAGGATATCTCCCTTGTGCTTAAGGAGGAGCTCGAGGCGGGAAGATCCGTCGACGTAGCCATAGACTGTCTCGGAGGCGAGATAATGGGCAAGTGTATCCACTACCTCACGCACGGTGCGAGATGGATTATGATAGCCGCCCTCGCAGGCAGGATGACCGAGATCGACCTCAAGAATATCTACGTCAGAAACGTCAGGATAATCGGAAGCACTCTCCGCTCCCGTAGCCCCGAGATGAAGGCTGAGATACTCGCAGGCATCGTCCGTGACGTTTATCCGAAGATCGAGGCGGGGCTTGTCAAGCCCACGATACATAAGGTGCTCCCCATAACGAGTGCCGAGGATGCTCACAATATTCTTTACAAGGGACAGAACGTAGGCAAGGTAGTCCTTACCGTGTCTCGTTAAATTGAGAAAATGAAGTTTTTAACTAAAGATACCCCGATAATAACGGGCATGATAAAATCGCTCTCCGAGGAGCGTATCCTCTCCGAGATCGAGAGAATAAGAGAGGACGGAGCGGATGCCTACGGCTTCCAGCTTGAGGGAGTCCACGGGGAATGCAAATCTCCCGACACCCTCCGCCGCATCCTTTCTTCTATGTCGGATAAGCCTGTATATTTCACCAACTATATGCGTAGAAACTCGACCGAGGGCATTACATGGGAGAGACTCGAGGAAGAGATAATATTCGCCGCTGAGTGCGGTGCATCCCTCATTGATATCCCCGGTGATATGTACTCGTCAGCCGATATGGAGCTCACTCGCGATCCTTCTGTAATAGCGAGGCAGATGGCTCTCATCGACAGACTTCACTCCATGGGGTGCGAGGTGCTTATGTCCTCACACGTGTTAAGATATATCCCCTCGGGGCGTGTCATCGAGATCGCACTCGAGCACCAAAGACGCGGTGCTGACGTCACTAAGATAGTCATTGATACGAATACTAAGGCTGAGCTTGGCGACGCCTTCATCGCCTCGGTACGTCTTACGGAAGAGGTAAGGATCGGCACACTACTCCTATGCAACGGTGAATATTCGAGGACACACAGACACTTGGGTCCCCTCTTCGGCTCGGCACTCTTCCTTGCTACGGAGAATAATCTTTCGGGGCAGGATCAGCCCACGGTTGCGAGGGCTAAAGAGGTGCTCCGTTTCAATAATACGTTCGGGGGAGGATTCTTAAAATGAGGCGTATACTTGTGCTTGGTGCGACGGGTGCTATGGCAACCTACCTGATCCCCACCCTCATCGCCCGCGGCGACACTGTTACGGGAGTGACCCTCGAGGACGTGACGTCCGATTCCGAGAGGCTCGAATATATTACGGCTGATGCGAAGGATAAGACCTTCCTCTCATCCATTCTCAAAGACGGCTTTGATGCCATCGTCGACTTTATGGTCTATAATACCGTCGAGTCGTTTATTGAGTATTTCGACCTCTTCCGCAGAACGGGTGCACACTACGTCTTCCTCTCCACCTACCGTGTTTACTCGGGAGAGTATCCGATTACCGAAGAGACTCCCAGAATTTTCGATACACTCCTCCCGAGTGGCTTTGTTACCGATAAGGAATATTCGATATATAAAGCAGAGGAGGAGAACTACCTCCGCACGTCGGGATACGGAAGCTTCACTATTGTAAGACCTGCCGTCACATATTCCGGCAGACGCTTTCAGCTCACCACCCTTGAGGCTAACGTCCTCTTACCCAGGATTCTCTCGGGCAAGACGGTCGCACTCCCCGAGGGGGCTATGGACTGCGAGGCGACTATGACCTGGTCGGGCGACGTTGCGAAGATGCTGGATGCCATCATCGGTAACCCCGACACCTACGGAGAGACCTACACCGTCTCGACCTCCGAGCATCACACATGGCGTGAGATAGCCGAGATGTATAAGAGGCTGGCAGGGCTTAAATACGTCACGGTCCCCGATGACGATTACCTCGATATCTTCGGCTTCGGTGTCTACGCACGCCAACAGCTGAAGTATGACAGATGCTATAACAGAATCATAGATAACAGCAAAATTCTCGCTCTTACGGGGCTCTCGCAGAATGACCTCATGCCCCTTGAGGACGGTCTCCGTCTTGAATTGTCCGCCCTTGACGAAAAGCGGATACGCGAGATAGGATGCTATCCCGATATGAACGCCAGAATGGATAAATATCTTCTCGAGCGGGGAATAGAATAAGGAAAAGTCACAGCACGGTGGATGCCTGCTGTGACCTTTTTTATTTGCGTAAAATATCCCGTATTGTCGCTTCCGCATTTTTTATCTCCTCATCAGTCGGCATTCTGTCAGGCAACGTCTGCGTCATGCCGAGAGCCTCGTACTTCGAGCCTGCGTAGCTGTGGTAGGGAAGCACCCGTACCCGTGTCACGTTTTTGAGGGGAGTTAAGAGGCGTGCTATACCCTCAACCTCGCCGTCATTGTAGCAGGGCACGTAGGGGATGCGTATCTCGGTTTTGCAGCCTTTGGAGTCGAGGTATAAGAGGTTCTCGATTATTTGCTTATTCGACACGCCCGTGCACCTCTTGTGCATCCCGTCATCTACCGCCTTGATATCGTATAGGAAGATGTCCGTGTAGGGGATAACCTTGTCAAGTGCTTCACGTGTGGCGTACCCCGACGTGTCGATGGCTGTGTGTATTCCCATATCCTTCAGCCTCGATAGAAGCTCCCTTAGGAAATCCGCCTGCATGAGGCACTCACCGCCCGATACGGTAACTCCACCGCCCGAGGTCTCATAGAAATCCTTGTCCTCTGTAAGGAGGGGATGAGCTCATCCACGGTGACGTCACGCCCATATACCGCCCTCGCTTCACCGAGACACCCTTCCTCCCTGAAATCCTCTTTCTTACATTCGCCGCACCCTATGCACTTGTGACGGTAGAATGCCTCCTGCCTCTCATATGAGAGACCCTCGGGGTTGTGACACCATAGACACCTGAGAGGACACCCCTTGAAGAATACGGTCGTCCTGATACCGTCTCCGTCGTGCACGGCGAACCTTTTTATTTCGAAAATTCTTCCTGTCATATCAGAGCCTCTGCCTGACGGATAAAGCCATCCTGCTCTTTCTTTTTTATGTTGTTCCACAGCACGTTCCACCCGCATACACGTATCTGGAGGTCACTGTATTACTCGGGGTGAGCCTGAGCCTCCCTCAGCATATCCGCATTAAATACGTTTATATGTATCGCATGTCCGCCGCGACCGATGAAGGTCATAAGAAGACCGTACATTGCGGATAAGCCGTCATCGCCCGACACGGAGGAGGGGAGAAGACCGAGGTCGAGCGCCGCATCGGATGCGAATCTGTCAGCCCCCAGCTTCGTCGCAGAGAGTATGGCGGCGGTAGCACCCTCCTTGCTCTGTCCCATCGATGCTGAGACGTTTTTGGAGAGCTCCTCGCCGAGCCTTCTTCCGTTCGGTGAAGCGGCGGTATGCTTAGCCTGATCGTATGACATACGTGCAACGTGGAAGCCGGGATACCATATACCGCCACGCGAATTCTTGACACCTATCAGGTTTTCGCAGATGAAGGTGACTATTTGAGAGGCAATTTCGTCGGGTCTTTCCTTGTTGTTTCCGTATTTCTCACGGTCATGGAGGAGTAAGAGGCGGAGCCTATCCTCACCCTCGAAATTATTGTCAAGCACCGAGACGAGCCTATTCAGGCTTATTCCCCTCTCTCGTAGACGTATTTCTTTATCATCATAAGAGAGTCCGAGACGTCTGCGAGAAATCCGAAGAGTAGAATAGAATCGTTATAAAGAGCACCTCCGCCTATCGCATCACGTGCTCTTGCAA
Source organism: Eubacteriales bacterium (assembly GCA_045633405.1). Lineage (GTDB taxonomy): Bacteria > Bacillota > Clostridia > Oscillospirales > CAG-272 > UBA1740. The sequence continues at coordinate 13,461 of JAZQYD010000006.1, read as the reverse complement.
CCGAGCTGTCAAAGGTTGCCGAGAGGAGTGAGAGAGAATAATATTTCCTGTCATTCTCGGGTATCATGCGATAAATCTCATCGGGTGAGAGTCCCGTCGCCTCGGAGAAGGCATCGTCCTTTCTTGAGAATCTCTCCTTCGGATACTTATCATTCATTATGTATGAGTAATCGATATCGCTTATATATTTCATAACCGATACCTCCTTCCTTGATTATATGATAACCTCATAACGTGCAAAAGTAAATAAATAAAGAGAAACACTTGACTAAATCGAAACTGTATTATATAATTATGTGGGGGTGAAGAAATGAATTCCTTGTGGAAAAAGCTTGTAATTCAAGACGTTAATATTGCTATATACGTCGCACCGTCCTCGGGCAGAGCGGTGCACAGAGACCGTCCGTATCACGGACTTGTCATTAACTGCGATAACGTAGAGAGGGATTATATATTTGATGACGGCAGAGTTATGCATACCGAGGGCGGTCAGCTCTTCTACCTGCCGCGTGGCTCGTCATATGAGGTAAAGACCCTGAGCGACGGCGGTTGCTACGCCATCAATTTTGATGCTGAAATAACAGATGACCCCTTCACGGTCACACTGAGGAGCAGCGAGAGCGTCCTGCACGATTTCCGCACAGCCTCGACGGAATGGATGAAGCGAGGAGAGGGACGCCTCCCTTCGGCAATGAGGGCACTTTATAACGCCGTGTATACCGCCATCCGCGAGGAGCACAGGGAATACCTGAGCAGTGATAAAAGACGGCTGATAGCCCCCGTAATAGATAAGATCGACCGTGCCTTCAACGAGGATATATCCGTCTCGGAGTTAGCGAAGGAGATCGGCGTCAGCGAGGTTTATATGCGTCGCATCTTCTTAAATACCCTCGGTATATCGCCAAAGGAGTATATTATATCGAAGCGTATGGAGTATGCGAAGAGCCTCCTTTCATCGGGAGACTTCTCCGTCTCGGAGGTAGCACGCCTTGTCGGATACAGTGAGCCGTGTCACTTTTCACGCGAGTTTTCGAGAAGAGTCGGCACAAATCCCATCAAGTATTCATCGGATATGACGAAATAAAAAAGAGAGGGAGCCTCAGTGCATTTTCGCACGGGAGCTTTACCTCTCTTTGTTTTTTATTTTAAACCTCGGGGTCGGTTCCCTTATGACCTATCCAGAACCATACGTCTCCGCTTACGTGCTCGCCGAGAAGGTGCTTGCCGTATATCTCGTCATCCACGTAACGGAATCTCTCGTCATACCTCGGAGTACCGAATCTGTTTATGGCAACAGCCGCCTCGCAGGTATGCTCGGGGAAGAGGCGTACAGTAGCGTCCTCAAGCCCAAGAAGCTCAATTCTGCGGCGGTAGCGTACGTTTGCGGGATGACACTCCTTGCAGGAGATGACACCGCTCTTCTGCTCTACGAAGACACGGCACTCACGGTGCTCGGCACGGCTGAAGCGATAGGTAGCATTGCCATTCTCCATCACAGCCTCGGTACCGCAAAGAATCGGAGCACCGAGAGGGAAGTGAAGATGAGTGTCGGTTGTGGTGTTGTAGCAGTATACCGAGAGCATATGAGCATTGTTGTAGCGGTGAAGAGCCATTGTGGGAGGCTTAACGCCGGCAACCCTTTTAGTGAAGGATGTCTTGTATCCAAGGGATGCGAGGGGGACGAGAAGATCAGCATTCTCCTCCTCGATATCGACTGTGATAACACCGTTCGGCTTGCCGAGTCCTTCAAGACGCTCCTTCGTGCCGTAGATGATCACGGGTATACCGCGGCCGAGCATCTCCATGAGCTTCTCATATACTGCGGGGTTCTCGGGCACTGGCGAGAGAAGTATCGATTTTTTATACACGTCCCACGTGTGAAGGAGAAAATTATCCGTCGAAGCAACCGAGCAAAGCGGGAAGCCCTGATTTATAGCCTCGGAGATGAAGTTGTCGCCGAGGTTCATCTCACGGAGAAGCCCTGCGTCCTCGGACGTAGTATATTCTCTCATCGGGTATATCCATACGATGGGAGCGGGCTCGTCGGGTGCATCCTTCTCCGCCTTGAGAATATGGGGAAGCGGCTCGTTTACACACGCGTCGGGCATTCCTCCGTAGGAGTTGTCGATCGAGAGGATGTTGAAGCTGTTGGCGGATCTCGTCACTCCGTCCTTGTCTATCCTCGATATAGCCATGGGAAGATAAATGTCCGAGGGTGCTCCGTCATAGCGGTCGTACCAGGGTGAATTTATCCACCACGGATCGTGAATATAATATCTGAAGGGGAATTTCTCGCTCGGAAGCTCGCACACTCTCGTCATGTGCCCCATTATCTCAAGACCGAAGTTGTCGTTAAGTGCCGCCCAGGGGGAGTTGGGAGGTGCTGTGATATCGAGTCCCGCAGTGTAGATGTCATAGAGCGGCACTCCGTCGCTTGCATAGTCTATACCGACCGAGTTGTTTGTGCCTCTTGTCTCAAGGGGCACGTCGGGGCACGCCTCACGGAAAAGCTTCCAGAACTCGAACACTCTCTCCTTTGTAGCAGCCAGCTTCTCGGGATAATACTTCTCACCGTCGAATATCTTACCCGTCTTCGTCCAGGGGTTGGAGGAGAAGCCGAGACCGTTGGAGAGCCAGAGATAGTCAAAGCCCACGTCACGGAAGAAGGCTCCCGTCTGCTTGCCGAGGAAGGTACCGAAGGGAGTTCCGTCGGGAATTCCGTCGGGATATGCCGCATATTTACGGGTGTCGCCCTTCAGCCTCGCAGTAGCATCAACGAAGCCGAATTTCTCAATTGTATGTCCCGAGGCGATTTCGAGATGACGGTTGTATTTGAAGTCGGATATCGCAAACTCAGGGCCGATGTCGAAGGTCTCGCCGACTCTTATCTCGCTGTCGGGAAAGGCACGCTTGCCCTCCTCCTTGAGAGTGTCGATTATCTCCTTTAGGATGCGGTAGGTCATCACGGGTGCATCCTTCATATAGTCCTGCTTCTTCGAGTGAAGGGAGGTCTCGAGAGGCTCGCCATCCTCAAGGTAGGGCTGATTTGCCGTGCCTACGTAGCGTGCCCACTCAAATTCATCGTCGAGATTTCCCGCATAGTCGAGAATCTCACTTCCGTCACTCGCCCAGAGCATTATGGATATCGAGCGTCTGCCCTTGAGAAGCGGTCTCCATTGCTCGAATATCTGAGTGCATACAGCTCTTATATATTCGGAGTCGGTTTTCTTGAAGGGCTTGAGGCTGACCTCGAGATTTACTGTTTCAAACATAAAAAGTCTCCTTTCGGTTTCCCGTTGGTTAATGCTATTTTATCACGGCAGATAATAAAAGTAAATGCCTTTTCCGCAAATTCGGGAAAAAGCATTACTTTATACAAAGGGATTTGTTTTCTACAAAAAATCAGATGAATATATTGAATAGCTTCATATCGTCATACGATGCTACGTTGGTACCCGATGCGTAGTCGCACATGTTGAATGAGACCGTCTCATCATTATTCTTGAAGGTAACGAGGAAGGCGTGAACAACACCCTCACAGTCGATGGGAGTGACAGCTATATCGAAGCCCTTGTTCGAAATGCTCTCGGATACGAACATCTCCTCCTCCGTGTTGCCGACCAGCTTCGAGCGGGTGAGAAGAAGCGGACCGTACAGAAGCGTCGAGCGGATATCCCACGTCATGATATCGTCCGTGACCACGTTGTCATAGCAGAAGCGTCTGACACGGAAGTCCTCCTTCGGGTATCTTGTGGGTGCCTCCCTCAGCGTGCGGAGCACTATCGCAAGGTCGAAATTAAGGTCGATAACAGTCTCGCCCTTCTTGACCTTGAGTCTGTAATAACCGCCATCAGCCTCGATAGGTGTGCCGTTAAGCGTTGTTTTGGGACTCCAGGCGGGTATTCTCAGAGAGAGAGTCATGTCACGCTCTGTATTCAGTGTGATATTAACCTTACCGTCCGTAAGGTACGAGCCTCGTATCTTGATATCAAAGTCGGAGCACTCGGCAGTGTAGTCGGTGTAGAGATTGACGGTGAGACCGCCATCATCTCTCATAACGAAGCACTCGAGTGCATTGAGAATGCCTCTGGGGACGTTGTTGACACAGCAGTGGCTGTACTGCATTCCCGCCTGACCCGAGGCGACCATATGACGGCCGACACTGCGGCATCCGCGTGCACCCCACTTACCGTCCTTGAAGAAGGAGGCGAGGAGGGGATTATAGAACGCCCTCTCTATGGTGTTCATATACTTCACGTCTCCCGAGAGGGTGTAGAGCTCATAGCAGAGCCTCATCCAGTGGATAACGTCGCACGGCTCGGTTATGGAGTTGGGATACGCCGCACCGTGAGAAAGCTGATCGTTAAAGCCTACCGAGAAGAGTAGATTCTCCTCGTGCTCCTTTAAGAGCTCGTACATATTCTCACACGCTGTGAGATATCTTTCAGTACCCGTGATGCGGTAGAGCTCAACAAGACCGTCAAGGCAGGACATGAGCTCATACGCCTTCGCCCACTTCTCGGGAAGAGGATACCACGTGTGTACGGGCTTCATCATGAGTGCATTAGAGATAAGATTCGGCATCCTTCCGTCCTCTCTCTCCCAATCATCGGCAATGGATATGGCAAACTCAAGATACTTGCCGTCGCCCGTCAGACGGTGGAGAATGAGCATCGGCTTCATAATAGAGCCTGCTGGCAGACCGTTGAAGGTACCGCAGTCGGAGATCTTCAGCCCGAGCCTTGCGAGCATATCTATCAGCTGGTTCGCAAACCTTACCGTAGCATCAAGGATAACCTTGTCCTCCGTAAGCATGTACGCCTCGAGAAGACCCCAGAGAATATACTTACGGCACCATACGTTCCAGTTGTGGTCGCAGAGCACTCCGTAGACTTCGAGACCGCACTTAGGGTCGCAGGGCTTAACGTTCTCGGGATCACGGTAGGAGCCTATGTAGCCGTCCTCATCCTGAGTCGCGATGACGTTGAGAGCCGCCTTGTGAATGAACTCCTTAAGCCTTTCATCCCCTGAGTTTTTCGCTACACGGGATGCGGATATTATCCACTTGCCCCAGAATTCACCCCTCCACGTGCCGACTGCGAATTTATCATCGTCACGGTTCGTGAACTGTATCTCCGTCTCTGGGTAAATGACGTTAAATGCGTAGTCGGACGTCACCCTCTCACGGAAGAAGGTCTCGGATGCATCTCTTATCGCACCCTCGAAGCGAATGCTGCCAAGAGGGAGTGCGTTTATCTTGTTTTCTATTACGTAGCTTTTCATGTTGATATTGACTCCTGATATTTTTATATTTCTTCAAGCTTAAATAATGCGGTCGCACACTCATCAAGATGGAAGGTTAACTTATCCGTTATCGTATCCTCTATATCGGCACCGAAGACGGGCGTAACCTTAAGCGTCCTCGGCAGACTTACCGTCTTGGTACCCGCTACCGCCGAATGGAGACCTATATATCCGTCTCCCACGTAGATCACATCCCCCTCGTCAACGTAGAGATGAACTCCGCTTTTTTCGTAAAAATCACGGATCCTTGAGGATGTGAGGGAAGGGTGCTCGCCCGTCGTTCTGAGGTAGGGGATGCCGAGCCTCTCGCACAGCTCCATTGCCCGTATGCCCGCCTCTGACGGAATGGGGAAGGGAAATACAGCCGCCTTGTAATTACCGAGCACCTCCTCAGCATCCTCCACCGCATAGGTGTCGAAGGGTGCACCCGTGTTGCCCATAGCGGTACGGGTCAGGGTGATAGAGGACAGGTGCGGAGATCGGCTTAAGAGGTTAGCATATGACGTCTCGTCAGCGAAGAATACAACCTCACTCCGAATGGGCGAGGGATGGCTCTCCGAGCTTCCGTCAACGATCCTTTTCATCCGTGTCACTTCATCCATGAGAAGCGAATCCTTGTACCATCCGCCCCACATATCAAACCACCATATAGCCGAGCCCTTCGTCAGCTGGTGAGCGAAGCATTTCCTCAGTGCCTCGCGTGAGAGCTCAGCCGTAGGAGGGCCTACCCATACGGTGCCTCCGCCCTTTGTTCGGTAGATGTCGTCGGGATATTCTCCGGGGCGTGCATCCTGCACCGCAATCGTGAGGTGTGTCCTGATATCACATTCTATAAACGGAAGCTTTCCGTGATGCTTTACCGAGTCGACGGGCATCATATCCGCCCAGTCAATTCCGAAGGCACGTCCCCCCGCATACGCATTCGGCGAGGATAGAAAATCTATATTTTCAGATTCGAGAAGATACCTTATTGCGTGTGAGCCGTAGGTGACCGTGCTTCCCGACTCGAAGGTGTAGCCGTAGAAGGCACCGACTATCTGCTCGCCCCCCGTCTCATCCTTCACTATTTTTGCGAAATGATCGACGGTCTTTGCGACACCGATATTTGAAAAGAGGGAATACCTCCTTGCATTCTCGATGTCCTGAGTCTCTCTTACCCCCTCTATGTAGTCGAAGTCGGAGGGTGTGGGTACACTCGCTCCCACGTCACCGTAAGCCTCCTCTACCCATATGGGGTATTGCCTTTCTGCAGCCTTGCCGAGGCTTCCCTGATTATCATGGTGAAACCACTCTTGGGTCTGTCCTCCGCAGAGCTGCCAGCCGCCGATCCTATATGAGTAATCAGAGGATGAGATATGCCTTACCGCCTCACGGAGAAGCTCGCCTCCGTCTTTTCTGAAGGCATCCGAGAAGAGAGCCTCGCGGTATCCGCCCTTTTTGGTAGCGACAACCTCGTCCGGGTGAGAGTCCACCCACCACTTGGGCATGCTCACGTAGAGTCTCGGTATGATTATCGCATCGGGGCAGATACCGAGTATCTCCCTGACCGACTGCTCAAACTCCGAATAGTCGAAAGACGCCACGTCCTCAAATACACCGACACGAAACGGTGTAAAGCCCGTGTAAGCACTGTTTATTGGAGAAGATGTAAACGAAAGGTTTACAAAAAAGATGCGGTAGCCCGCCTCTATGAAATCAGCGTAGCAGTTTCTCTCGGTGAAATAGGTTGTATACGCCATAGCCGAGGTGGGCTCACCGTCTACGTACAGACGGACGTGATCTCCCTCACGCTTAATTTCACTTTTCAGCATTACGGTCCCTCCTCAGTGCTTTTTGCGTCATATCTTAGTTCCTATTATAATGAAAAGAGGGCTAAAAATCAATAGAGGATATAAAACTTATCCGTTAAAATAGCATTCAATCTTCAACCGACGGTTGATGAAGGCTCCGACCGAGAAAGCTGAGGAGCGGAAAACGGTCAGGGAAAGAGGTGCTTATGTCGGTAAGGGTTTTCCTCTTCAATACTTGACTTATAATTCTTTTTGTGTTATAGTTTTCCCATAGGGAAAATTTAGTCTATAAAGGATGGAGACGAGCGATGAAAAAGGCTATACAGATCGCATACGGTGACCTCTTCGCCACCAAGTGCAGAATTGCCTCCGAGGCAGGCTTCCGCCATATCTCGGTGAATTACACCGAGGTGGTAGATAAGACCGAGGATGAGTGGAAACAGGTCACTCTGGACGTGAGTAAGATACTTGCGGAGAATAACCTCACTGCGGTACAGACCCACGCACATTACTACAACCCCTTCCTCTCCTGCGAGCTGACCGATGACTCTCTCGAGTTCGGAATAAGAAGGGCTATCATATCGAGTGCCGAGATAGGTGCCGAGTATTGCGTCATCCACCCGAGGAGCGATGTGAAATCGTCCTATATCACCTCAAGGTCCCTCGAGGCAAATAAGGCTTGGTTTTCCGAGCTCTTCGAGGTTGCAGTGAAGCACGGAGTCGGCATCGCCGCAGAGAATCTGCCGATATTCCCCTCCGCCAGTATGATACACCCCCTCTTCTCGCATAACGCCGATGACCTTGCGAGCCTCGTCGATTATTTCGGTGACGAGAGATTCGGTATATGCTGGGATACGGGTCACGCCAACCTCCTCAGAGGCGATCAGTCCGAGGCTATCAAATACCTCGGCAAGAGAATAAAATGCACACATATCCATAATAACTGGGGCATGAGGGACGATCACGCCACCCCCATCTACGGTAATATTAACTGGGAGTCGGTAATGTCCGCCTTCTCGGAGTCAGGCTACGAGGGTCCTCTCACTCTCGAGACTCATTGCTGGTACGTGACCGACGATCTCCTCCGCTCCTTCGCAAGGCATAACCTCGACTGCCTCCTTTATCTCGAGGAGCTTATGGGTAAATAAGAAAACAACAAAAAGGCAATATCCGAAAAAAGATATTGCCTTTTCTCTATGAAAATTAACACGGGTAAGGTGTAAATTACTTGATTTCAAAGCCGAAGAGTCTCATGTCCTCGCACCCGTTGGTCGATATCGGTATGAAGCGTATCTCCTTAGCACGCCAATCCACCGAGTGTCTGACAAATCTCTGATGGTTGTCGGTGACGTGGATAGTACGCTTGGTACCGTCCTCCGTTATTCCCTCGATCATATACTCCTTGATAAGAGTTGCGGGAAGCTTGAACTTCTTCTCGACAAGGGGATAGTTGAAGGGCATGTTGTGATATTTTCTGTTCATATCGTTGTCGAAGACGAGCCTGATCTCACGGATATCCTCATCCTTATCAAGCGTGTAGGAGATAGAGTCTCCCTCTTTTCCGACCCAGAGGTTTTCTTCACCTCTGTCGGTGCCGTTTCTCACTACGTCAGCGGTGCACTCAGCACGGCGTGACAGCTCCGAGACCTCACGCTTGAGGTAGGGGATATAGCAGTCATCCTCCATGAGTGTCTTTTGCAGAGCAGAAACGTCGATATCCGAGACGTGCTTGCCCGTATGAACTGCATCTGCCACCGCACATCCGAGAGCCTCACCGAGTGTTGCACAGGTCGCCATAACACGTGACGAGGAGAGGGCCGCGTGAGTAACGCTTATGTTTCTTCCTGCAAAGACGAGGTTCTCTATATTCTTCGATATCATACATCTGAGGGGCAGACCCCACGGCTGAGGTGCGGGATGGAATATGGTAGGATATCCCGCCTTGTAGTTAATTCCCTCGGGGAAGTGATCGTCCATCGACCAGCCCGCATAGGCTACTATGTCGTCGAATCTTCCGCCCGCCTCCACGTCATTCTGCGTGACTACGTGCAGACCTACGTAACGCCTCGACTCCCTCTTTCCGGGGAGGAAGCCTATCCAGTCGAGCTCCCAGTTGTCGAGCCCGTGATCGCCGTAATTCTTCACGTGATCCCATACTCCGTAGCATATCTTGAGAAGCTCCTCACGGCATCTGTCAGTATCGTGTATGCAGTCCCACTCACCGCCGATCTCTATCCACCAGAAATTGTTGGAGGTGTCGTGCTCTCTGTACGGAATATCATCGTCACTCTCGTATTTGTATGCCCAGGAGGGCGGGGTAAAGGTTACCTTGTGATCGGTCTCACGTATCTGGAAAAGACAGCTCATTCCCATCGTCTTTTTATCACCGACGTCGGGAGGTATCGTCTCACCGAAATCCGACTTTGCCTCTCTGCCATACATAAATTCTGCACCCGAGAGAGGTGCTAATATCGAGTCGCCCGAGCAGTCGGCAAAATATTCAGCCGATACTACGTGGAAGGTCTCCGCATTCGATTGCCACGCCTTCACGCTGACGATTCTGTTACCGTCCATTTCAATATCGAGACAGCTTGTGTTTAAAAGGAGGGTGATATTCTCCTCCGCCATCACTGCCTCATAGAGGACACTGTCCCAAAGGGAATATTTGAGGGAAGGGTTTTTATAGAAATTCTCAAGGAACAATTCCTCAATAATACCGCTCTCCCTGACGTCCTTGACACCCGTATCGCCGCTTCTGTAAGCACCGCCGATGCCCATTCTTATCTCGCTCGATGCGTTTCCGCCGAGGACAGGGCGGTCCTGTATAAGCACGACCCTCGTGCCGTGACGAGCCGCCGCTATCGCACAGCACAGACCCGCCATTCCTCCGCCTACTACGCAGAGGTCGGTCTTGTATGTAAGTGTTCTCACAGTGCCTTCACCTCGGAGAATTCCTTCGCACACTTGTCAGTGCACTTCTTCGTGATCTCGGAGAAGTATCCCGCGAGGGCTCTTACGTCAGAGCCGAGATTTATAAACTGATATCCGAGCTCGATGAGCATGTCCTGGTTAGCCATACCGCCTACCGTGCCGGCGAGCTTTCCGTGCTTCCTTGCAGTGTATGCGACACGGCGTCTTGCATCAAGCACACGCTCGTCCGTAAAATCGTTGGGTGCTCCTATTCCCTGAGAAAAATCAGCAGGGCCGAAGAATATCATATCGATACCGGGGATCGCACATATTTCATCAAGCTGTGCCATGGGCTCGGGATCCTCGATCTGAATTACGGTGAATCTATTCTCATTCGCCTCACGCATGTAATCGTTAGCGGGGATCATGCAGTATTTTCCGTCTGCGTTTCCTCCGTCGATGGGACGGCGTCCGATGGGGTGGAACTTAGTATAATATACTATCCTCCTCGCCTCCTCCGCACTCATAACGTGAGGGATCATAATAGCGGTCGAATCCGCCTCGAGAGGACGCACGTAATCGCTGTAGCTGCCCTTCGCCACTCTCGTCAGCACGTCTGCATCGTAGTTCTTAGCCGCCCTGATAACGTTCTCAATTGCCTGAAAATCGTTAGGAACGTGCTCCATATCTATCCACAGACAGTCGAAGCCGCACATAGCTGCGATCTCCGCCACACGGGGATCAGCCATATTAAGCTTGATGGACGTTGCAACCTTGCCCTCTTTGATCTTTCTTAAAACTCTGCTTTCTCGCATAAACATAGAATTTGTCCTCCCTTATTGACGCAAATGGTTTCCTATGCTATAATTATAACACAAAAAGGAAAGGATTTACAGTCTTTTTAGGCTAAAATAATAGAAATTTGGGCATTTGTATGGATATTACCGAAAGAATAGAGAAATATATAATATATCTTATAGGCGAGTGCGGGCTTTCCGTTACCCTCCACCCCATGGAGCCTGAGGCACTCATCACCTTCAGCTCTCTTATGCGTTTTAATACTCATGATAACTCATACTGCACCGTGGTGAAGTCCCGCAGCTGCGGATATGAGAAATGTATAAAGCAGCAAAGACGGGTCTTCGAGAAAATAAAAACGTGCCGAGAGCCCTTCTTCGGCATCTGCCCGTCGGGTGTGGGTGAGTACGTCTATCCCCTCACGGCAGAGAGCGGTGTCATTGGATTTATATCCGTCAGCGGTTATCGCACCGATGAGGGTAAGGAGCGTGTGCCTACCGCATCCGCATCCCTCGGACTCTCCGAGCCTCTGCTCGCTAGGGCTTACGCCTCTCTTAAGCCCACGGTCGATGAGAGGGAGAGGGTGGATACCCTCGTATATCCCCTTTGCAGTATGCTCGAGCTCGCCTACCGTAAGGAGGATACAAGGGAGGATAAGGAGAGCCTCATCACACGCATTATGCGTTATATAAGGAAGAATTACAGCACCGATCTCCGAGTTGATGACGTCTGCCGTCAGTTCGGCTGTTCGAGGTCGTATTTCACTCACTCCTTCAGGCGTGAGGCCGGGAAGAGCTTCCGTGAGTACCTCACCGACATCCGCCTCGAGAATGCGAAGAGGCTCCTCACCCTATCCCACCTCAATATGACCGAGATCGCATACTCGGTCGGCTTCTCCGACTCCAATTACTTCACAGGCATCTTTAAGAAAAGGAACGGTATACCCCCACTCGTGTATAGAAAAATGACGAGAAAGAAATAGAAAAAGACCGCCTACCGTGCCATCCCAGAGAGAATCGCATGCGTCACCTCGAAGGGCGGTCAGCTAGGACTTATGAGAGCCCACGCACGAAATACCACGGGTGCCGAGCTTGTGATAGACGGAGGCAACACCGTACAGCTGTCTCCCATAATACCGTAGGAATAAGAAAAAGGCAGTATCAGACCCTGGAGTGAACCCAAGGCGATAGACACGAAATAAAAAGACATTTCGTAGAATAGCTTTGGTTTGCTCTTAAAAGCTCGTTATTTCTTGAAACTGACATCGTTTTTCATACGGTGTCAGTTTTGTTTTTAGTTGAATACGCTCATAATTGTAAAAATGAATGTACTCACCAAGGAGGAGGCGCGCCTCCTCCTTGGTCGCCGGTGTGTAACGATGAAGCCACTCGGATTTGAGGGTGCTGAAGAAATTTTCAGCACAAGCATTATCTAATGGCGTTCCCGGGCTTGACATTGACGGCGTTATGTGGTAAGATTTTGTTAGCTTAAAATACCCCTCTGAAGTGTATTGAAAGCCTTGGTCACTGTGGAGCTGCAACTCTGCGGTGACCTCTCTTTTTGCAGCCTTAACTGTTTCATAAACAAGGTTGTTATTGTTTTCTGTTCCCACCTTGTACGCAACGACAAAATTGTCGTATAAATCCTTAATTACCGAAAGATAAACGAACCCTTCTTTCGTTGGTATGTAAGATATATCCGTACACCATTTGAGGTTTGGACGCTCGGCATAAAAGTTTCGCTCAAGCAGATTAGTGTATTTATGTATGCTCTCACAGTTCTGTACCCATTTGCGTTTTCTGCGAGATTTAGATAGCAAATTATACTTATTCATTACACGGAGTACGGCTTTGTGGTTCATTACGAGCCCAAATTCACGCAATAACCATATTTGAACACGGCGGTAGCCGTATGTTTGGCGTGTTTTATTTTGGCAATCCCGTATTAACTCGCCTATCTGTTTGTCCGGATCTTCTTTATCTACTTTCTTTGTCCAAGCATAGTAACCGCTACGAGATACACCGAAGAAGGTGCACATATCTCTTACGTTGTACTTATCTTTGAAACGATGAATAACTCTATATTTTACGCTGGCTTTCACTTCCTTCCCAATTCTTGAAGAAAATTTCGTAGAAGCTCATTTTCCATTTCAAGACGTTTAACCTTTTTCTCTAAATCTTCTGGCTTGTTTGTTGGACGTCCACGCTTTAGTGGTGCCATTTGTCTTTGATTAACCTTTTCCGAAAGCCCACACCAACAGTGGATTGTCCATCTGCTTATTCCGTATTTTTTGTGCAATGATAACTGTGATGCGCCCTGCTTATATTCTGCCACTATTTGTTCTTTAATTCTTTGTGGATAATGCTTTTGTCCTTTCTTGTTTCCCATACAAAAAACCTCCTGCAGTAGATATTTCTATTCTACTACAAGAGGTCTTTTTATTCAATGTCCGTTTTTAGGGGTTCAGTTCACATGCGGTATGCCTTTTCTTTATTCTCGATTATAGTCGGCGATAAGGTATTCTCTATCCTCCCGAGAGGAAAGGGCTGTAAGCTTAAAGCGTAGATTGTTTTCAACCAGCTCGTCAAACGTATAGGGTGCAAAGCCGTTTACGTCGACGCCTGCGTTGAGGGCGTTATGATGAAGAAAAAGCTGTCTG
>JAZQYD010000005.1:0-43980 GCA_045633405.1 Eubacteriales bacterium | reverse complement strand
TCTGAAGTGATACTTGTCGGAGTTGTACTGCGTCAGGTCAAGGTTGAGGTAGAGAAGCAAGGTCTTACCTCTTACGTTGATCTTAGCACACTGAGTTCTGCCCTTATTGTAGGATTCAAGGCTCCAGCTAAGCCTTGCCTTAACTCCCTTGTAGGAGAGAAGCTTGTTCTTGATGATTGTGTAATAGCTCTGAATGTTCTCCTCGGACTGGATAAGTCTCGAGAGGAAGGAGCGTCTGTATCTTATAAGGATAGTCTCACCGCCGATAACAGCCTCTACGCTATCCTTGCCGTCCTCAACCACGGGAAGAACCACGGGTGTGACGTAAACGTCAACGTCGGACAGAATAACCTCGGGCGTCTCAGCAACCGCCGCAACCGCAGGCTCGGGCAGGGGCTCGGGAATGGGCTCAGGCTCGGGCTCGGCAACAGGCTCAGGCTCGGGTTCAGGCTCGGGTTCAGGCTCGGGTTCAGGCTCAGGTATGGGCTCGGGCTCTTGCACAACAGTTCTTTCTACATAAGTCTCCCTGATGTAGGTCTCCCTCTCCGTGGAAGGCTGATTAACGATAATGATCGGTTCTCTCTCTTCCTTTTCCTCTTCCTTCTTATCCCTGGTTAAAAATGCGTGGATAAGCTCTGCTGCCACGTAGATGAGAGAGGCTATGGCGAAGATCGTGGCCACGATCATGAATGTTTCAACTATTGGACTCATTCTTTTTTCCTCTCATTGATATCTTACTTATTGTCGGAGTCGGACGGAGGCTCACTGTTGTCGCTCTTGCGTTCAAGCTCTGCAAGTCTGCGGCGAAGCTCGTCAAGCTCATTTTCCTTTTGTGCCTTCTCCTCGTCCATACGCTGCTTCTTATCATCGGAGATCGCCTTGAATATTTTCACTACCTCAAGGAGAATGATGATAGCACAGGGGAGGATGATAAGGAGAATGATTCCGGTAGGACCATCCATGAGATGGCTTACTGCGAAGCCGAGGAGGTACGACTGCCCGACGACCTTACCGATTACGTAGTTAGTGCTGTTCGGTATGGAGGTGTCAATGACCTGCGTGAGCTGACCGTTCTCAGCGTTCTTGTTATCTCCCTCAAGCTCGATTATGTATCCGCCCGTATCCTTCTCGGTAATTTTCGTGATACGGTGCGTGATGGTTATCTGATACGTGTAGACGTACCTGAACGTAAGGACGTCGCCCACCTTGAGATTACTGTAAAACTCATTTGCCTCACCGGGATTGTCGGGCACCGTCTTGATGAATACCATCGATTTTACGGGGATGTCCTTGATTTTGTAGTCGGATACGTCCGTGAGATTGCACTCCTCCATTGATTCGGTCGTTACAACTCTCATCTGATATCCGAAGATCTCTGCCGCACCGTCTATATCTCTCTTGAAGGATACTGTGATGAACACAGAGAACAGTGCGATTATGAGGAACAGCGTCAGAAGTACGTTAAGTACTATGCTGAATATCCTCTTTGTTATTCCTGGCTTGTTCATAGATTACCTCATTCTTCTGTACTCGCCGTAATGATTAGCTCGAAGAGAGCCTCGGCGTTTTTAGCTTCATTTCCCACGTCCTCGGGAAGGGAATAAATAATTCTCAGTACAATGTTTTTGCTTTCGGTAAAATCAACCGGTAAGACGAGAGGCTCATCTACGAAGGCGTCAGCAAGTAATTCGTCATACACAACCGTGTCGTTGGTCACGATCTTGACTCTTAAGAAGTTCTTGAGTGGGCTCTCTCTGAGCTCGGCGAAATCGAGAGACAGATCAAACTTGTCTCCGTTATCATTCTTCACTCGGATGCCATATTCGCATTGCTGACCGGGATAAAGACTTAAATTTTCAAATTGTACGGGATGTCTTCCGCCGTCTTCTATATCGATTTCGATAACGTTTCTTTCATCCTCTGTCTCGTACATCCACAGCATTAACGATACACCGACAAGTATGAGAACACTGCCTACGAGCAGTATCAGTCGCATTACAACACTTTTTGACATCGTTGACCTCCTTTTCCGAAAAGATTATTGGAATCGAGTCTGTCCTGCCTTATCAGGTGGTTGCAAACTCATTGAAATACGTCATCATCATGCAGTAGAGCACGTTGAAAATATGGGGACGGTTAATATCATCGTCTACAATGTCGCCGTTGTAGACACGTATATGTAGACACGTATAGCGAAATCAAACATCATCATAAAGACGCTGTGTAGTATCGCGGGGACGTCTGCCTCCTCCTTGAAAAGCGGAGAGAGTGCTTCAATGATGGGGGCAAACAGAGTTTTGTGTGTCTCGAGGGATTTACCCTTGAAGTATATCGAGTAGAGATACCTGATGTAGCAGCGGCATCTCTCCTCATCCTTCATAATGAATCTCCAAGCCATATCGAAGAACTGAAGGCACTTGTCCTTGGTGTTCTCGAACATATCGCCCTCGATTGAGTGATATCCACGCCAGAATGCGTCATGAAGCTCCTCGTCAAGCTCGACAAACGCTGCCTCGAAAAGATGCTCCTTGCTACCGAAAAGACGGTAGATATACACCTCGTTCATCTTCACGTTCGGAAGATTTCCTTTGCAGTGTGTAAGCTCCTTTGTTGTTGCCATCTCGAATCCGCCCTTGGCAATAAGGTGGATGGCGTTGGTAATTAACAGGTTTTTTACCTCTGATTCGTACTTCATAACGTACTTCCTTTCTGCATGCTTTTTTTGCGTTCCCTGAGAGGTTTTTGAATAAGTGAACACTACACCTTTTCCCAAAATATATCTCCTTCCGGGGAAGGAGAAGACCTCGAAAAACGCTGGTTTAAAAGCGGCGATAGTGTATTTTGTGAACAAAATATTTGCTATAAATATATGTGTACGTAATTATAACACAAGAGAAACGGAAAATCAAGATGTCTTTCAAATTTTTGGTATATATAATATGTTATGAACGGTATCAAAGAGCGGTTTTGTGCACATTTGAAGAAAAAAACAACTCCCATTCGGGTACGTATATACGCAATTTTATAATTGTAAACTTTTTGTGAACAAGGCTCGCCCGATGCTTTCGCTTGCGGGCTGTTATCGACCTTTATGTGTTTCCTATTGACGGTGTTAAAAATTCATCCGGCGTAAATGATAGCATTATATTCCCATAATATCGATGAGATGCCTTTTGTCACTGTCGCAAAGGAGGTGCGAATGGGGCTGTACGGTTTTGCCAAACAAATACTCGGTTGCGTGGCACCCAATAGAAAAAGAGAACAAGCGTAGATATGTCGGAAGCTGTCCGACACCTTTTTTGATTGTTCTCTCGTTTTCTTGTGATATGCTTGAAGATATTTCTTCTCTCTATTTGCGGTAAAAAAGGGACAAAAATGTAATTTATCAAAGAAACTTTTCTGAAAATGCGGGGAAAATTTGTGAAATATCGCACTCGGAGACTATAAGGTCGACATCGTCGAGAGTGCAGAGAGTGTTCATGCAAGGACTGCCTATTTTCTGTGAATCAAGCATAAGCACACTCCTTTTCGATGCCTTGATCATTCGCCTTCTGATAGCGTTCTCACCAATTGCATTGTCGGTAAGTCTGCCGTCCTCGCATAGAGTACGCACCGAGAAAAAGGCGAGATCTGCTGAGAATTCATCGATGAACCTCTCGGCATAGGCTCCCGTATAGCATATGCTGTCGTGTGCCAGCTCGCCTCCCGTAACGAAGGTCCTGATGCCCGATTCTGCAAGAATGGTGGAGGCTGCGGCACTGTTGGTTATGACTACGATATTGCTTTTTCCGCCAAGCGAGCGGAGGAGGGCAAGGGCACTTGATGAGCCGTCAACCATAACCGTGTCGCCATCCGAGATTAGATCGAGGCATTTTGAGGCAATTATTCTCTTCGCCTCCGAGTGCTCACGCTCACGGTAGGATAGGGGAAGGTTCTCACCGGTCTCACCCTTGTATATAGCACCGCCGTGGGTACGGATGATCTGTCCCGATCTCTCGAGCTCGGCGAGGGCTCTACGCATGGTGGGCTCGCTGACGTAGAGGTGGCCTGCCAGCTCCTTTACGCTCGCCTCTCTTCTGTCACGTAAAAATTCGAGTATCTCGCTGTTCCTGTCCTTGATTTTCATATCGGTGCTCCTCTTGTTGATTTGGTGCATTTTATAGGATAAATATGTCAATAAATGATCAAAACGCTCAAAAACGTGTAAAACGGTTGACAAAATCGCTCAAATTGATTATAACATAAGTAGATTGAAAATGCAAATTCTTTTTGGAGGAAATATGGGAAAGGTAAATCTTGATTGGAAATTGGCCGAGGAGTTTATTACCGATGCCTTCGTAGGTGTCGGTGTTCCCCGTGAGGATGCCGAGATATGCACCGACGTGCTTCTCGAGAGCGACAGACGCGGAATCGAATCTCACGGATGCAATCGCTTCAAGCCTATTTATATTGATAGAATAAATGCGGGAATACAGAACGCAGTAACGAATTTCGAGATAGTTAAAGAGACTCCTACCACGGCGGTTGTTGACGGTCACCACGGTATGGGTCAGGTTATCGGACACAGAGCAATGTCTATGGCAATCGAGAAGGCTAAGACCTACGGTCTTGGAATGGTTGCGGTCAGAAATTCCTGC
Organism: Eubacteriales bacterium; assembly: GCA_045633405.1. Taxonomy (GTDB): domain Bacteria; phylum Bacillota; class Clostridia; order Oscillospirales; family CAG-272; genus UBA1740. Next base: position 39,343 of record JAZQYD010000005.1, on the reverse strand, counting down.
CACTACGGAATAGCCGGTTATTATGCTACCATGGCTACCAAGGCGGGCTGTATCGGTATTACCGGCACCAATGCACGCCCCTCTGTTGCTCCTACCTTCGGAGTCGAGGGAATGTTCGGAACAAACCCTCTTACCGTTGGTATTCCTTCCGATGAGGAGTTTGATTTCGTGCTTGACTGTGCGACCTCTATTACCCAGAACGGTAAGGTTGAATATTATGCGAGAATAGGCGAGGATGTACATCCCGGTACCATCATCGATGAAGACGGACGTGCGGTCGAGGGAGATGCGGGAGTCGCTCTCTCAAAGATCAGGGGCGGTACAGCCGCTCTTACCGCTCTCGGCGGTATCGGTGAGGCTCTCGGCGGATACAAGGGCTATGGATACGCTATGATCGTTGAGCTTCTTTCCGCTGTTCTTCAGGACGGTATGTACGGTAAGGATCTTGACGGTAAGGATGAAAACGGAAATACCCGCCCCTACGGTCTCGGACATTTCTTTATAGCAATCGATACCGAGCATTTCCTCGGAGAGGAAGCGTGCAGACGTAAGACGGGTGATATTATCCGTGCTGTAAGAGCATCTAAGAAGATGCCCGGTGCTGAGAGAATATATTCCGCAGGCGAGAAGGAATATGAGATATGGCTCTCCCGCAAGGATAAGGGAGTGCCGATCAACCCTTCCGTGCAGGCTGAGATGATTAAGGTAAGAGATGAGCTCGGACTTACAAAATACGTGTTCCCCTGGGAGAAATAAGATGAATTACAGAGAAGAATCACTGAAGAAGCACTACGAATGGCGTGGTAAGATAGAGGTGACCCCGAGAGTGGAGGTAAAGGATAAGGAGGATCTCTCCTTGGCATACACCCCGGGCGTTGCCGAGCCCTGCCTTGAAATACAGAAGGACGAGAGCAAGTCATTCCTTCTTACAAGAAGATGGAATACGGTTGCCGTCATTACCGACGGTACTGCAATACTCGGACTTGGAGATATAGGCCCCGTCGCGGGTATGCCCGTAATGGAGGGAAAGGCTCTCCTCTTCAAATCGTTTGGAGACGTTGACGCCGTTCCGATCTGCATTAAGACGAAGGACGTAGATGAGCTTGTCCGCACCGTATACCTTATCTCGGGCAGCTTCGGAGGTATTAACCTTGAGGATATCTCGGCACCCCGTTGCTTTGAGGTTGAGAGAAGGCTAAAGGAGATGTGCGATATCCCCGTTTTCCACGATGATCAGCACGGCACTGCGATAGTTTTGGGTGCCGCTCTCATCAACGCCCTGAAGGTAGTAAAAAAGGAAATAGGTGGGGTACGTGTAGTGATAAACGGTGCGGGAAGTGCCGGAATCGCCATCGCTCACTTCCTTCTCGGACTTGGCGTTGAGGACCTTATTCTCGTTGACAGAATAGGCACACTCTACCGTGGTAAGGACGGAATGACGTCCCCTCAGGCTGAGCTTGCCGAGGTTACGAATAAGGATATGCTTGACGGCACTCTCGCCGATGCACTTGTCGGGGCTGATGTGTTTATCGGCGTTTCTGCACCCAATATCGTGACTCCCGATATGGTGAGGTCGATGAATACTGATGCGATAGTGTTCCCGATGGCTAACCCGACACCCGAGATCGATCCCGCACTTGCTCTTGAGGCGGGAGCAAGGGTTGTCGGCACCGGCAGATCGGACTTTAAGAATCAGATAAACAACGTCCTCGCCTTCCCGGGAATATTCAGAGGAGCACTTGATGCCAGAGCCACCTCGATCAACGAGGAGATGAAGTATGCCAGTGCCTATGCGATAGCATCTCTAATATCGGACGGGGAGCTCTCGGAGGATTATATCATCCCGAAGGCATTTGATAAGCGTGTCGGCCCCGCCGTTGCAAGGGCTGTATACGATGCGGCTGTAAAAACAGGTGTCGCAAGGGTAGGCAACGACTGAAAATAAGCATAAAAAGAAGGATGCAAGACTGACTGAGCCTGCATCCTTTTTGTTTAGTTATTCTCGGATACGGGGGTACCCGTGTCACATTTTTCGTTGGTGTCGGTGCCGTGCTTTCTGTTGGTTATAATCGCTAAGGTGATAGAGATGAGCATGAATATCTCGCCCATCCAGCCAGCAAGAGAGCCAACAGTTATGTGGTATACTATCCAAAGGGGAGAACCGAAGAGGGAGATAATGCGGATGCTTCTCTCCTCCTTGCAGAACTGAGCGATCGACTGTACCGTCATCGCACATGCGGGAAGGAATGCTATGAGACCCTCGCCTCCGATACACGTGAAGACGCCCGATGCCATAAAGAGCACTATCATTGTATAGGGGATAAGCTTCGACGATGCCCATTTACATTTACCGCGAAGACTGTATATAATTCCTCTCACTATACCGAGAGCGTTAATAACTGCTCCGGAGTACGCAGAGAGAAGACACATCTGTATAGCGAAGAGAACACAGCAGATTATCTGGAAAATAAGAATACCTCCGCGTTTCTTCATGTGGAAGGAAACAATTCCCGCAGAAATACCCGCGAATCCCAGTGCCTGCACGAAAAATTCACTTGTGAAAAAATCTAAAATTGCTGACATTTTGGCTTATTTATTCTTGATATGTAAAGTTGGGTTTACAATTTGGTCGCAAGCGGACACACTCATCTGCCTCATCGACATTAGTCTGACACCCATATTCTCGATAATGTTACGGGGAGGCAGGGGAAGAGAACGCATCTCCTTGGAGTTTATCTGCTTTGATTTCGAAACGATGGAAATATATCTATCGTATATGGTGGAATTGAGAAGTGCATAAAGACCGAAGGCAAGGCGTGCACAAATCTCGGAGGTCGGCTCCTTCGTGTCTATGAAGTTAACCTTGTTGTGTGTGCTGATGTACTTGTAGGATGGGAGCTGAGCCGCCATGTAGACTGCGGCATTGACAAATCTGTCATCGCTTCCCGCAGGCACACGCTTTATGATCAACATATTTTTATTCTTCTGAATAAGTGACGTATTAACGGGAGCGAGATACTGATGCTTAATGGGGAGCGGGAAGCGTATCTGTCCGCCCATGATCGCATTCGGACGGATAAGCGGCACGCAGCCCTGAATCGGCTCGGTGAAGAGAAGACCCTCGCAGCGTGAGTCGATGATAAGACCGGTTGACATTTTGAGTCCCAAGGACGTGAGAGTTTCGGGGAAGGCGGAGATGTACTGCACGATCTTAGTGTCCTCGACGCTCTTGGGCAGAGTGAGAGAGCCGTCCTTGGCGTCTACAACGAAATTGTAGGCGAGCGGAGGAAGCATAACGGTATTCTCGGGCTTGCCCCAATCGGTAGAGGTGGTTATCGTTACTGTTGTGGGAGTGATCTCGCTTCTCGAGTAGCAGAGCAGCATGGATTTCTTGAGAGGCACCGCACGCTTCTCATTCTTTGCCTTTCCGATGAAGAGATGTATCTTCTCAAGCTTAAGAAGATCCTTCATCTCACGGCGGAATGAGGACATGCTGGACGCACTCGCTACGGTTGTGGGCATCATTATGACAAGACGTCCCTCAGCCTCGAGGTGCTTAGCGGCCATTTTGGCGAAGAGAAGCGATGCGTTTATCTTCAGCTGAGTTACGCCGCCTGCACGCTTAGCCTCGTCCGCACTCTTCTCGATCAGCTCTGTCGGAGGGTTGCAGATGATGATATCGAATTTCTCCTCGACAGTGTCGAAGATGGTAACCGTGTAGTGATTTTTCGACTCCACGATGTAGTTTTCATTGTAAACTGTGACGAAAAGCTTCACGTCATAATCGTGGCGTGCCTTCTTCCTGATCCTCTCGAGATTGTCCTCCAGCATAGGGATGAACTCGGGATTGGTCTCATAGCAGGTGAGGAATATCTGACGGCACTTGGGAGCTCTTTTGCATATCTCCTCTATTACTGCGGCAGAAAGGATTCCTGTACCCGCACCGGGGTCAAGCACTGTATAAGCACTCTTCTCCTCATCGAGCATTATCATATTAGCCATAAGACGGGCCGTTTCCTTCTTTGTGAAGAATCTACCGAGTCTTACGTTATCGCTTTTTGATTTTGCTCTTACGAGCTTCGAGGTATTTCGTACTGCGAGATTAAGCATATAGATATATCCTTTCCTCTTTCTGCCTTAATTTATCTTATAGTCATTTTAACATAATTTTCAATTCCTTGCAAGGTCTTTTTTAAAAATTTTGATAAAAAACTTGCAAATTGGGGAAAGTGGTGATATACTTAAAATAGATAAGTATACACCAAAGTGAAAAGGATGAGATAAATGGAAAACAATAAGGGCAGAAAAATTAAATTTTTGCATTGCAGTGATATCCATCTTGACGCTCCCTACGTGGGAATCCCCCTTGATAAGGCGGATGAGAGACGCCGTGAGGGACGTGCGACCTTCCTTCGTTTGATGGAGCTCGCCCGTGACCGTGAGATTGATTACATACTCATAAGCGGTGATCTTTTTGATTCAAGATTTGCTACCAATATGACAGCGGAGCTTCTTATCCGTGAGTTTAAGAATACTCCTAACGCCAAGATAATCATTGCACCCGGCAAACACGATGCATATGAGAACAGCCCCATATATACCTCCGGCAGACTTCCCGAGAACTGCTACGTCTTTACAAACGATGCTCTTTCGAGATTCGACTTCGGAGACGACAGGCTTACCGTTTACGGCTGGGCATTCAAGAACGAGGAGCTGACCGTCAGCCCCATCGCAGAGAACCGTGTTGATGACGCCTCCAAGATAAATATCGTTATGGGCTATGCTGATCTTGACGGATCGGTTGATTCCACGTCCTGCCCCGTTGCGAGCTCTGACCTCGGACGCTTCGGTGCCGATTATTACGCATTCGGCGGACGTCATGCAAAGACTGAGTTCATCAAGAAGGACGGAGCCATGTACGGATATTCGGGCTCTCTTGAGTGCACGGGCTTTGATGAGCCGTATATGGGCGGAGCTAAGATTCTCACCATCGACTATAATGATGGTGAGCTCTCCATCGATGCCAAGCACGTGTCCTTCGGACGTATCAGGTTTGTCACCGAGGCTATCGATATTACGGGAGTCAACGGCAATAACGAGATAACCAACAGAATAAGCCAGCTTATCAGTAACAAGAGATACGGCGTGGATACCGCTCTGCGTATCGAGCTTATCGGATCGGTTGATCCGAGATTTATTGTTCCCGCTCACGTGGAAAGTGATGCTTTCGGTCTTTATCACTTCGAGGTTATAGATAAGACTCTGCCTCTTTTCGGCACCGAGCATTTCAAGCGTGATATGACTGTCTCAGGCGAGGTTTACAGACGCCTTCTTCCTCTTCTTGAGAGTGAGCGTGAGGAGGACAGACTTCTTGCGGCACGTGCGTTCCGTGTAGCTCTTGCGGCACTTGAGAATAGAGAAATAGACCTATAATGAATAAAAAGGAAGAGACGCGGTCTCTTCCTTTTTTGTTTGGAGCGTGGCTCCTTTATTTTTTTATAACCGTAAAGGTGCCGGGCTTGCCCGCTCTTTCGGTCGTGCCGTCCTCGAAGCAGTAGCCATCGGGGAGCTTGACTGTCGCCTTCATTTCGGTAGGCATGCCAAGTGTGAATCTGATAACTCCGTCCTTTTTCTCCCAGAAAACGTCAATACGTCCGACAGGTGCTCTGTAATAAGCCCTGACACGGTCGAGTGAGGATGGGAAGGTGGGAGCGACAAGGAGCTCCATAACGTTTGTCTCGGTGGGGTTCATGCGTATTCCCGCAATATGCGTGATAAGGAATGCGGAGAAATCGCACCATATATGGTGGTTGAAGGATTGAACCTTGCCCGTGATGCATTCGGAGATGGAGGTATATCCGTCCTTAACCATAAAGCCGTATGAGGGAGCATCGGGACGTGTGATCATATTAAGTGCGAGATCTATTCGTCCGCCCTCTGCAAGCACACGGAAGAGTCCCTTCTGTCCGAGAATTCCGACGGTCATGTATCCGCCTCTCGCTTCTATTTCACGAACAAGAACCTCAAAGGCTAAACGCCTCTCCTCCTCGTTATCGCATAGACCGTAGTAGATAGCCAGGGACTGTGCAGACTCGCCGCCGTTGTCGAAGGTCATGGTCGATCTGTCGAGAAGCTTCTCTCTGATAGCCTCTCTCAGCTCCTTTGCAAATGCGAGGATGAAGTCAGCCTCGGCACGTCTTCCCATTGCACGGAAGAGGAGCGACGATTTTCTTAACATATCGTACGAGACGAGCGTGTCGGTAAATTCGAGAGAGGGCATAAGGGCGTCATTCGGAGCCAGCCAATCGCCGAGACCGAAGGCTATGAGACCTCTTTCGTTGACACGGGCCCTTAGATATTCGAAATATTTGAGGTGCGATGCCGCAGTGATGCGTGCAAGGGTGAGCTCACCGCGAAGCACGTATTCCTGATAGGGAAGCTCGACTATAACTCTGTCCCACGCAGGACCCGAGCCCCATTCGTAGCCCCATCCCGACGTCGGATTGATGCAGGGAATAGCACCCTTTGAATCCTGATCGCACACAATGGACTGTAACCAGGTCTTGTAGTTAGCCTCAGGGTCAAAGCGAAGCATCGTCTGCTCTGCCGAAACGGCAGCGTCGCCCGTCCAGCCGTTCTTCTCTCTGTGAGGACAGTCGAGCGGATAGTGGAGGAAGTTCGAGACGGTCGAGCGGATCGACATTTCCTCGAGTGTGTTCAGGGTTTCATCCGAAGAGGTGAAGCCTCCTCTTTCCTTAAGATCCGTGCTCATAACAAGGTAGGTAAGCAGATCCTCCGTAGCCTGCTCCTTGGTGATGCCCTCGACCTTCGCATAGCGGAAGCCGTAATAGGTGAAATCGGGGGTGTATTCCTCGACACCCTCACCCCTAAGGATGTATTCGGTTCTCTGCGTGTAGGCGGGCATGCCGATCGCCTTCTTGTTGGTATGCGTGAAGAGAATGTTATCCTGATCGAATTTTCCGTCGGCAATGTATTCACCGTGATGAATAGTGACCTTTTGACCCGCCTCACCCTTGATACGGAGAGTGGTGAGACCGGTATCGTTTATGCCGAAATCGTATACGTACGCATCGTCCTCCTGCCATATTGCCACGGGCTTGCGTACAGCGGTAACCGTGATAGGCTTGACAGTGCTGAGGAACGTCTCTCCGCCGTAGGGAAGGACGGAGATAGCGGGAGTCCATGCCGAATCGTCAAACGTAGGAAGGCTCCATCCCTCGATCTCCTTCCTTGCATCATAGCGTACTCCTACACGGAAATCATTCGCCACAAGGGGGGAGGGGTGTGTCAGAACAGTGCTGTCTGCCTCGATTACCGACTTTGTTTCGCCATCCTCATATTCTATCGCAAAGGCGAGTCTCGGAGAGGAGCGGAAGGGGGCATTCTGGAAGAGCCAGATAAAGCCTCCGTAGTTGTTCTGGAATCCGTTTCCGAGGAGGAAGGCAAGGGTGTTTCTGCCCTCTTTGAGATATTCTCTTATATCGTAGCTGTCGTACGCGAGGAAATTGTTCGGATTTGACACGTAAGGAGCGAGATGCGTTCTCGTTATTTCCTTACCGTTAACGTAGAGCTTATAGAATCCGAGGGCCGTAACTGTTATCGTGATCTTCTCGGGAAGCTTATCAAAACTAATGTTCTTTCTGAGATACGGTGCGGGCACCTCGTAATCGTAGTCGGAATATTCGAGCCCTGCCGCTATGAATTTCTTTGAAAAGAGCATATGGATTCTCCTTTTCTTTTTTATATATTTTAACCCATGCACTTATAAATGTCAAGCAAGGATACATAATTTTTCCCGAGGATCGGCAAAATAAAAGAAAAAAGAAAGGAAAGGACAATGTTCGGCAAGGAAGAAAAGAAAAGGTCGAAGAGAACGGGCGGAGTCATAGTAGGTGCTCTTGCTACCGTCGGAGCTATCGGAATATTCAAAAAAGGAAAGAGGATGGTAAGGGACGTAGGCAGGCGTGTAAAGAAATTCCTCGGTATTAAGGGATGCGAGGATGATTCGTAAATCCGTAAAGCGTCCTGAAATCATATTATAATACCAACCGATACGGTGTCTCAGCCACGAGCCTGAGGCACCCTTTTATTAACTCTTCGGATGGCCGGGGCATAAAATATAGAGTAGTCATTTCATCTTATGACAATATTATATCTTAAGGAGAAAATGATGATCATCCATACTTTTGAAGACGGAGGGAGAACTCTTGCCACTAAAATGCGTCTTGAGCGTGAGCTCCCCTTCTTCGGTATAAAAGAATGTATTATATTACCCATTCCCTCATCCCGTGACGGTGTAACTCTATCGGGGTGCGACGTTTCGCTTGAAGCTGTCGCCAATATGACGGGAGAGGGAATACTGACTGTCGGATACGCGATACCCGAAGGGATAAAAAGCTCCATAAAAAATAAAGGAGGGATGGTGTATGACGCCTCACTGGACGAGGAGTTTCTGGTCGGTAATGCCGAGCTTACCGCCATTGCGGCGATAGGACTGCTTCTTACAACGGAAAGACGGGTGCCTGCCGATATGACCTTCGGCATCGTTGGATACGGACGTATAGGACGGGAGCTTGTCAGGCATCTTCTGTTTCTCGGTGCATCCCTTCGCATCTTTACCACAAGGCGGGACGTGAGGCTTCTCTTGTCGGAGTTCGGCGTCGCAACCTCCGAGAGTACATCGGGAGCAGACCTCTCGCATATTGACGTCCTTATCAACACCGCACCTGCAAGAATATTTGACACGGATACCACCTATTTCCCGAGAGAGCTCAGGATCATAGATTTAGCATCGGGCAATAATTTTCCCGAGTCTCTGTCTATCGAGAGCTATCCCTCCATTCCGGCACGTATGTATCCCGAGAGCTCGGGCTATCTTCTTGCAGAAAGAGCAATATCCTACGTCGAGGGGCTTTATCGGAAGTGAAAAGCAAAAATACATTTTGAGGTTTAGCTATGAAGAAGATAGGCTATTGCTTTACGGGCTCATTCTGTACCCTCGGTGCGTCATTCGCTGCACTTTCACGCCTTGTACGCCTGGGGTATGAGGCTGTTCCCATAATGAGTGAGAACGTTTATTACCTTGATACGAGATTTGGTCGGGCTGAGGAGTTTTCAAGGAGGGTTGAAATGCTGACGGGAAGAGCGGTCATACACACTGTGGTTGATGCCGAGCCTCTTGGCCCGAAAGAGCCGCTTGATGCCCTTATAGTCGCACCGTGTACGGGAAATACGCTAGCGAAGGCCTCTCTCGGCATCACCGACACCGCCGCCACCATGGCAATCAAGGCACATCTGCGAGCCGACCGCCCAACGCTCATCGCTTTGGCATCCAATGATGCTATCTCGCAGAATCTCGCCAATATCGGCATGATGCTCAGGAGGAAATCCGTATACTTTCTTCCCATGCGTCAGGACTCGCCGAGGGATAAGCCGCACTCGCTTGTTGCTGATTTTGATAAGATGGAGGACGCCCTTTATGCTATGGAGAGGGGAGAGCAGATAAGACCTCTATTTTTGACTTGATTTTTCTTATAAGCTATGCTACAATATTCTCATCTGAAATAGGTCAGGGCATAAGCCCCCTCGCCTTAGATACAAAGGAGAAATAAAAATGCAGGCATATGAAAGATTTCTGAAATACGTATCCTTCCCCACTATGTCCGATGAGGAGTCCGAGACAGTCCCCTCTACGGCGAAGCAGCTCGCACTTGCGGAGTATTTGAGAGATGAGCTTATCTCTCTCGGTCTTACCCCAACTCTTGATGAGAAGGGATATCTCTACTGTAAGCTTCCCGGAAACGTGGATGGAGATTATGAAAAAATCGGCTTTATCGCTCATATGGATACGTCGAACGAGGCATCCGATGAGAATATCCGTCCGAGCATTGTGGAGTATAAGGGCGGAGACATCCTCCTTAACCCTGAGAAAAACATTGTTATGAAAAGGGATAACTACCCCTATCTTGATGAATTTGTAGGCGAGAGGCTTATCGTTACCGACGGTACTACTCTTCTCGGAGCAGACGATAAGGCGGGCATTGCGGAGATAATGACTATGCTTGAGACCCTCATCAGGGATAATATTCCTCACGGAGACGTCTCGGTTGCATTCACTCCCGACGAGGAGATCGGAAGAGGTGCGGATTACTTCGACGTTTCCTTCTTCGGTGCAGATTATGCATACACCGTTGACGGCGGAGCTCTCGGAGAGCTTGAGTATGAAAATTTCAACGCCGCCTCCGCTAAGGTCAAGGTGCACGGCGTGTCTATCCATCCCGGCTCTGCTAAGGATAAGATGAAGAATGCCGCTCGCATCATCTCCGAGTTTGACAGCCTTCTTCCCGAGGATGAGATTCCCGAGAGGACGGAGGGCTATGAGGGCTTCCACCACCTTCTTCACGTCGAGGGCGGCTGCGAGGACGCTTCTGCGGCATACATTATAAGAGATCATTCCATGGAGAAGTTCCTCGAGAAGAAGAGAGTCTTCGAGGAGTGTGCCGATGCTATAAACAAGAAATACGGAGAGGGAACTCTCGAGCTTACCCTCACCGATTCTTATTTCAACATGAGAGAAATAGTTGAGAAGAATATGTACATCGTTGACCGTGCCAAGGATGCCTTCCGTGAGCTCGGTGTCGAGCCGATCGTCATTCCGATACGCGGAGGCACAGACGGCTCGCGGCTGTCCTTTATGGGTCTTCCTTGTCCCAATCTCTCTACGGGCGGTGCGAATTATCACTCCAGATTTGAGTTCGTGAGCATCGATGCGATGAATAAGATGGTTGACGTTCTTGTGAAAATATCTAATAATATTGTAAAGTAATATTTACAAAAAACAACAAAAAACAGCGAGGAGCTGACCAAAACGTCGGCTGCCTCGCCTTTTTTATTTATACCTCGAGTATGTTTTTCTCATCCGCCAGCATAGACCTCGGAGCGGCTACGCAGTAGGTTGATGATTCCTTGAGAGACTTGAATATCTCTACAAGACGTGAAAGCTCCTCTCTGTCTGTGGAGATTATCTCCTCCCTCACAAGTGCCGAGTAATCGTCGGGCTTGCCTGACAGATAGTAGAGATTCTCTGTTCCCGCCTGAGACCTTGGAGTAGATACCGTGTCGAAGGCTCCGACCGTGCTTGTTATGTATTTGACAAGATCGGTACCGTCCGTGATCTCCTTCGCTATATCGCATAGATTCGAGAATATATCGAGAGTTTTCATAGGGGATGGGTCTCTATATGAGTAGATGCCTATTCCGCCCGAACCGCCGCGTGTTGTGAATCCGGTGCCGTACGCTCCGCCCTTGATGCGTATTTCACCCCACAGATGCTCGTAGGTGAGCATCGACGTCAGGACGCTGATAGAGCCTCGGTGCTTCTCGCCAAGCTCGGTTATCATATTCGAGCCGTATGCTACGTATCCTACCGTGCCGGGGATTGCAATAGCCTCGTTCTCACGCGGGAGAAGCTCAGCTTGGAAGGGGGGAGGGATGCTTCCGCCCTTTCTTATTACGTCAAGGAGCGTATCGCACTCGCCGCCATCTGAATCGGACGTTACTGCGAGTATCAGCCTGCCCCGTGTCAGATATTCGTTCCTCATTTTCTCTGCAAGGCATGCTATATCAGGGGCGATTTTCTCCGGAGACTTAACTGCATCCTTCAGATATCTGTGGAACTCATATCCGTTCATTTTCTCACGCAAGAGCGAGAGTCGGTCATATCTTGCAAATATTCTTGATAGGCAGGTCGAAAGAGCATCGGACGTGATCTCCTCCTCGGATGCCGTGTATATCTGCTCGAGCTTGCGTTTTATCATATCCGCATCATCGAGCCTTGCAGTGTAGATAAGCTCCTCCATAAGCTCTGCGAGCATATCAACCTTTGACGTAAGCGAGGACGCCCGTACTGTGAGATAGAGACGTGCGTCACTGCCGTTTATCACGGGCGTTGTTGTGAGCGAGAGGTCTCCGAGATGCATCTTGACTCTATCCTTGAAGTGCTTTGCATCACCGTTTTTGGTGTCGGCATCTCCGATGGATAATGTGAGAAGTCGGATGAGGGGGAGCTCCTCGGGAGAAATATCCGAGATATCAAAGAAGAGGTTGACGTATGAGATACCCGATGTGTCAACATCTCTTTTTATGACGGTGGCACCCTCCTTGACCGATACGTGCTTTTTGAAGGGAGGCTTGTTAGGCCCGATATCCTCGAGAGACAGTGTCGGGATCGTAGCGAGGGCCTCATCGGAGTCGGGGGCGGATATCCAGGCGTTCATCTCTTCGGTCTCACGCTCGACCTTTTCCTTGTCAAGCTTACCGACGTTAACCGCAGGAAGCTCGGATTTCGGCTTCATGATAAGAGTAGCACGCTTGTTCCCGAGAATTTCACCGAAAAGCTTCTCGTAGTAGTCCGTTTTAAGCTTCTCACGCAACGTAGCGAACTGCACTCCGTAGTCGAAGACTGCCGCGGGGTCCTCTCCGAGGAGAGCATACTCTACCGCAGAGCTCATATAAACCATACCTCTTGGGAATGAGCCGAAGTCTGCCTCGCGTGCTTTGAATTCCGTAACGTTGATAACGCCCTCGAGAGACGTGCGGTTTATTCCCGATGAAAGAATCCCCGACAGCGTCTTATCGAAGAGTGCGATGAGCTCCTCCACGCACCCGTCCTTTACGTTGATGAATTCCGCATAAAGTGCTCCGACCTTCGCACTCGATGAGTAGTAGAGGTGAACGTTTTCGCATAACCCCGAATCCAGAATGGGCTTCTTGAAGGGGGAGGAGTTTGAGTCTGCAATGCTTTCGGTAAGACAGTTGAGAGCGAGATTGTCTACGTGTCTTGAGTGGTCGAAGCCTCTGTAAGCAACAGTGAGCTTAATTCTGTCCTTGGCATCCTCATCCTCGAGAAGGTAATATTCCGTCAGTGGCTCGGTATCTACGTCGCCGAGCGTGATGACAGCCTCGGAGTCCTTCTTCCCGTATTCACAAAAATAGGAGTCGAGAAGCGAGAGCACACCGTCAAGCTGTACCCGGCCATCGAGGAATACGGTTGCGTTGGAGGGGTGATAATATCTTTCATGCGTCTTTTTGAATTTCTCATAGGTGAGGGAGGGAATATCGGGCGGCCAACCGCCTGAATCGTAGGAGTAGGTGCCACCCTTGAAGAGCAGCTGCGAGATGAAATGCTCGGATAACTCGTCCGTAGAAGTGTATGCTCCGCTCATCTCATTGTAGACAACACCGTTGATCGAGGGCTCGCCGTTTTCGTCAAGCTCAATTCTGTGACCCTCCGAGAGAAAAATGCTCTTGTTCCTGAGGACAAGGGGATGGAGAACCGCATCCATATATACGCTTATAAGATCAAGGAATGCCTTGTCGTTTTTACTCGATACGGGATAGACGGTCTTATCGGGGTATGTAAGAGCGTTAAGATAGGTGTAAAGAGTGCTCTTCTGAAGCTCTGTTAAGGGATCCTTCACGGGATATTTTTCGGAGCCTGCGAGAACACAGTGCTCGAGAATGTGGAAGACACCCGTGCTGTCCTCGGGCGGAGTTCCGAATGCTATTGCGAAGGTCTTGTTGTCATCCTCTCTATCGAGGAAAATGATCCTCGCCCCCGAACTTTTGTGGACAAGCTCGATGAGATCGGCACTCAGCGTCTCTATTCTTGTTTTGCGAATAAAATCATATGAAGAATGTAAAGATTCAATATCCATATTATTCCTCCTCGGGGCGTGATATCCTGAGATTCTCGACGAGAATAAGCAGAGCCTGGCTGGGAATACCGATTATAAAGATCATCCAGATGTTGCTGTTCATGTGCTTGAGTATCTCTATGTACACCGAAACAAGTCCCGTCCAAAGAAGGAAGGATCCCGAAATGGTTCTGAACAGCTTCTTCCCGAACAAGAACTGATTACAGATCATAAGAATGGCAGAGCTTGCGGGTACAGCCCAAACGAAAAGCGTCCACAGATTCATATGCCAGAAAATAGTGTACAGGATGGTGATAGCAAGCCAAACGGTCGAAATGGCTATCAGGGTAATAGCTACCTTGCTTCCCGTCTTAGCATTTATAATGTTTGGGTTTTTTTGCTTGTTTTTCGGCTGTTCACGCTGTAAAAGATACTCGAACTTCACTCCGTAAATATCACAAACACGGCAGAGCGTCTCGATGTCAGGCAGAGTCTCTGCGTGCTCCCATCTTGATATTGCCTTATCGGTATAGTTTAATTTCTCTGCGAGAGCCTGCTGAGTCATCTTATGCTCTTTTCTTAATTCGACGAGGTTTTTTGCTATTATCTCCTTGATATTTTCCATGCAGTCCTCCTTGTTGACTTTGATTATGATGTAAACAATGAGTTACATTTACGTATTGCTTGACAATAAAAAATGACCGAGGCATGTGGTCGCTCATAAAAAGATGATAAATCGCTTGCCTTGAATACGGTGTATTGCGTAACTCCGAGTGTTTTTTGTTTTTTGCAAAAATAATATGATTTATGAATATTATAGTATAATATTGGAATAAAGTCAACAAAAAGTTTGTATTCTCACTTTTGTGGAGTGCTATTCCACATTAAATTGAACTCAAAATAGAATCTCCACAAAGGAAAGAGGGTGGGTTTTTCAAATGTCCTTGTGTTTTTAGTCCTTCTTTTATATAATTTTACTGTCTTACGGCATATCCGTGAAAGGAGGACATTATATGGAAAGACGTATACCCGTATTTTTTGCGACAGACAATAATTACGTTCCCTATCTTGCGACCGCTATTAAGTCAATAGCCGATAACGGCTCGGATGGAAATATATATGATATTAAGGTTTTGACCGACGGACTCTCGGATGAGGTTGTAGGTCAGCTTCGTGCTATGGATGCACCCAGATGCGAGATTGAGATCATAGACGTCTCCGACGTTGTAAGGGCACATCGCAGAGGCATCCGCAGCCGTCTTCGTGACTATTATTCGGAGTCGATATACTACCGCATCTTTATTTCATCTCTCTTCCCCGAGCTTGAGAGAGCTATATACGTTGATTGCGACGTTGTTCTTGTCAGCGATATAGCTGAGCTTTACGATACCGACATCGGGGACAATATCTTCGGAGTAATAGCGGATGAGTGCATCGGGGCAGTTCCCGAGTTCTGCGAGTACGTTGAGAGATGGGTGGGAGTCAAGCCCGAGAGATATTATAATTCGGGAGTGCTTCTTATGAACCTTACAAGGTTCAGGAGCGAGAGAATAGAGACCTCTGTAACCGAGCTTATCTCACGCTTCGATTTTGATACGGTAGCACCCGATCAGGACTATCTCAACTTCTTAACGAGAGATAAGGTGTTTTACCTTGACGGCGTATGGAATAAGCAGCCAAATACCGCAAATCCCATTCCCCCGGAGTCGTTAAAGCTTATTCATTTCAATATGTTCAATAAGCCCTGGAAGTACGAGGGAGTCCTCTATGAGGAGGAGTTCTGGAGATATGCAGACAGAACACCCTTCGCTGAGGTTATAAGAAAAAAATGGCGTGAGTACAGCGATGCGGACAAAGCCCGTGACCTTGAGGGAGCGAAGCTTCTCATTATGAATGCAGGACGCCTTTCAAATGAGGACGGAGGATTTACCTCTCTCTTAATTAAAACCGGAGATGCGTTATGATGGACGAGACAAGACTTCTTGTAATAGATAACATAAGAAAGGCTCTCGAGGAGGGGGATACCTTCCGCAAGGTTGAGCCGAATGATCCCGTGATAAGCGAGGAGGATATCAAGAGGGTCATCATCCCCTTTGATAATCTCAGGAAAAAGCCTATCAATAAAATCAAGGCGGAGCTTGCCTGCCTGATCGGAAAAAGGCTCACCAAAAAGATAAACGCAAATACCGAGATCGTAGGCCTTGAGAATATTCTCTCGGTAGAGGGCGGTGCTATCATCACCTCTAATCATTTCAATATAATAGATAATACTATTATCAGATATCTTACTATGCAGTGCGACAGAGTAAAGGGGCTCCGTGTCATCGTGCAGGAGACTAATATGTTTATGCCGGGCTTCCTCGGCTTCCTTCTCAAGAACGGATATACTCTCCCGGTATCCTCGAGCTATCAGTATATGCAGAAGAATCTCCGTCCTGCACTTAAGGAGATATTCGCAAGCGGCGGTACAGTCCTTATATACCCCGAGCAGGAGATGTGGTTCAACTATAAGAAGCCCCGTCCCCTTCGTGAGGGTGCGTACCAGTTCGCCTTCGAGATGGGTGTGCCCGTCATTCCTTGCTTTATCGAGCTGCAGGAGATCGACGGCATAGGAGCGGGAGGCTTTAAGAATCTTAAGCACGTCGTCCACGTGCTTCCTCCTATTTATCCCGATAAGGAGCTTTCACCTAGAGATGGAAGACGGGTTATGATGGAGCGTGATATGGAAGCGAGGGTAGCTTGCTATGAATCTGTATACGGTATAAAATATACGGACGAATTTATCCCCGAGCGTGATATCGCGGGTTATATAAAAGAATAATATATTATTTAGCGGATCAGCGGTCGATTTTACGGCCGCTGAAATTTTTTTAATAATTCTATATTTTTTAAAAAAACCTCTTGACAAACTGCATTTGGATGTGTATAATAAATTTAGAATGATTCTAAAAACGGAGGCAACATGACAAAGCAAAGACAAGCAGTCCTTGACGTCATCCGCTCCGATAAGAGTCATCATACAGCTGAGGAGATATTCATTCTTGCCAAGGAAATTCTTCCCGGCATATCGAGAGCAACCGTTTACAACAATCTGAAGGCACTTGAGGAGAAAAAGCTTATCAGACGTATCACAGGAGACGGACTATCCGATAGGTATGACGGCTCGTATATCCCCCACGGACATCTTCTGTGCGAGGTGTGCGGCAGGGTGTGGGACTTCTCGATCGATGGAATGGACGATCTCATTAAAAAGGAGATAAAAGAACCGTTCTCATCATATGAATTAAAGGTAAGGCACGTATGCTCTGCCTGTCGGGAATCCTGAACGGCGTATGACACAATCAAAAAAAGTCAATAATTAAAAATATAAAATACAAAGGAGATTTCAAAAATGGATCTTAAGGGAACAAAGACTGAAAAAAATCTTATGACTGCCTTCGCAGGTGAGTCTCAGGCAAGAAACAAGTACACCTACTTCGCATCGGTTGCTAAGAAGGAGGGCTATGAGCAGATCGCAGCTATCTTCCAGCAGACCGCTGACAACGAGAAGGAGCACGCTAAGCTTTGGTTCAAGGCTCTCGGCGGACTCGGTGACACCGCAGCAAACCTTCTTGCAGCAGCAGAGGGCGAGAACTATGAGTGGACCGATATGTACGACACCTTCGCAAAAGAGGCTGAGGAGGAGGGCTTCAAGGCTCTTGCATTCCAGTTCAGAGCAGTAGCTGCTATCGAGCGTGCTCACGAGGAGAGATACAGAAAGCTTCTTTCCAACGTTGAGATGCAGAAGGTATTCGAGAAGGGCGAGATGACTATGTGGGAGTGCCGCAACTGCGGACATCTCGTTATGGGAGCTAAGGCACCCGGCGTTTGCCCCGTATGTGCTCATCCCCAGAGCTTCTTCGAGGTAAGAAAAGAGAATTATTAATTAAATATCAGGCACAGAGCTCAGACTTCTTTCACGATAAGGGCTCTGTGCCCTTTTTATTTTTAATAAGCTTTAATATAATAATACTTGAATTGTTAATAAAACTGTGGTAGAATAAACGTATCAATTCAATTTGGTGGAATCATGTTCGATATTTTTATAGCTACACTCAATCCGATGCTGAGCCTTTTCCTTTGCATGACGGTAGGATATACGCTCAGCAAGTCAGGTATTATGCCGAAGAACAGTGCCGAGGTGCTCTCCAAGCTTGAGACCTGGGTCTTTTGCCCCGCACTTAACTTTATGGCAATGTCTAACTACTGTACGTTGGAATCCCTCGGAGAGCACGGAGTCAACACACTTATTGCGACAGTTGCCATCTCAGTTGCGATAGGCATAGCAATCCCTCTTTCGGGAGCCTTCTCGCATAACAAGAGCGAGAGAGGTATTTACAAATACGCCCTTGCATTCGGTAACTTCGGCTATCTCGGAGATCCTATTATTTACGCACTCTCGGGCTATAACCTTGAGTTTCTTGCGTATTATAAGCTCTTCACACTCCCCCTCTCCATCATGGTTTATACGTGGGGAATGTGTGTCCTTGTACCCGAGGAGAAAAGAAAAGGAAACGTTCTTAAGAACATTTTTAATCTGCCCATGATATCCCTGTTCCTCGGTATCGCGGTAGGTCTTTTCGGACTTCAGGGTATTCTCTTCGATTTCGAGATAGATACTCTTAATAACCTTAAGGACTGCATGGGTCCCGTAGCTATGCTTATTGCGGGCTTGACCGTTGCACGCTTCGGTCTTGTCGATATGCTGAAGAATAAGAAGGTCTACGTAGCGACAGCCCTCAGACTCATCGTCCTGCCCGTGTTTCTCGTTACGCTCGTGTATTTCACGAAGGAGCTCTTCGGACTTGTGCTTTCCACCGAGATTAACAATGACGTAGTCTACTTCGCATTCATCGCCTTTGCAGCTCCCCTCGGACTTAATACGGTTGTATTCCCCGAGGCCTTCGGAGGAGACTCCCGACCGGGTGCCTCGATGGCGATGATCTCGCACACCCTTTGCGTTATTACGATCCCGATTCTTTATATGATTATGACCGAGATTCTCGGTGCTCCGAGCTTCGGCTAATAAATTACTAGTGAGGTTGAAATGAAGATACTTATAGTTGATGATGAGGCGGAAATCAGAAGAGTACTCAAGCTTGTGCTCTCGGGTGCGGGTTACGATACCATCACCGCCAGCGACGGCGAGGCTGCTGTAAATATTCTGCGTGACAACAAGGATATTGACCTTTGTATTATGGATATAATGATGCCGAGAATGACAGGAATCGAGGCAATTGTGGAGATGCGTAAATTCTCGAGCGTTCCCGTTATGTTTCTTACCGCAAAGTCGCTCTCGACCGATAAGTCCGAGGCCTATTCCTCGGGAGGTGATGATTATATCGTCAAGCCCTTCTCTGCAGGAGAGCTTCTTATGAAGGTTGAGGCACTGACCCGCAGATATAATTCCTATGCCGCTAAGGATATCGACGTGGATGAGGGAGTGAGGCTTCCCGGTGGCATTACCGTAAACGTTGACAAGCGTGAGGTAATGAAGAACGGTACGCGTATAGAGATACGTGATAAGGAGATGGACGTTTTCTTCTATCTTCTTAAAAATAGAGGAAGGTGCGTATCCTCCGAGGAGATCTATGAGTCCGTATGGGGTGAGATGCCTTTACCATCATCTAACAATAATATTACAGTTCACATCCTCAACCTGAGAAGAAAGCTTGAGGAAAACGTCTCCGCTCCCACCTTGATCAGAACTGTCTGGGGAAGGGGATATCAGATTGACTAAGATATTAAAGAAATTTGTTTTTGCCAAGTTCCGCTCGCTGAAGATATCGATGCTTTATGCTATGATAGTAGCACTTTTCTTAGCCTTCGGAAGCTTTTTGACACTGAAGACGCTTTTCACAGCCTACATCGATAACAGATATCTCTCCGAGGAGAGCAGGCTTGAGCGTGAAGAGGGGTATTACAGAGACCTCCAGGAGTATGTTAACGAGGGCAAGCTGACGAGTGACGATACCGAGCGTCTTGCAAGGTGGGTGCACAATAACAGATACCTCTACGTCATGATCTATAAGGATGACCAGCTCATTCTCGACTCGGGAACGGCAGACGGCATTATCAATCCGGATAAGGATGATAAGGAGGATAAGGAAAATCCCGATGATGAGGGCGGAGAAGAGAACCCCGATGAAAACGGCAATCCTGACGGTGACGAAAAGACTCCACAGGAGGGCGATAGCGAGGACAAAGGCGAGGATCAAACCGAGACCGATAAAAAGCCCGAGGAAGATAAGGAAAATGAAAAACTGCCTAACTCCGGTCTTACGGTTACCTTCCCCACGAGAGATGACCTGATAGCGTATGCCGAGGCGAAGGGAACTTATCCCATAGAGATGGCAGACGGTACCCCCATTCTTGTTTCCATAGTTGACTATACCGAGTATCTGTACTACGATATTGCCAACATCTCATCTCTTGTGGTGGCTATTATAACTCTCATCATTATTATAATGCTTTACTTCGGAAGCATTACGGGAAGAATTACAAGGCTCGGACGTAAGGTCTCGAAAATCGCCATGGGCGATATCAATTATTCTATCACCGATGGAATGAAGGAAGGAAACGATGAGATAAATACTCTCGCCTACAACGTCGAGAACATGAGATGCTCGATGCTTGAGAGGATATCCAAGGAGAGGGAGGCTATCGAGTCGAATAACGAGCTTATCACCTCTATGTCTCACGATATAAGGACGCCTCTTACCGTCCTTCTCGGTTACATCGACGTTATGAAAATGTATAACTCGGATGAGACTATGAGTGAGTATATCGGTGCCGCCGAGAATACTACACTCAGACTGAAGAAGATGTCAGACGATATGTTTAACTACTTCCTCGTCTTCGGCGGAGAGGATATAGTCGCGGATATCGGCGAATATGACCTTCTGACTCTCTTCGAGCAGATCATGTCCGAGAACGTGACGCTTATGAGAGAGCGTGGATACACGATCGAATGGGAGGCGGGAGATCTTTATCAGAAGAAGGATAACCGTCCCACGGTCCTCACAGATCCTCCGAAGCTTATGAGAATACTCGAGAACGTCTTCTCGAATCTTATGAAGTATGCGGATAAGGATCAGCCCATCGTTATATCTATTGATAGTGAAAATGGGTCGACAAACATCAAAATTGTAAACAGTATTTTACATACAACCAACAAGGTGGAAAGTAATCATATAGGCATCAAGACCTGTAAGAAGCTATCCGAGATAATAGGTGCAGCCTTCAGTGCCGAGCCCTATGATGACAAATTCACCGTATCGATAACACTGAAAAACGGAGGGGCCTCGGGTGAGTAAGTATTTATCCTTTAAGCCGCTTGACCGTACGGTCACAGAGGATATGATAGCACACTGTCCCCCGTCCATTGATAAGGCTGAGCTCTCGGATATACTCGAGAGCTTATCCTATATGGAGGACGAGGTGCCGGAGGTAGCTGTGTGCCTTCTTGAGGACGCACTTGCAGTCAGGATATTCGACGGAGAGAAATATCTCTTCATTTCCCCTATCGGCCTTAGCGACGGATGGGATATAAGAGGAGCAATAAAGGGTATAGCGGAGTATTCGGTTCGTGAGATGATCCCCCTTGTGTTTACCGACGTGCCCAGAGATTCGATCTCCGTCTATTCTGAGCTCTTTAGATTCACCGACGCACGTGTATATGACGACGATGACGACCTCTTCTTCGTCCTTGTGGAGAATGAGTGCTCGGCTCTTGATGAGACTCCCGAATACTCGGAGGGTGGTATAACTCTTCGCAAGATAGCTGAGGAGGATCTCGGGCTCTACGCCCGTCTATGCCGTGACAGAGAGCTTAATAAGTATTGGGGCTATGACGTGAGCGAGGACAACCTCCTTGATACGGATGAATTTTTCCTCGAGAGTGCACGCCGTGAATTTAACACGGGCTCTGCGATAACCCTGGGTGCGTACCTTGAAAGTGAATTTATCGGCGAGGCTGTAATATATGCGTTTGACTATAAGGGCGGTGCATCCATCGCTCTTCGTATCCTTCCCGAGTATCACGGACAGAAGCTCGGACAGAGAGTACTGTCAGCTCTCATTTCCCTATCCGAGAGGATAGGTCTTCTCGCCCTTTACGGCGAGGCTATGGTCGAGAATCTTGCGTCCATCGGTATGACCTCGCACTTTATGGAGAACCTCGGCACACGTGACGGAAAGGTTTACTTCAGAAAAAATCTTAAGTAAGGAGGATAGGTATGAAAAGATCGGTTATTGGTATACTTGCCCACGTTGATGCGGGTAAGACAACTCTTTCCGAGGCTCTTCTTTATTCGTCGGGCACTATCGATAAGCTCGGACGTGTTGACCGCCGAGATGCCTTTCTTGACACCTATTCGCTTGAGCGTGAGAGGGGAATTACCATATTCTCGAAGCAGGCACGTATGGAATTCGGAGACACCGAGATCACTCTCATTGATACCCCCGGCCACGTTGACTTCTCCTGCGAGACCGAGAGAACCCTTTCGGTTGAGGATTACGCCATCCTCGTCATAAGTGCCACCGACGGAGTACGCTCTCATACACGTACCCTCTGGCAGCTTCTTCGCTCGAGGAGGATACCTACCTTTATATTCGTAAACAAATGCGATATTTCCGAGCGTCGCCGTGATGAGCTTCTCTCGGAGCTGCGTACGGTGCTCTCACCGTCCTGCGTTGATTTTACCTCCGACTCGACACCCGATTTCTACGAGAGCGTAGCGGGATGCGACGAGAGGCTGATGCAGGAATATTTCGACACGGATACCCTCATCCCCTCGCATATTGCCGACTCCGTGAGGGCAGGGCGTATATTCCCCTGCTATTTTGGCTCGGCACTTAAGGTCAAGGGAGTGAAGGAATTGCTCCACGGTATAGATAAATATACCGTCATGAACGAATACGGAAGCACCCATTTCGGTGCACGTGTCTATAAGATAACAAGAGACCCGTCGGGCAGACGTATCACCTTCGCTAAAATAACGGGAGGTGCATTACGCCCGAAGGATACTGTCGAGGTCAGGGGTCAGGACGGCAGTATGATCGCCGAGAAGATCGAGGAGATAAGAGTTTTCTCCGGCGAGAGGTCAAAGCCCGTGAAGGAGGCTCTGCCCGGAATGGTTGTCGCCCTCTTCGGACCCGAGTCTACAAGTGCGGGTATGGGACTCGGCACCGAGCCGAATGATTCCTCCATGATAGAGCCCGTGCTCGATTACAGACTGAAGCTTATGGGAGGCGAGAGCCCCCACGAGATATATCCGAGACTCCTTTCTCTTGCCGAGGAGGAGCCGTCGTTACAGCTTAAATTCGATAGCCGATCGGGTGAGATCCGCGTCAGCCTGATGGGCGAGATACAGATGGAGGTGCTCCACCGCCTCATCTCCGAGAGAATAGGTATCGAGGTCGGCTTTGACGAGGGTGCCATACTCTACCGAGAGACGGTCGCCGATACGGTTTTCGGTGCGGGACATTTTGAGCCTCTCCGTCACTATGCAGAGGTGCACGTCAGAATAGACCCCCTCCCCGAGGGCTCCGGAGTAGTCGCCGCCACAGAATGCGACAGAGACGATCTCTCGTTAAATTGGCAGAGACTGGTGCTCACCCATATCGAGGAGCGTACACACAGAGGTACCTCTTTGGGTTCGCCTCTGACCGACGTAAAAATAACGTTAATAGCGGGGCGTGCTCATTTAAAGCACACCGAGGGCGGAGATTTCCGTCAGGCTACCTACCGTGCGATACGTCAGGGACTCAGGAAGGCGGGGACGGTAATCCTTGAGCCCATATTCAACTTCCATATAGACCTCCCCCTCTCCTGCCTCGGCAGAGCACTGACCGATATCTCTAATATGCACGGAGAGGTTACAGCCACCGAGACGGTGGGAGACGAGGCATCCATCGACGGCATCTGTCCCGTGCTTACCATGCGTACCTATCCCTCGACTCTGCGTGCATACACACGTGGATTCGGCAAGATGACTATGAGTGCCGCAGGCTACCGTCCTGCCCATAATGAGGACGAGCTTCGCACGTCGACCGATTACGATCCCGATCTTGACGAGAGAAATCCCGCAGGCTCGGTGTTCTGTAAGCAGGGGGCGGGATACAGCGTACCCTGGAACGAGGCCGATGCTATGATGCATCTCCGTCCCATCACGGGCGAGGTGTCACGCGAGGAGGATGCCTGTGACGAGGTGCCTACCCGTGCACGTGCTATCCGCTACACGGGCACCGCCGAGGAGGACAAGGAGCTTATGCGTATCTTCGAGGCAACCTACGGTAAGCCGAAGCCGAGAGTTGCACCCGAGCGAGTGGTGAACGAGGCGAAGCCGAAGGAGCGTGCAAGATCGAAGACCAAGCCCCGAGGAGACGAGTACGTTATCCTTGACGGCTATAACGTCATATTTGCGTGGGATGAATTGCGTCGCCTCTCCGAGTCCGACCTCTCGCTTGCGAGAGACAGTCTCACACGCCTTATGTGCAGCTATGCGGCATACCGCCGCGTGAAATGTATTATTGTGTTCGATGCGTATCACCGTAAGGGCGGAGAGGGAAGTGTTGAGAAATACGGCAACGTCACCGTTGTATATACGAAGGAGGCCGAGACCGCCGATACCTATATCGAGCGTGCCACCTACGAGATAGCTCCTACAAATTACGTGAGAGTCGTTACAAGTGACCTTGAGGAGCAGTATATCATTCTCGGCAACGGAGCCTTCAGGGTGAGTGCTGCGGAATTCAAGTCCGAGTGCG
This sequence comes from Eubacteriales bacterium, assembly GCA_045633405.1. Taxonomy (GTDB): domain Bacteria; phylum Bacillota; class Clostridia; order Oscillospirales; family CAG-272; genus UBA1740. The sequence continues at coordinate 14,819 of JAZQYD010000005.1, read as the reverse complement.
AGACCGTCACCGACGAGATATCCGAGGTGATAGATAAATACACCAGAACCAAAAAATAAAAAGGGCAGAGTGGCTAAATGCCGTACTCTGTCCTTTTCGTATTTTTAATATTACTTGGTGAAATCGTAGTTGGGATATACCTTCTCGCCGCCAAGCTTCGAGCTCTCTACGATAGCGAGACAAGCCTCGATGGTCTTGGCACCCTCTTCAACCGTCATGGTGAGAGGAGCACCGTTAAGAAGTGAATCCTGGAATGCCGCGAACTCACGGATAGCATTGTGATTGTTGACCGTTACGTCGATCTCCTGGGGCTTCGAGCCTGCACCCGCACCGTTTTCATCAGCCTCGAAGAACTGGAGGGTGGGGGAGGTGTTGTCCATTATGATCGTACCCTTAGTACCGTAGAGCACAGTACGCATGGTGTAGGCACGCTTGCATCCGGTGGATACGAATACCTTACCCATAATATTGCCGGGGAACTTGAGAAGTGATACCGTTGCATCATCATACTCTACTGCGGGGAGCATCTTGTGAGTACCGTATGCCACTACCTCCTCGGGATCCTTACCTGTGAGCCAACGGAGAAGGTCTACCGCGTGGCATCCTCCGCCTACGACACCGTGACGGACGGGGTCAGCTCTCCAGTTGCCGGGCTTCTCGAACATCCTGTAATAATCGTGTGCATACTCGCTCTCGACGAAGTAGAGCTCTCCGAGTCTGCCTGCATCGATAAGCTCCTTAGCCTTGACGAAGGAGGGAGTGAATCTGCATATCTGACCGATCATAAAGAGACACTCGGGATGATCCTTTACCGCCTTTACAATAGCCACGATATCCTCTCTCGTGAGGGCGAGGGGCTTCTCGCACATTATGTTTTTTCCTGCCTCGAGAAGAGCGATTACCTGCTCTCTGTGAAGCTGGTCGGGAGTCGCTAAGATTACCGCGTTTACTCTCTTATCCTTTACGATATCCATCCAATCGGCGGTACGGCATTCGGCAGGGATATTGTTCTCCTCACCCACCTTATCGAGTAATTCCTTATTAGTATCGCATATATATGCTATTTCGGCACCGCCCTCTATCGCACCCTTAAGGTGGAGTGCACCCATGCCGAGACCTATAACGCCCACAGTTAACTTTTCCATAGTCTATCTCCTTTGGTTTTTATTTACTACTGTATTATATCACAACGTGCCCGTATTTTAAATAGACAAAAAATAAAATATAGCCGGAAAATAAATAAAATCGACCGAGCCCTTGTGATTGATTTTTATATCAGAGAGATTCTATTGCGAAGACTACCGCATCGAGCATCTCGAGCTCCTTTGCCATGCTGTCAGGCGTGAGCCCCTCTTTGTTATATGCATGTACGTTTGCTTCGATACCCACGTTGTCCGTGTGACCGCTGCGGGGATGAGTTACCTGCATATCCGTGACGGGATAGTTTTTCTCAATGTGATCAAGCACCTTGCGGATGTTATCGCACGAATTGATCTCGACGTAGATGCCGAAGCGTGCATTCTTACCCGTGAGTCTGTACTCGAGACGGTGGAGAATGGTGGTAACCAAAACCTCAGCGAAGAAGGTCACGATAGCACCCTCATAGAAGCCGATACCGAGAGCTATACCGATAGCCGCACCGCACCATAAGCCTGCCGCAGTGGTGAGACCCGTGATCTGGAATCTTCCCTTGATAAGGATGGTACCTACACCGAGAAATCCTATTCCCGATATTACCTGTGCCGCTACTCTGAGCGGGTCGCCCGAGTATCCGATATTCTGATATGCATAAACGCCCGTCATGGCGGTAAGCGTTGCACCGAGACAGACGAGTATGTGTGTACGCATTCCCGCCGCACGTCCGTGCTTACGCCTCTCCATTCCTATGATACCGCCTATAACTATGGCGAGAGTTACCTTTAATACAGCGAGCCAGAGCTCCTCCGCTCCTACGATCGCCTCCCAGATTCTATCCATATACGTACTCCTATATATATTTTTATTCTATTATATTCCATATTTTATATTAAGTCAATCTTTTTTTGAAATGTATACATTTTACCGATCATCCTTATTTGTTCAATTTTCATAAAAAGCAGTCTTTTGCACTCTTAAAAAATCTACTTGAAATGTGATGGGTTTCCGTGTATAATATATACGGGAGAAATTGGCTTTTTTTAATCCCTACCAACAATAAGGAGAAAAATATGCTTACCCTTAAGGATATTCGTGAAAACGAAGAGGTCAAAATATATGTTGAGGCACAGGATGCACCGCTTGCCGAGCTTGGATATACCGAGCACAGCTTCCCGCACGTCATACGTGTTGCAGAGGGGGCGGCAGACGTGCTTATCTCACTCGGATTCTCCGAGAGGGATGCCGAGCTTGCGAGAATTGCGGGCTACCTCCACGATATAGGCAACCTTGTCAATAGGCAGGAGCATTCGCAGAGCGGTGCACTTATCGCCTTCCGACTCCTTGACAAGCTCGGTATGGATCCCCGTGAGATCACCAAGGTGGTATCTGCGATAGGAAACCACGATGAGGGTACGGGCGTTCCCGTTAATGAGATCGCCGCCGCACTGATCCTTGCAGATAAGGCTGACGTCCGCCGTTCGAGAGTGCGTAACGATGACCCCGCCTTCTTCGATATACACGATAGAGTAAATTATTCCGTAACAGCATCCGATCTCTCGGTCTCCGAGGACAGAACCGTCACGCTCTCACTCACCGTCGACACCACGATCAGTAAGGTGATGGATTACTTCGAGATATTCCTTGAGAGAATGATACTTTGTAAGAAGGCGGCAGACAGACTCCTCGCTACCTTCAAGCTGAGAATAAACGGTCAGGATCTTCTTTGATTTTTATAAGTGCCGCACGGCACAGTGGAATATAGGTCGGATATATCCGACGGACAAAGAAAGGATATAATATGGACTTCGGAATTTTAAACGTTCTTTCCCTTCTTTGCGGTCTCGCCCTCTTCCTCTACGGAATGGACGTTATGGGAGACTCGCTTAAGAAGAGTGCGGGAAACAGACTTAAGACCATCCTCGGTCAGCTGACCTCCAGCCCCATCAAGGGCTTCTTGCTCGGTCTTGGAGTCACGTCGATTATTCAATCATCCTCCGCTACTACCGTTATGGTTGTCGGCTTTGTAAACTCCGGCACTATGACCCTTCTTCAGGCTGCGGGCGTTATCATCGGTGCTAACGTCGGAACCGCAGTCACCTCCTGGCTGACCGCTCTCTCGGGTGCGGGTGACAGCTCTCTTGCCTTCCTTCAGTATCTGAAGCCGGATACCTGGATGCCCATCCTTGCGGTTATAGGTATCTGCCTCATTATGTTCTCGAAGGGAAAGAAAAAGGATATAGGTGCTATCCTCTTAGGCTTCGCCGTTCTTATGACCGGTATGGAGATGATGGGTGATGCCGTTGCTCCTCTTAAGGATAACGATGCCTTTAAGTCGATCCTTACCATGTTCGATGATAACCCCATCCTCGGTGTACTTGCAGGTACTGTCCTTACAGCTATCGTACAGTCGTCCTCTGCGTCCGTCGGTATCCTGCAGTCCTTGACTATGACGGGAGTTATTTCCTACAATGCCGCTATTCCCATCATCATGGGACAGAATATAGGTACGTGCGTTACCGCAATGCTCTCGGCACTCGGTGCTAACAAGAACGGTAAGCGTGCCGCCCTCGTTCACCTCTACTTCAACGTCATAGGCGTTGTGCTCGTCCTCGGCGGTTACTCGATGCTCAACGCTATCGTAGGCTTCGGTCTCGATCAGGTGATGATCGATCCTTGGGGTGTTGCACTTGTCCATACGCTCTTCAAGATCATTATCGTTGCACTTCTGTTCCCGTTCTATAAGCTTCTCGTTAAGCTTGCTATGCTCACTATCAAGGATAAGCCTGACGAAGAGGAGATCACGAGCCTCCTTGACGACCGTCTTCTCGACACTCCCGCTGTCGCAGTTGAGAGAGCGGCACAGGTTACCCGTGATATGGCAGACATCGCATATAAGGCAATAAACGAGGCCTTCCTTCTCATGGAGGAGGAGTATGATCCGAAGCGTGCAGCTCTCGTCCGTGACCTTGAGACTAAGGCGGACGGCTACGAGGATGCACTCGGCTCCTATCTCGTTAAGGTTTCATCCTGCGACATCGGCGGCAGGGATTCGAGAGAGGTTACCAAGCTTCTTCACATCATCGGCGACCTTGAGCGTATATCCGACCACGCGGTTAATATTGCAGAGTCGGTGGAGGAGCTCCGTGATAAGAAGATCAGCTTCTCGGATGAGGCGAAGCGTGAGCTTGAGGTGCTGAGAGGTGCCGTTAAGGAGATACTCACCCTCACCTACGAGTCGTTTATGCAGAATGACCTTGACAGAGCCCTCGACATCGAGCCTCTCGAGCAGGTTGTCGACGATCTTCGTGATATGATAAAGAAGGGTCACATTATGAGACTTCAGAAGAGTGAGTGCACCATCGAGCACGGCTTCGTCCTCTCCGACCTTCTTACCAATCTCGAGCGTATCGCAGACCATTGCTCCAATATCGGCGGATGCGTCATCGAAATATCCGCATTCGATTCATTCGATATGCATAAGTATCTCGCCAGCGTTAAGCACGGCAGTGAGAGATACGATTCTACCTATAAGAGGTACTCCGAGCAGTACAGCATTTAATGATTTTTTCGGGCGTGGGCCGCAAAGCGTGCCTACGCCCTTTTGCTTTGAATTAGTCTTTTTATATATAAAAAAACCTATTGACAAACTTAAATGTTTGTGCTAAAATCATTCTAAAGACTGTGACGGAGAGGATCTCAGCGGGTAGCTTACAGAGAGACGGCGTTTGGTGCGAGCCGTTAGCGAGGAGCTGATGAGTCTATGGCTTCCGAGTCGGTCGTTCGAGGGGTGACCGTAGGGCGACACGCATTGTACTGCGTTATCGGTACGGGGCTTGTATGAGCCTTGAGGCACCTTTTAGGTGTGAATATGAGTGGTACCACGGCTGACAGATTGTCATTCGTCTCATTGTTAGGGACGGGTGGCTTTTATTTTTTTATAAACCAAGGAGAAAAAAGAAAATGAGCGAGAACAAATTACACATTGAAACCAAATGTGTTCAGGGGGGCTACACCCCCGGTAACGGCGAGCCTAGACAGATACCGATCGTGCAGAGCACGACCTTCAAATATGCGACCAGCGAGGATATGGGTAAGCTCTTTGACCTTGAGGCGTCGGGATATTTCTATTCGAGACTTCAGAACCCCACCTGCGACACCGTAGCGAGAAGAATATGCGAGCTTGAAGGCGGTACTGCCGCTATGCTCACTTCGTCCGGTCAGGCGGCTAACTTCTTCGCCGTCTTCAATATCGCATCCTCGGGTGACCACGTTGTTGCATCCTCCGCTATCTACGGCGGTACCTATAATCTCTTCGCCGTTACGATGAAGAAGATGGGCATCGACTTTACCTTCGTATCTCCCGATGCGACCGAGGAGGAGCTTGACGCGGCATTCCGTGAGAATACCAAGGCACTCTTCGGCGAGACCATCGCCAACCCCGCCCTTAACGTTCTTGATATCGAGAGGTTCGCACGTGCCGCACATAAGCACGGCGTTCCCTTCATCATCGATAACACCTTTGCCACCCCCGTCAATTGCCGTCCCATCGAGTGGGGAGCGGATATCGTAACCCATTCCACCACCAAGTATATGGACGGTCACGGAAGTGCTGTCGGCGGATGCATTGTTGACAGCGGTAAATTCGATTGGATGGCACATAAGGAGAAGTTCCCCGGCCTCACCACTCCCGATGACAGCTATCACGGCATCACCTATGCTGAGAAGTTCGGCATCGAGGGTGCCTTCATTACCAAGGCTACCGCACAGCTGATGCGTGACTTCGGATGCACACAGTCTCCTCAGAGTGCATTCATCCTCGGCCTCGGCCTCGAGAGCCTTCACGTGCGTATGGAGAGACACTGCGAGAACGCTCTTGCCGTTGCCCGCTTCTTAAAGTCTCATAAGAATGTCGCATGGGTAAGCTATCCCGGCCTTGAGGGTGATAAATACTACTCGCTCGCCGAGAAGTATATGCCGAAGGGTACGTGCGGTGTCGTCAGCTTCGGAGTCAAGGGCGGAAGACCTGCCGCGGAGAAGTTCATGAAGGCACTGAAGCTCGGTGCTATTGAAACACACGTAGCCGATGCACGTACCTGCTGCCTCCATCCCGCCAGTGCGACTCACCGTCAGATGAACGATGACGAGCTTCTTGCAGCGGGCGTATCCCCCGACCTTGTCCGTTATTCCTGCGGAATAGAGAATAAGGACGATCTTATTGCCGACCTCGATGCGGCACTTAATTCCATCTAAAAAACTTTCAGGAGAAAATTATGCCGATAAAGATACCGAATGAGCTTCCCGCCGTCAAGGTGCTCGAGGATGAGAACATCTTCGTTATGACCGAGACGCGTGCTATAACTCAGGATATCCGACCTCTGAAAATACTTATACTCAATCTCATGCCGACGAAGGTAGATACCGAGACACAGCTCTCACGCCTTCTCGGTAACACACCCCTTCAGGTTGAAATAGAGCTCATACACACCTCGACCCATAAGTCGAAGAACGTCTCCGAGGAGCATCTTCTTGCCTTCTACAAGGAGTTCTCCGACGTCCGTGATAACTACTATGACGGAATGATCATCACGGGTGCACCCGTTGAGAAGCTCGAATTCTCCGAGGTGGAGTATTGGGATGAGCTGACCGAGATCATGGAGTGGACGAAGACCCACGTCACCAGCACCCTTCATATATGCTGGGGTGCACAGGCTGGTCTCTATTACCATTACGGTGTGAATAAATATCTTATGGAGGAGAAGCTCTCGGGTGTCTATGCACATTCTGTTGACTACAAGAGATCGATACTCTTCCGTGGCTTCGATGACGTATTCTACGTTCCTCATTCAAGATACACCACCGTGAAGCGTGAGGAGATCGAGGCAGTGCCGAATCTCCGTGTTCTTGCCTCCAGTGAGAAGGCGGGAGTGTATGCCGTCATTACCCCGGGCGGTAAGCAGGTGTTCCTCACGGGTCACTCGGAATACGATGCGGGCACACTCGAGAAGGAGTATCTGCGTGACAAGAATCTCGGCATCAACCCATCGGTGCCCGAGAATTACTATCCGAATGACGATGATACGAAGCCTCCTATGCTCACCTGGCGTGGACACGCCACCCTTCTTTTCACCAACTGGCTCAACTATTTCGTATACCAGACCACCCCATATGAGATAAACAAGATAAAGGATATCTCGGAGGGCTAAAAGCTAAAAAAGAATTCCCACGCAAGGCTTACGTCTCCCGTGGGAGTTTTTTATAAATCTATCTTTTGGACAAAAACATCCAAGCTTAAATCAAACGCACGCGAGGCTCTTGGTGTATAATAAAATTAAAAAAGGAGGCAGACCGTTAAATGAGAATAGCTTTGAATGAAAAATGGAGGGTTTATTACCTCTCTCCGTCTCGGTATACCTCTATATCCGAGCCGACTCCCACGGGCAAGCATATAGACGGCGTGACTCTGCCATCCTATACCGAGGATCTCATAGAAGATTTTATCAGATGCGGAATGTATGAGCCTATGGCGAAGAATCCGAATTATAAGGAGCTCTTTTATCCCATGTAGGGGTATTGCCCCGATATGATCCTCCCGAATCCCGTAGGGACAGAAGATCAAGGACGAATGCCTGAGACTAGGCTGGACTCTCTCATAGACTGCCTCGGTGCTTGATGGGAGATACTCCGAAACAGCTCTTGAAAATACGGAAAAGCTATTGCATTCTCCATTTGTTTGTACTATAATTAAAGAAAGGCACCGACCCTTAAATTACTGAAAAATACCAAGGAGAAGAAAAATGAAAAACGAAAAGATATGGGCTTTCCTTATACACTTAGGCTCCAATATGTGGGCTAAGCGTGGCACCACCTGGGGCAGAAATATTCATAAGGAGGACTTCGGCTATAAGGAGTCGATGTTCTGCGACCGTGAGGTGTGGAGACAGGTTACAGACTTCCTTCCCTCCTGCGGCATCAACACCCTTCTTATCGATATCGGAGAGGGCGTTGTGCTTGACTCTCATCCCGAGATTGCCACCCCCGGTGCGTGGACTAAGGATGAATTTAAGGGTGAGCTTGCAAGGCTCCGCTCGTTAGGACTTACCCCTATCCCCAAGTTTAACTTCTCCTGTCGACATAACGCCTGGATGGGCAATTGGGCATACCTTGTAGGACAGCCCGAGTACTACGCATTCTGTAAGGATATAATAGAGGAGGTCATCGACCTCTTCGATACCCCCGCACTCTTCCACCTCGGCCTTGAGGAGGAGGTAGCTACCGCTGAGCACGAGATCAATATCTGCCGCTCTGCGAAAAAGAAGATTGAGGATGCGAACTACCTCTACGGTATCTTAAGAGCGAAGGGCGTCCGCCCTTGGGTATGGCTCGACGTGCACGCGATAGGCGGCGACTGGGATAAGTTTGAGGAGGTAACCCCGAAGGATATCCTTATCTCCACTTGGTTCTACGGTATCATTCCCGACAGAATATACGATGATAATTTCCCCGAGGAAGCGAGATATATGAACGAGCTTCTTGAGCGTGGCTACGAGATTGTGCCCACCTCCTCCACGTGGTCTTGGCACTGCAACTCGAAGGACACGATGACCTACTGTAAGAAGCATTGCGACGAGGAAGGTATCGCAGGCTATATGACTGCTTCGTGGATGCTCACCACCGAGAGCCGCCTCTATGCACTCCTTAACGATGCATACACCTTCTATCACGCAAGACTTGACGTCTTCGGTGAGTAATCCGTACCCGTGTATGGCTAATACTTGAATTTCAGCGAGGAAAACTATGAGAATTGAGGATATTGATAAGAATCTTGCCGTCGACAGCACGGTAGATAAGGAGGGCCTTTCGTTTTACAGCTTCGAGGACGAGCCCTTCCGTATATACGGAGACCTGAGACGTGAGGACGACGGACTTCTGTACCGCCTTCCAAAGGAGGTTGCGGCGAGGACGAGCGGCGGTGTTCTCGGACTTGCATCCTGCAATGCGGGCGGACGAGTCAGATTCAGGACGGACAGTAAGAGGGTGGCAATCGTTGCGAAATACGATAGCGTCTGCCATATGCCTCACTGTGCTCTCACGGGCAGTGCGGGTCTTGACCTCTACGTCGGTGACGTATATACCAAAACCTTCACGCCTCCCATCTCTATGCCCAATAAGGCGTATGAGGCTATCGCTCATCTTGACGGAGGTAAAGAGGTCGATATTACGATAAACCTTCCCCTGTATTCTAAGCTTACCCACCTTTATATAGGTCTTGACGAGAACGCATCACTTTCCGCTCCCACGCCGTATAAGCATGAGAATCCCATTCTCTATTACGGATCGTCTATCACCCAGGGCGGATGTGCATCCCGTCCCGGCTCTGCATATCAGGCACGTATTACGAGATGGCTCGATTGGGATCATATCAACCTCGGCTTCTCGGGCTCTGCCCACGCAGAGGAGGCTATTGTTAATTACATAGCAGAGAAGGAGATGAGCGTCTTCGTTTGCGATTACGATCACAATGCTCCAAGCCCCGAGTTTCTCGAGAAGACTCATATGCCCTTCTACCGCAAGGTAAGAGAGAAGAGACCCGACCTTCCGATCGTATTTATGACCCGTCCGAACAGTGCCCTTGACGAGGGTAGACTTAAGAGGCGTGCGATCATAAAGAAGACGTATGATACCGCCATCGCCGAGGGAGACACAAACGTATACTTCCTCGACCCCACCGAGCACACTCCCTTCCTTGTCGATGAGGGCACGGTTGACCACTGCCATCCCACCGATCTCGGCTTCTACTTCATGGCGGCGGCCCTTCGTCCGATACTCGAGGAGATAGAGAAGAAGCTTTATAATGAATAAAGTCATTATATGCTGTGACTGAACAGCTGCAAAAATAAACGTCCCCTACTTGGACAGTAAGAGTCCGGTAGGGGATGCTTTTTATTTACTTTTCCTTTTTTTGAAGTCGACCTCTGCGAGGATGACCGACGCGAGGACTATCGCACAGCCTGCGTATTCACGCGGGAGCATCGTTGAACCGAGAATTACAGCTCCGCCTATGACTCCGAAGACACTCTCGAGTGAGAGTATGATGGACGCCGCCGCGGGTGGCACGTTCCTCTGTCCCACAATCTGGAGCGTGTAGGCGATACCGCTCGAGGCAATACCGAGATAGAGTATCGGCAGAAGACCGTCTGATATCACCTCCGCCGTGATGGGAGGCTCCAGGATGAATGCCATCACAAGATTGACGAGCGTCGCAGTTAAGAATTGCACCGTTGACATACGCACTCCGTCGCATCTCGGCGAGAAGTGATCTATCGTAAGAATATGTATGGGGAAGATCAGTGCACCGCCGAGACAGAAGAGGTCGGACGGGCTGACGGTAAAGTCGCTCTTGATACAGAGAAGGTAGAAGCCTATCACCGATATTCCTACCGCTACCCACACGTTGAGTGTGGCCTTTTTACGGAGAGCCAATGCGTAGATCGGTACCATCACAACGTACAGAGCGGTTATGAATGCCGCCTTTCCTCCGTCGGTGCCTGAGTTGATACCGCTCTGCTGAAGGAAGGATGCTAGTGCGAGAATGATACCGCAGATTATACCTCCGATGATCTCATATCCCGACAGGTCGATACCACGCTTGCTGATAAGCACACGTCCCGACCCGGATATTCGGTCAAGAAGCATAACTATAAATATAAGGAAGATAAATCCGACAGCACTTCTTGCCGCACCGAGCGTGAAGGGAGGGATGTTATTTGCACTCTCCTGTGCTACGAAGGCAAATCCCCACAGCACCGCCGCGGTGAGAAGAAGTGATGAGGACAGTATTTTTTTCTTCATTGGTTTCCTCGTTTTTGTTTTTTACTATTATACCATTCTTTGTTAATCATTTCAAGTGCGGGCTTTGAGAAAATCGGATGGAGATCCTGTGTAGAAAAAAACTCTTCTTTTTTGTCAACCTTTCACAATGATTTTTATCTCTGCCTCACTTTATTTAACCCACCCAAAAAAATGTGCTGAAAAACTATGAAAAAAGGTGTGAATATTCCACTAAAATGCCTTCTTTGTTAATCAATTAACAAAGTTCAAATACTATATATTGTATTTTTGCCTTGACAAAACACTATATGTGGTGTATAATAGGAACACTGACGAAAATACGAAAAAATATAGGAGATAGTTATGAAGCTCATTAAAAGAAACGGCTCGGAGGTCGTTTTCGATAGTGAAAAGATTGCCGCTGCGGTAGAAAAAGCCAACAATGCGGTAGACGAAGAATGCAGAATATCCAAGGAGGCCATTCTCCAGATCACAGCCGAAGTTGAGGCTGCATGTCAGGAGTTCTCCCGCTCCGTCGGAGTCGAGGAGGTTCAGGACCTTGTAGAGCGTGAGATCATGAAGCTCGGTGCTTTCGATCTTGCGAAGGCTTACATCACTTACAGATATAAGAGAGCTCTCGTCCGTAAGTCTAATACCACCGACGATAAGATCATGTCGCTTATCGAGTGCAATAACGAGGAGGTTAAGCAGGAGAACGCTAACAAGAATCCCACGGTCAACAGCGTTCAGAGAGACTATATGGCCGGCGAGGTGTCGAAGGATATCACCAGACGTCTCCTTCTTCCCGAGGATATAGTAAAGGCACACGAGGAGGGAATCATTCACTTCCACGATGCTGATTATTTCGCACAGCATATGCACAACTGCGACCTCGTTAACCTCAAGGATATGCTTGAGAACGGTACGGTTATCAGCGGTACTATGATCGAGAAGCCCCACAGCTTCTCCACCGCCTGCAATATTGCGACTCAGATCATCGCTCAGGTTGCATCCAACCAGTACGGCGGTCAGTCTATAAGCCTTACTCATCTTGCTCCCTTCGTTCAGGTCAGCAGAGATAAGATCCGTGCTGAGGTTACCAAGGAGCTCCGTGACGTTAACGTTACCGACGTGGAGGCGATCTCGAGGATCACCGAGAAGAGACTCCGCGAGGAGGTCAGAAAGGGTGTTCAGTGTATTCAGTACCAGGTAGTTACCCTTCTTACCACCAACGGACAGGCTCCCTTCATCACTGTATTTATGTATCTTGGCGAGGCTTCCTCCGAAGCTGAGAAGGCCGACCTTGCTATGATCATTGAGGAGACTCTTATCCAGAGATATCAGGGTGTTAAAAATGAGGCGGGCGTTTATATCACTCCCGCATTCCCGAAGCTTATATACGTGCTCGAGGAGGAGAACGTTTATAAGGGCTCTAAGTATTACTACCTCACCGAGCTTGCCGCTAAGTGTACTGCTAAGCGTATGGTTCCCGATTACATCTCCGAGAAGATCATGCTTGAGAGCAAGGTCGATAAGAACGGAGAGGGACATTGCTACACCTGTATGGGATGCAGAAGCTTCCTTACTCCCTATATTGACGAGAACGGACAGCCCAAGTATTACGGCAGATTCAATCAGGGTGTCGTTACCGTTAACCTTGTTGACATTGCTCTTACCGCTAAGGGCGATATGGATAAATTCTGGGAGGTCTTCGACGAGCGTATGGAGCTCTGCCACAGAGCACTTCAGTGCCGTCACGAGAGACTCTCGGGCACACTTTCCGATGCCGCTCCCATCCTTTGGCAGTACGGTGCTCTCACCAGACTTAAGAAGGGTGAGACTATTGACAAGTACCTCCACGGCGGATATTCCACCATCTCCCTCGGCTACGCAGGCCTTTGGGAGTGCGTATACGCACTGAATGGCAAGAAGCTCACCGAGTCCGAGGGCGAGGAGCTTGGACTTCTTATTATGAAGAAGCTGAACGAGTATACCGCTAAGTGGAAGGCTGCCGAGAATATTGACTATTCTCTCTACGGCACTCCCCTTGAGAGCACGACCTACAAGTTTGCTAAGTGCCTTCAGTCGAGATTCGGCATAGTTAAGGGTGTAACCGACAGAAATTATATCACCAATTCCTACCACATTCACGTAACCGAGCCCATCGATGCTTTCTCGAAGCTTCTCCTTGAGGCGAAGTTCCAGAAGCTCTCTCCCGGCGGAGCTATCTCGTACATCGAGGTTCCCGATATGCAGAACAATATCGAGGCTGTCCTCGGAGTGATGGAGTTCATCTATGACCACATCATGTACGCTGAGCTTAACACCAAGAGTGACTTCTGTCAGGTTTGCGGATATGACGGTGAGATCGAGATCTCCGAGGACGAGGACGGTAAGCTTGTATGGGAGTGTCCCGTATGCCATAACCGTGACCAGTCCAAGATGAACGTTGCACGCAGAACCTGCGGATATATCGGTACTCAGTATTGGAATCAGGGCAGAACTCAGGAGATAAAGGAAAGAGTTCTCCACCTTTAATAAAAAAGAAAAGCGGGGGCTGTCTCAGTGTGAGACGGCCCTCATTCGGATAATATGATGAAAATAGGTAATAATATTTTTCCCCACGGACTCTCACTCGCCCCGATGGCAGGGTATAGCGACAGAGCTATGAGATGTGTTTGCCATATGCAGGGGGCTGACTACTCTGTCAGTGAAATGGTGAGTGCGAGAGCGATAGTCTATGAGGATGAGAAGACGAATGTTCTCGCCAGAATCTGCGAGGATGAGGGCCCCGTTGCACTTCAGATATTCGGAAGCGAGCCCGACGTTATGGCGAAGGCTACCGAGATGATTACATCGGGTAGGACGGGGGGCGTGTCACCTTTTATGATAGATATCAATATGGGCTGCCCTGTTAAGAAGATATTCTCGAACGGAGAGGGCTCGGCACTTATGCGTTCTCCGGAGCTGATTTGTAGTATAGTCCGCTCGGTCTCGGGAGCGACAGACCTGCCAGTCAGTGTTAAGATACGTGCGGGAATAAGCGACAGCACGAGAAATGCCGTAGAGTGTGCCCTTGCCGCCGAGGAGGGCGGAGCATCGATGATAACCGTCCATGGCAGAACACGTGAGCAGATGTATAGCGGCAGAGCAGATAGAGAGATCATTAGAAATGTAAAGGATAGTGTACATATACCCGTAGTTGCCAACGGTGACGTGACGTCGGGCGAGGAGGCTGTAAGCATGCTTCGCGATACGGGAGCTGACGGTATAGCTGTCGGCAGAGGTGCTGTCGGTAATCCGTTCGTTTTTAGGGAGATTATCGCCGCACTTGACGGTGGGAAATATATTCCTCCCACTATGGAGGAGAAGATCGAGCTTGCCCTCACCGAGATAAGGCTTGCCGTCGCTGACAGAGGCGAGAGGCTCGCCGTAACCGAGGGGCGTAAGAGAGTTGCAGCATACTTCTCATCCTTCCGAGGTGCGTCAGCCTTCAGAAAGGAAATCTATCTTGCAGCTACCCTCTCCGAGATCGAGTCCTTGCTCTCTCGAATAGATGAGTTTTTATAAATCTCTTTACTTTTTTCGTAAAATGTGCTAAAATAGGCTTGTCCTTCGTAAAATGCGAGGGATAAGCCTTGTTTTTTTGGAGTTGATTATGAGTATTGCAATTATTACGGGTGCATCGAGCGGTATCGGCTCTCAGTTTGCACGTGAGCTTTATAAGACGGCGGGTGTCAGAGAATTCTGGTTCATTGCCAGAAGACGTGAGAGAATGGAGGCTCTTGCCTCGGAGCTTGGAGTTGAGGCACGTATCATCACAGCCGACCTCACGACCGACGGGGGTGTTGATG
>JAZQYD010000004.1:0-17410 GCA_045633405.1 Eubacteriales bacterium | reverse complement strand
GGAGAACGTTCACTTCCCCACCAACGCTAACATCAAGGATTACTCCAAGATCATCGACGATATCACCGAGGGTACCGGTGCGGACATCGCTTCCACCTCTCCCGGATGGGCAGGCCACATGGCATTCGTTGACCCCATTCCCGAGTTCATCGGCTCCGGCGACATCGAGGAGTGGCTCAACCAGCCCGCTCAGATCGTTACCCTTCACCCCATGACCATCATGCAGAACTCCCTCAACGGAACCTTCGGTCAGTCCGGTGATATCGCTAACGTTCCCCCCAAGGCTGCTACTATCGGCCCGCTCGACGTTATGAGAGCTAAGGAGAGAATCGAGGTTCACGCACTTGCAACCTGCGGTACCTTCTCCTCCTGGCAGAGAATGACCTCCCGTCTTTGCACACACGGTCCTATCACTCCCTACCTTCCCTCTACCATGCTTCAGACCAAGAAGACTCAGGTTTACATCTCTGAGGAGCTTGCAGCACCCTTTGCATGCTGGGAGAAGGTTGGCTACTAATTCCGGACTTCCGAATTGCGGCATAACCGAATAAAAAAACAAGAAGAGGTTCTTTATGAGCCTCTTCTTTTTCTTTGTGCGTACAAATTATCCTCTCTAAGGCATAGAAAAAGGAAGAGATTTGCAGTGAGTCTCTTCCTTTATATTTTAGAATAAATATTAACCGCTTTCGGTCGGGAGTCGCAAGGGAACCAAAAGCCCCGTGCTATTACAAGCTCCTGACTATTTTCTCCAGTGATGCTATATCTATCTTATTCTTATTACCCTTCAAGGTGAGGGTGAGGTTATCGGGGGTGAAGATCTCCCTTGAAGCGAGCATTATATCCCTCGGTGTAACGGCACGGTAGACGGAGAGCCTATCGTCTATTCCCGTATAGCCCGCATCCATTACGTGGTTATCGTAGGCGAGGGTGAAATTCAGCTCTCTGATATCGTCTGCGAGGAGATATGCGTTATCGACGTAGCCCGCCTTCATACAAGAGTCCTCGGGAAGCTCGCACTCCTTAAGGCTCCGAAGGAGCTCTACCGTCTCGGAGAGTGCCTCCTCAAGCTTCGACTCGCGAAGCTCGTATGAGAACGAGAGCGTACCGACGTTCTTATATCTCTCCGTGGCCCCCGAAAGGTCGTAGAAGAGTCCTCGTTTTTCGGAGAGTTCAATAAAGAAGGGTGAATTATATCCGCCGAGCATGGTGTCATAGAGGATATCGAGTACGGGGAGAGATACCTTCGTCATATCAAGGTCGAAGGTAAAGCGAACCTTGGTGAAATCGGCGTTTTTTAAATACACGGCACCGCCCCTCTTGCCGAAGCTGTGAGGAACGGGTGCGATATTTGTGTGAGTCTCGCCTGAGAAAATGGGATACTCATCGATCTTATCTCTGAGGTAGAGGATATCGTCATCGGTGAAATTACCGGTGACGTACACAAAGAGGTTATCCTTCGTGTAAACACGCCTTCTGTAATCCTCGAGCCTCCTTCTCGTTACCGACGAGACACCGCTTGCAGTGCCTGCGATAGAGTGCGAGAGCGACGTACCACCGAAGACCTTCTCAAGGGTAAAGGTCGCAAGAGAGGTTCTCTCTCCGCTCTCACGTATCTCGGCACGTATTCTGTCACGCTCCTTATTTATCTCCGAGGGAGGGAGTGATATCTCATCGAGGAGCATGGCTATGACGTCTGCACCTATTCTGAATTTACTGTCTCGGCCCGTCAGATAGAACTGAACCATCTCGCTGAAGGTGGATGCGTTGAATTCTATACCGTGCTTATCGAGGAGGGGATAAAGTCCGCCGTCCATTACGTGGTTGATATTTCTTATAGCGACGTGCTCGAGGAAATGGGTAATGCCCGACTCCTCATCGCTCTCGTACATCGCTCCGCTCTTCAGATATAGCGAAATGAAGAAGCCGTGACTTGCGGGGTTATGATAGGTATATATGGGAATACCGTTTTTCGATATAATTCTCTTCTCGGTTATCATACGGCCTCCTCCTTTTGTTTTTGTTATACCATATTTTATCACATATGGATAAAAAAATCAAGTGGCAAAGTGCCCTCCTATTATATAGAGCACTGGGCACCCCGAGGAGTGTATGGGTATATCTGCCTCCTCTTCCATACATTTTGCATTGATGTGGGTACCCGTGTTGTGTTAAAATGTATTCAGGCTATAAAAACGGTCGATAGCCTGAAAGGAGGTACAATGAAAAAAAGAAAGGAAGGCTACATAAAAAGGGGACTCGCTCTGACACTTTTGTGTGCGACGGCGATATCGGCTGTGCCGAGCAAGGTGCAAGCGGAGCCGAGCACTGAATATGACGTAGAGCAAGCCTCGGAAAGAGCGGTCGGAGAGGCGAGAGCTAAGATAAACTACAATCTCCCCGGAATACCGTCTAGATATCTTTCATACTACAAGGTAAAAGGTGCAACATTCGGTCAAAAGCAAATCAAGGGAGGTGCACCCGTAATAAACGGTATCACCTACGTATCGATACGAGGAATATCCGAGGCGGTCGGTGCCACGGTCAGATATTCATCTGACAAGAAGAGTGTAACAGTGACGGCGAGTGGGTTATACCTCACTGCAAACGACTCGGGTTACGTCATTTATGCTAATGACCGTCCCCTCTTCAGCTTCTCACCCGTGATCTTAATGACTGACGGCGAGATGTACGTTCCGCTCTCGGCCATTGAGCGTGCATTCGGTATAAAAAGAAGGACGGAAAACAGTAACAAGGTCGAGATAGGAGGCACCTTCAAGCCTCTCGTGCACGCATCGAAGTATTACAGAGAGGATGAGGTTCTCTGGCTCTCGAAGATAATCAGTGCGGAGAGCTCGGGAGAGTCACTCCTCGGACAGATAGCGGTAGGAGACGTAATACTAAACAGAGTGAAGTCGCCTCTTTTTCCTAACACGATATGGGGAGTCATCTTCGACAGAAAATACGGAGTACAGTTCAGCCCAACGGCAGACGGAAGGATCTACGAATCGCCTACATACTCAGCGACCTTAGCGGCTAAGATATGCCTCGAGGGCGTATCTCTTTCGGACACTGCCATCTACTTCTTAAATCCAAGAGTAGCACAGTCAAGTTGGATAGTTAAAAACAGAGAGTATTTATACACCATAGGTAATCACGATTTCTATAAATAAATGTAAAGAGTTGTTGTCATAATTCGGATTTCTTCTTATTTTTCCTAAAATTTCACAATTATCCTTGCAAATCGAAAAGAAATGTAGTATACTGTATCTGTAAATGATTTTCTATTAAGGGAGATACAGATATGTATTACAGAATAAAGGTTGCAGGACTCGAGAGAGACCTCCCCCTCTGCCCCATCAGCTCCGATCTGTACATCGGTGCATTTATTATGTTCGGAGACGTTGAGCTCACCGAGAGATGTGCCGAGGAGCTTATTAAGAAGGCACCCGAGCACGACGTTATTATCACAGCAGAGTCGAAGGGTATTCCTCTTGCGTACGAGATGTGCCGTGTATCAGGTAAGAACAGATACGTTCTGGCAAGAAAGTCGGTAAAGCTCTACATGAAGGACGTTGTAGCATGTGAGACACAGTCCATCACCACAGAGGCTCGCCAGACGCTCTATATTGACGGAAACGATGCTGAATTCCTGAAGGGTAAGAGAGTACTTATCGTCGACGACGTTATCAGCACCGGAGGATCTCTCAAATCTCTTGAGAATCTCGTAAACCTTGCGGGCGGTAATATCGTAGCTAAGATGACCGTGCTTGCCGAGGGCGAGGCTGCTGTAAGAGATGATATTATCTATCTCGAGAAGCTTCCTCTTTTCGATAGAGACGGAAACGTTCTTTAATGAAAAACCTAAATATTTTTTCCCCTTACGCATTCGTGTAAGGGGATTTTTCTATACTTAACCCATACCCGTGTAGCTTTTTTTGAAAAATTCGTGTATTTTCGCCATCATACGGCAATAATATCCACAGAATGATCGAGCCCTCAGAAGCTCGGCAGTCACGGAGGTTATATGCGTCAGGGCAAGGTGGAAATATGCGGTGTAGACACATCGAGGCTAAAAACGCTGAGTGAGGAGGAAAAGAAGCATTTATTAAGGCTTTCACGCGAGGGAGATAAAGAGGCAAGAGAGAGGCTGATACTCGGAAATCTGCGTCTTGTCCTCAGTGTAAGCGGCAGATTTAATCCAAAGAAGGACAGTGCGGATGATCTGTTTCAGGTGGGGTGCATCGGTCTTATCAAGGCGATAGATAATTTCAACCCGGATTTTGACGTTAAATTCTCAACCTATGCAGTTCCTATGATCATCGGAGAGCTGAAGAGATACCAGAGAGACAACAGTGCCGTCAGGGTCTCGAGGGGGCTTCGAGATCTGGCATACAGAGCTCTCGGAGTCAAGGAGGATATCCAGAGGACGGAGGGACGCGAGGCAACGGTGAGTGAGCTCTCGGAGAGGCTGGGTGCCAGTGAAAAGGAGATAGGCGAGGCGATGGAGGCGATAGTAGAGCCGCTATCCCTATTTGACAGCGTATGGGGAGACGGCGACGATAAAATGTACGTCATAGATAAGCTCGCCGATGAAAATGAGACGGACGAGGCGTGGATCGAATCCATCAGCCTGAAGGAGGCTCTCGGAAAGCTCGGCGAGAGAGAGAAGTCTATAATAAGGCTTCGCTACTACAAGGGAAAAACACAAATGGAAATAGCAGAGGAAATCGGCATCAGTCAGGCTCAGGTGTCAAGACTTGAGAAGGGTGCTGTCGAAAAGATGCGGAAATATATGTCATAAAACAGCCCCGTTTCGATTGACTTTGCAATTTTCGTGTGCTATAATTATTACGTAAAAATGCAAGAAAGGAGGTAAATGGCGGTGTTTAATAAGCTAAAGGACGTCATATCGAGGCAAAGCTTTCTTTTCTCGGAGCTTGTCAAAAGAGATTTCAAAAAGAAATACAAGCGTACCTATCTCGGAATGCTGTGGAGCGTAATGTCGCCCCTTTTATCGATACTTGTAATGTACGTGGTATTCAACAATTTCTATAAAAACGGAGACGGCTTTTTCATAACCTATCTTTTCTGCGGAAATATCGTTTTTGCCTTCTTCAGTGATTCATCAAACGGAGGAATGGAGTCGCTTCTCGGCAATGCGGATATATTCTCGAAGATCAATCTGCCGAAGTATCTGTTTTTATTCTCGAGGACTGTGTCGTCACTTATAAACTTCTCCCTTACCTTCGGAGTATTTCTCATTTTCTGTGCCATAGACGGTGTTCCCTTCACCCTCTATTTCTTAGGACTCATTATACCCATCGTGCTTCTCATTATCTTCAATCTCGGTGTGGGAATGATCCTCTCGGCACTCTACGTATTCTTCAGAGACGTTAAATATCTCTGGGGTATATTCCTTATGTTCGTTATGTATCTGTCGGCAATATTCTACGACGTGTCGATGCTCCCCGAGGCTGTAAGACAGCTTCTGATTCTCAACCCCGTATACGTTTATATATCATATTTCCGCACCCTGGTAATAGGTGCAGCATTCCCACCGATGTACCTCACTGCTCTCGCAGTCGGATACGCCATTTTGTTCTTCACTGTCGGTATGGTGATCTACAAGAGGTACAATCACAAATTTATCTATTACGTTTAAGGTGACATATGGAAAACGAAAGACAAAGGACTCCTATTCTCCGCTGTAATGACGTCTCGATACGTTATATGACGGGTGACTTCAGGGAGATAGGTCTCAAGGAATTTGTAATGCGTAAGCTCACACGGAATTACCACGTGAGAGAGTTTTACGCCAATAAAAATATAACCTTCTCTATAAACCGCGGCGACATGCTCGGTATTATAGGCACTAACGGAGCGGGAAAATCGACACTCTTAAAGGCAGTGTCGGGTATAATGCGTCCGACAAAGGGCAAGGTTGAGTGTAACGGACGTGTTGCCGCACTGCTCGAGCTGTCATCAGGCTTTGACAGCGATCTCACGGTCCGTGAGAACACGTATCTGAGAGGTGCTATGCTCGGCTACTCGAAGAGATTTATGAAAGAGACGTACAACGAGATCATCGCCTTCGCAGAGCTGGAGGAGTTTGAGGACCGTGCGTTCAAGCATCTGTCATCGGGAATGAAGTCGAGGCTCGCATTCTCGATAGCATCCCTCGTCAACCCCGACATACTCATCCTCGATGAGGTGCTCTCGGTAGGAGACGGCGGCTTCAAGCGTAAGAGCGAGGAGAAGATGAAGGCGATCATCAAGGGCGGTGCGACAACTATA
This sequence comes from Eubacteriales bacterium, assembly GCA_045633405.1. Lineage (GTDB taxonomy): Bacteria > Bacillota > Clostridia > Oscillospirales > CAG-272 > UBA1740. Next base: position 11,116 of record JAZQYD010000004.1, on the reverse strand, counting down.
CTCGTCTCACATTCGATGGATCAGATCCGTGCGATGTGTAACAAGGTGCTCTGGCTCGACAAGGGTCGCTCGGTGCTCTTCTCGGATGACGTAGAGGGCTCGATCTCAAAATACGAGGAGTTCTTAAAGAGCGGTTTATTACCCGAAGAGGAACAGTGATATCATATCTTTTATCCTAAATATCAATCAATTAAATTAAGACAGGCTCGGAGACAAGGACAAACCTCCGAACCTGTTTTTTGTTTGCAGAAAAAGAAAAAAACAAAGAAAAACTGATAAAAGCAGGCGTAAAAATGGTAAAAGTCAGCATAATCGTACCCATATACAATAACGAGGCATATCTCCGTCAGTGCCTCGACAGCATACTCCGCCAATCCCTGAAGGAGATCGAGATAATATGTGTGAATGACGGCTCGACGGACTCGTCTGAGGAGATCCTTAAGGACTACGTGAATCGTGACTCGCGTATCAGAGTCATAACGCACAAAAACTCGGGCTACGGCAGATCAATGAACGTCGGAATGGAGGCGGCGAGAGGAGAGTACATCGGCATTGTGGAGTCGGACGACTATATCTCGAGGGGGATGCTATCCTGCCTCTACCGTACGGCCAAAAGGAAGCGTGCGGACATTGTCAAATCGGATTATTATGAGTTCCGAGAGGACGGAGAGAAAAAATACGTCAGGACTCCCACGGATCCGTCCCTATACGGCAAGGTCATCTCGGCAAATACCAATGAGGAGATATACCATTTCCGCATGAACACGTGGACGGGGATATACAGACGTGATTTCCTGACCCTCAACGGTATTAAGCACAACGAGACCCCCGGTGCATCCTATCAGGATAACGGCTTCTGGTTCAAGACTCTGACCCTTGCCGAGAGGGTTGTGTTCATCAGACGTGCCTTCTACCATTACAGACAGGACAATCCCACGTCCAGCATCAACAGCCGCGGAAAGGTATACGCAATGTGCGAGGAGTACCGTCATATAGAGGAATTCCTCGCTTCCTACCCGAAGCTTAGAAAAATGCATCTCGGGAGTCTTCTTGCGAAGAAATATCACAACTACTTTTACACCTACAAGAGGATCGGCGAGGAATACAGAATAGAATTTCTCAAAAGGTTCGGTGACGAATTCAGGCAATCACGGAGCATGGGGGAATTTAAGCCCGATATGCTCTCCGTGGGTGACTCTATGATACTCCGCCGAATCATTAAGGACCCCGTGGCCTTCTATTACGATGATACCGTCTGGGAATTAAATAAGGAGATAGAGGAGTTCTACTCGATGAATCTCTCGATCAGAGGAGGGGCAAGGTGAATAATATTTTACTCTCGGTCATCGTACCCGTCTATAATTCCGCTCCCTTCCTCGTCGGAGCACTCGAGTCACTGATAGAGTCGGGGGCTGACTCTGCAGAATTTCTCATAGTCGATGACGGCTCGACCGACTCATCTGTCGAGATTTTGAGACGCTTCAGCAAGGTGGATTCACGCTTCAGAATCTTCACTAAGAAAAGGGGCGGTCCCTCCTCGGCAAGAAATTACGCCCTTGACCGTGCGAGGGGTGAATACGTAGTATTCCTTGATGCGGACGACCGAATAAAGGAAGGTGGGTATGCAAGGCTTGGAGAAATCATCGAGAAGCACTCACACCCCGACCTTATAGTTTTCGGGGCGGAGCTGTTTCCCGAGGGAGCACCCGAATACCTGAGGAGACTCGTATCCCCCCGTGATAGGATCTATCATCATTTCACCCCCGAGGTTCTCTTCTCGGAGGCTGGAGCACGGCCGTTTCTCTGGATGCAGGCGATGAAGAGGAGCATTATCGAGAAGCACTCTCTCCGTATGGACGAGGATATCTCGCTCGGCGAGGATCAGCTCTTCCAGATGGCCTACATTCCGAAGGCGGAGAGGACGGTCTTCGTATCCGAGAGACTCTACGCATACAGATGGCGATCCCCTGCATCAATAATGGATAGATCCGAGGGGAGGTTATCCAAAAAGGTGATGCTTCACGTTGATCTTATTGACCGTGCTTTTTCGCTTTTTGAGCGACACGGGTATGGGGATAAGATGTCGGAGTGCTTATTTAACTTCTCCATCTCCTTCATATATCACGACCTCATTATGCTGAAAAGCGAGGAGCAATACAGGTGCTCTTCAAGGCTGACGGAGGTATTCGGGAGGCATAGAGCAGATAAATACAGAGACACCCTTGACGCTTGGGCGAATGCGAGGTATAGACACATCCGCATCCTGTCCATATCATCGCCCGATGAGCGAATAGAGGCACTGAAGGGCGAGAGAGACAGACTACGCAGTGAGATCTCCGAGTTAAAGGGGACAAAAGAATATAAAAGATATATGCTCTTACAAGCAATAAATCAAACGCTCCCTGCAAAGGTCATAAGAAGTCTCATGAACGATGGGGTGCGTGTTACTTTATCACGGATAAAAAGGAGACTCGGGATATGACGTACGATTACCTTGTGGTGGGGGCTGGGCTTTTCGGTGCGGTCTATGCAAAAGAGGCGGCCCGTGTAGGAAAAAGCGTCCTCGTCATTGACAGAAGAGATCATATAGGAGGCAACGTATACACCGAAGGTGTTGGCAAAATCACCGTCCACAAATACGGGGCACATATATTTCACACGTCGAGGCGGGATATATGGGAGTACGTTAACAGATACGCACGCTTCATCCCCTTCGTCAACTCCCCGATTGCAAAATACGGAGACGAGGTCTACAATCTGCCATTCAACATGAACACCTTCCACACGCTCTGGGGCGTGACGGAGCCGAAGGAGGCAGAGAGTATCATAAGAGAAGAGGTAGAAAAGGAGGGGATTTCTACCCCCAAGAACCTCGAGGAGCAGGCACTCTCGCTTGTCGGCCGTGACGTATATGAAAAGCTGATCAAGGGCTATACCGAGAAGCAATGGGGTAGGAGATGTCAAGACCTGCCCGCATCTATAATAAAGCGTATACCCATAAGGTTCACCTACGATAACAACTATTTTCGCGACACCTATCAGGGTATACCCGAGGGAGGGTACACGCTCCTTGTGGAAAATCTCCTCAGAGGGATAGACGTTATAACGTCATGCGATTATAAGGAACTCTCGGACAGTGGGCGTATCTCCTTTTCCAAGACAGTATATACGGGAAGGATAGACGAGCTCTTCGACTACCGCTTCGGCGAGCTTGAATACAGAAGTCTCGAATTTGCGACCGAGCTTCTGCCGACAGAGAACTATCAGGGGTGTGCTGTCGTCAATTATACAGAGAGTGACGTGCCGTACACAAGAATAATCGAGCACAAGCATTTCACGGGTGTGAAGACTGACTATACCGTTATAACACGTGAATATCCCGTCACATGGGATAAAGGAAGAGAGCCGTACTACCCGATAGGAGACGCAAAAAATACGGAATTATATAAGAAATACAAGAATCTGGCAAACGGAAACGCGAGTCTAATCCTCGGAGGCAGACTCGCAGAATACAAATATTATGATATGGACAAGGTGATCGCCTCTGCACTGGAGGCTGCAAGACGGGAGCTTGGATAACAAAAAGGAGACGGGAAGCCGTCTCCTTTCTCTATGGCATCACAGATGCTTTTTTAAGAATGCACGTATTTTAGATCCCTTCGGGAACAGGACAAGTCCAAGCTGAGATACGGCGTAATTGTGAACAATTGTTTGCATTACGTTGCATTTTTCCTTCGGTATAACAGTATTTGGGGTGTCCGAGAACTCGATGTTTCCTCCCCTATCCTTTATATAGGAGAGCGTCTTTTCCGCATAGGAGTCGAGCCCGTCCCTCTTGATTACCGAGGGAGTGTCAGATGAGAAAGCCTGCCATATAGCGAGATCGATCTTTTCAAGGTTCTTCGGAAGGACTCTTGTTCTGGCATAATACCTACCGTCATCAAGTGTGCTTCTCTTAAGCTCCGAGACCTTATACTTCTCTTTAATATATGGGTAAAGATCGGTATATCCGCCCGCTCTCGAATAGCTGTAATGAGTGCGTGACATAAGAGCACGCCAACTGTCTATTTTGTCTCGCAGATATTTCTTATCCTCTCTTGCCCCAACGTCATCATACATTATATCGAGAGTACGGGACATGCAGTCGATATGAAGAGTGAGCCTCTCCTTATTCTCGACAGAGACGCTCTGTCCCGTATGAATACGGTAGAAGTAGTACCCCGTGTGAATATTTTTAAAGCTTTCCGCATGCTTAAAGGCAAAGAAGGATATGAGAGCATCCTCGGAATAGTTGTATCTTGGGTACTTGCGTGCAATGGGGGCGAGCTCCTCCTTCGCCTTCAAGAGCACCTCCCTCTTAAACACCTTATTCCAAAGGACAAAGAGCGAATGCTGTCTTCCCTCCTCCGAGAGGAAGAATGGGAGGACACCGCGCCCCGAGATATAAAGCTCCTCCGATATAAGCTTATCCGATACGCACACGTATTTACACTTGTCGGTATGGAACGCCCAATCGCCCGCCACTATATCTGCACCGTTTGCCTCGTCTACCATCGGACAGTGAAAATTGACACTCACGGTATCGTCACTGTCGACGAAGGCGATATATTCACCCTCCGCCATTTCGATACCGCGAAGGCGTGAATGCAGGATGCCTTGATTTTCGTGCCTTGTGTATTTGATATCATACCTCGATACAAGCTCGGAATAATCAAGCTCTGAGCCGTCATCAACAATACAGATCTCATAGTCAGCAAGGGCGAGAGTACTCCTCTTAACGGAGAGTATAGAGTCCTCGAGGTAACGGTGGGGTGTATTATATACGCAGATAATTATTGATAGCTTCATACCTCAGACCTCCTCTTTCCTACTATCTTATTTTTTGCACGTGGACGTGCGGCTATTCCTTCAGCTTTAATTATAAGATAAATATGGGGATATGTCAAGCCATAAAAAAGAGGCACGAAAGCCGTGCCTCAGGAAAAATTATTCTTCGATCTTAATAAAGTGGAAATCGGTTCTGTCGGTATTAGGGCCCGAGTAGAAGCACACCCAGATCGAGCCATCCGACATACGGTACATGCAGGGGTGTCCGACACAGAATGCCGCCATCTCAGCCCACACGTCGTTCATACTGCCCGAGTGACGTGCCTTCGTATTTCTCTCATAGGTATATACCGTCATAACGTCAGCCCACGCGGTGCCTCCGTCAAGACTTCTTGCAAGTCTTATCTCAGGCTCCTTATCACGGTTGATGTAGACAAGAAGAAGTGAGGAATCCCTACCGTCTATGACGTTTCCCGGCTGTCCGACAAGACCCGTGTCAATAAAATCCGAGAAGGTGCGTCCTCCGTCCGTGCTCTCGGTATAGTGGATATTCACGTAATCCGCCTTCTCTCTGTCATACGTCCAGAATACGTCGGTGATCCTACCCGAATTTAACACGCCTATACGCTGATCCCAATAATACCTCGTCGGGCTATCGGTAACGATGACCTCGTCATCCCAGGTGTAGCCTCCGTCGGAGGAATAGATCACAACGCTGTGATGCACCCAATACTCCTCCTCGTAATAGGGCTTATTGACCTCAAACTGCACTCCTACTCTTCCCTCTCCCGTAACAAACGGAACACCCGTCAGGGGTAAGGGCATACCGGGGAAATTGAGGGAGTCGAGTCTGCGAAGGGTCTCCCACGTCTTGCCTCCGTCATAAGAGTGCGAGAACATAATATAGGTATCCTTCAGTCCCTCGGTAGCCTCGTTATAGTAGGGAAGCTCTGCCATCGTAGCGTCAACTGCGTTAACTACTGCGAAGAGGTGCCCCTCCGATATTTCCTTCATATAAATAAGTCTCAGTGTCGTAGGCTTGCCGTCAACCGTGGGCGGTGAAAAAGGCTCGGTCGGCTGACTCCAGGTCTCTCCCTTATCGGATGATATACAGATCACGGTGCGGTCGGTATCGTTATATGGCCCCTTCGTCCTCGCCGCCTTAAAGGTTGCTATGAGTCTCCCATCCGAGAGCTCGAGAATACCAACGAACGAGCAGCTCGAGAGTGCGGGCTCATTTTTTCCCGAATATGCTATTCCCTTGCCTATTATCTTCATTTTCTGTCTCTCCCCAAAAATTCGGAATATTTTATTCCATTCTAAGCTTATTATACATCCTGTATATTCAAATTTCAACGCCCGATCAAAAGATGTTTCAGCCATTTTGCCTCGAAATTTGACACGTGTCCTTGCTTTCTTGTATTTGGGAACTGCAGGTCGGCTCAGTCTGTTGCCTTAATTATCCACCTGAGCTGTCCGGATCTCTCGCCGTCTACGTAGTGACCGTAGACGAGAAGAACATCACCGTTTGCTTGAATCATTACGTAATTCATAGATATGGGTGCGTAAATAAGCTCGACGTCACTTATCACGCTCTCCGATGATAATCCCGTGGTTACTCCATTCATTATCATATCCCATATCATCTCTGCATACCGATCGACACGGGCGGAGTCAACCAATGCATTAGAGGAATTTTGGTCTAACACATCAGAGTGGATTTGTCAAGGGATTTCTGAAAAAAGATTTTTGATACCCTATTGACAATCGCTCGGTATAGTGGTAGAATAGCGTTATAAAAATGCTAAGGAAAGGAGGAGAATACAATGAAAAACTGTAATTTTGGTTTTATAAATCTTATTATTTTCGTACTCACCTCCGAGGATATAGAAGCTTAAATTGGATTTTTCCAAGTGCTCCCGGTGCGTAGCAGTACGCCACCGGTTTTTTTATTTTCAAGGCACCCGTGGCGTATGCGGGTACTTTTTATATTTCTCGGACACAACAATTGACCATTATAGGTAAAAAAGGCAAAAATGAAAAAACTACTTGAACTATTAAAGCCATACCGAAGGAAGCTTATATGGGTGGCCGTCATCGACGCTGTCGGTATGATGTGTGCACTTCTTATGCCCTTCGTTATGAGCAAGATTATCGAGGATGGCATCTCGAAGAAGGATATAACCCTTGTATGGAGATATGCCTTCATAATGGTGCTGCTGGCGGTTACATCCGTCACGGCGAATATTATTTCGGCGAAGCTCAACACAGCCATATCTGCGGGGTATTCGTCGGATCTCTGCCAAGCGACATTTGAAAAGATCAATTCTCTTTCCTACACTGATTATACGAGAATAGGTCCGTCGGGACTTCTCACGCGAGCTACTGACGATATATGGAACGTCGAGGGAACCGTCACGAGTCTTCCCTACACTCTTTTCACAGTGCCTATTATGTTCATAGGCTCCGCCGTCCTTGCGTTTCTGGCAGACCCCGTTCTGTCGGCGGTATTTATGCTGTCGATCCCTCCCATTCTGATTCTGGTGCTCATCCTCATGAGACCCTTATACGACATGTGGGACAAATCGGACAAATACGTGGATCTGCAGAACAAGATCGTAAGAGAGAGGCTCTCGGGTCTGCGTGTGGTGAGAGCATTCAACAATGAGAAAAGAGAGCACGCAAGGGCTAAATATGCTACCGAGGAAATGGCGAAATATATGATTCGTGCCAACACACGAGGCGGAATGGTAGACCCCTTTGCAATGCTGCTCTTAAATCTCGCTACCGTGGCTGTCGTCTTCTTCGGCAAAATCAGGGCCGTGGGAGGTGCAGGAATCAGCACGGGTGGGGTCATCGCAGTGCTTCAGTACATAGGAATAATATCAAATGCACTTATAACCATCTCCTGGACTCTGGCGTGGCTGCCTAAGGTCAAGGTCTCGATAAGACGCCTTAACGAAATACATTCAAGCCCCGACGAGGAGACTAATCCCGAGGGCGAGGGTGCTGTTCCCCGTGGCTTTGACATCGAAATTAAGGACGTCTCCTTCGCTTATCCCGGCTCGAAGGGTAACGTCATTGAGGGCTTGTCTCTGAGAGTAAGAGAGGGCGAGCATATCGCTCTTATCGGTGGTACGGGAAGCGGAAAAAGCACACTTATCAAGCTTCTCTCGGGTCTTTTCGAGCCGACGTCAGGCGAGATCAGAATAGGAGGGGCGTGCTACTCGGAGATGAGGAGAGCTGACGTCAGGTCGCACTTCTCGGTAGCTCTGCAAAAGGCACAGATCTTCGAGGGCACGGTCAGGGATAACATCAAAATGGGTAATCCCATGGCTGATGACGGTAAGATCATGAAAATGCTGAGGCTATCCAAAATGTCGGACTTCGTCGACTCGCACAGTGAGGGACTTGACTACGTCCTTGTAGGAAGCGGTCAGAACGTCAGTGGCGGTCAGCGTCAGAGGCTCAACATGGCGAGGACGGTAATCAAGTCAGCCGATATTTACATTTTCGATGACAGCTTCAGTGCACTTGACTTCCTCACGGAGAGCGAGATCAAGGAAAACTACTCGTCACTGCTAATGGGAAAAAGCAAAATAGTAGCAACTCAGCGTATCAGCACCGCGATGAGTGCCGACCGTATCTACGTAATGGACAAGGGTAGGATAATCGGTGTCGGTACTCACGAGGATCTTATAGGCACGTGCCCCATCTACCGCGAGATAGCAAGCTCACAGCTCGGCGGATACAGAGAGGAGGGTGCAAGATGAAAAAGAATAAGCAAGGATCGGAAATGAGCTCCGTCGGGGTCATCAAGAGGATAATGAAGGACTCGAGAGGAATACTTCACTGGCTTCTCCTCGGAGCCGTGCTGAGCATAGCCTCGGCATACCTCGCTATGACGGCACCCGAAATACTCGGAAGCCTGACAAACCAGATCTATGATCTTCTCGATGCGGGCGTCACCCTCGACTCATCTCTTTTCAATAGCCGTATAGTCATGCTCATTACCGTATATCTTTTGTCTGCACTGCTTGGTGCTATTACAAAGGCGGTAATGAATTATTCGGTGAGCAGCTTCTTCACCTGCAAAATAAGGGTGAAAATGAGCGAAAAAATCGCACGGATCCCTATTAAGACGGTTGATTCAACGCCTAACGGCGAGTTTATCTCGAGGATGACAAACGACGTATCGATTATGGGCGGCTCGATACACGATATATTCGGAGTTATTATAAACGGTGTAATTCAGCTTATAATGATATCCATTATCATCTTCACAGAGGAGCCCATTATGGCGGTCGCCGTAATAGTGTTCGTTCCTCTGTCGCTCGTGCTCTCTGCAGTTCTTGCGGCAAAGAGCGAAAAGCATTTCAACAATTCACGCACCCAAGCTGGAAAGCTATACAGCATGTGCGAGGAAAATCTCGCCTGCTTCGATGCGGTTAAGATATTCTCGGTAGAGAAATCGCAGAATGAAAGATACAAGGACGTCACTGAAAAATACGCTGACTACTCTGCGAAGGGCTTCTTCGTATCAGGTCTTGTCAGCCCGATAGTAGGTCTTATCAACAATCTCTCATACGTGGCTATCTCGGTCATCGGTTCATATCTGATAATCAATGACCGTGTCAGTGTCGGAGCTCTCGTCGCATTTATTATGTACACGAAGCTCTTCTCGGGTCCGCTCGAGTCCATAGCCAACGGCATGTCGATGATACAGTCGACCCTCGCATCTGCAAGAAGGGTTTATGAATACCTCGAGGGAGAGGAGATGGATGAAATAGAGTCCTATGGCAGTGCCACGGTCAAAGGAGAGGTCGAATTTATCGACGTATGCTTCTCGTACACCGATGACAAGCCCCTCATCGAGAACCTGAACCTTCACGTAAGTCCCGGTGAAAAAGTGGCAATAGTAGGCCCGACAGGCGGCGGAAAGACAACTATTGTTAACATTTTGATGCGTTTTTACGATTCAAGGTCGGGAAAGGTATTGGTTGACGGCAAGGATATCACCGAGATGAGCCGAAACGACGTGAGAGAAATGTTCGGCATGGTGCTCCAGGATACCATCCTCTTCTCGGGCACGGTTTACGATAACATCGCCTATGGCAAGGAGGGGGCTACCAAGGATGAGGTAATGGAGGCGGCAAGGAAGGCACACATTGACACCTTCATCGGAGCTCTGCCAAACGGCTATGAGACCAAGATCAACGAGGACAGCACCAATATCAGTGCAGGACAAAAGCAGCTTCTGACAATTGCGAGGGCATATCTCTCCGCAAGACCCATACTCATTCTGGACGAGGCAACGAGCAACGTCGATACACGCACCGAGCTTCTGATCCAGGAGACTATGGACGATCTCATGAGGGGGAGAACGGCATTCGTTATCGCCCACCGTCTGTCCACCATCGAGAATGCGGATGTTATTCTTGTCGTTGACAACGGTCACATTGTTGAAAAGGGCCGTCACCGCGAGCTCTTAGCGAAGGGCGGTCTTTATTCTAAGATATATAACAGCCAATACCCCAAGGGGTAAAAAAGAGGACACCGCGAGGTGTCCTCTTTGTCTATTTTTATTCTTCGTTTAAATCTACGTGCTTGGTCTTCTTATAAAGCATAAATAAGCAAAAGGCAATGAAGAGAGAAAGAAACGCAAAAATGAAGAGAGCGGCAACGCTTGTGTTATAGCCGTTTTTCTCAAGCTGACTCTTATATACAATATCCAGAACCGCTCTTATTATGTAATATACCGCGAGCAGGATATATGAGGCAGATCCTATAAGGGTCACTATCTTCCTTCTCTGCAAGAATCTTGACGACTCGACGGGAGCAAACACGGTATTACCGCCACGGACTATGCTCGTGGCTCTGTATTCATCACCTAAAAAGGCATAGCCGATACCGTAGTTAATCACAGCTCCGCCGCCGATCAAAGATGCTAAAAGAAGCATGCTCGCAACGTCGGAAAAGGTCGAGACCCAGACCGATACGCCGACAAAGCCGAGTCCTGTCAGGATGAAGAATATTCCAAGCGGAATTTTCAAAGCAGTAAGTAGAGTCTTAGTGTATTTATCCATAAAAACCTCCTTTTTGTAATTTGGTAAGCTTTTTACATTACAGTTACAGTATATCATATTTTTCTCGCGGTGTAAAGTAGATAAGGCAAAAAGGCAAGGCTGTCACAATCACCGCCTTCTTCAATTGTAGTTTTATTATACCACGTGCGACCTACCTTGACAACTCGCCGTTGCCCTCGGGTTGAAGTATGGGGGCGTGCGTA
>JAZQYD010000003.1:0-2199 GCA_045633405.1 Eubacteriales bacterium | reverse complement strand
ATCGTTGAACTCATCGTGACGTCCCGAGCTCTCGAAGAAGTCGAGAGCCTCCTTCGCCATTCTGTGGTGACGCTTCAGGTAGTCGAAGTCGATTCTGTCGGAGCGGTTGAGTCTGTCGAACGCCTCACCGGGGAAGTTCTTGAACTTGAAGGTAGTGATACCCCTCATAAGATCCTCGTTATGCACGCTTCTGTAACAGTACATGTAGTAGGTCATCCAACGCATCGCACGGTTCATGTAGTTGTTGATGGTCTCGTCACGCATGACCTCCCACATATTGTCGAACGCCTCCATAGCACGGGTGCGGTCGTTAGGATAATATCTCTCGGCATAGCGGAGGTCGAACTCCTCACGCTTATCAGCCTCACCTACGTTCCAAGCGAGGTCTGCGATGGTAGCGAAGTTCTTATCGAATGCGATATCGAACATTCCGTAGGGCTCGATGCACTCGAAGTTATGCTCCTTCGCAAGCTTCATACAAGCTCTGATATTGAGCTGGCAGTCGGAGGTAATATCCCAGTTCATGTAACCCGAATAGGGCTTCATAAGTCCGCGGAAGACGCTGTTAAGAACCTCGGGATGTCCTCTGAATACCTGAGGAGGATCCATGTAGCTCCACCAGTTGATCATAAGAACGTCTGCAATGCCCTCGTCCTCGAGGTGCTTACGGTACTCGGGAGTGAGTCTGTTATAGATATTGAACATATCCCACGATACTCTGACGGTATCCATTCCCTTGTCACGAAGGTGCTTAACAAGAGTCTCAACGTAGTCGAAGAAGAGCTCCTCCTTAGTGTACTTCGAGCACTCGGGGCACTCACAGATGTGAGCATCGGCAACCTCGTCGAGACCTACGCAGATCTCGGTGATGCCGTAGGGCTTATAATACTTATCGATAATGTTATCGAAGGTGGCGAATACAACCTCGAGGGTCTTCGCACTTGTGGTACAGAAGCACTTGTGCTTAGGTGTGCCGTCAGCGTTTTTAGACGAAATCTCGGGGATGCACTTAGGGATAATGGTATTGTGTCCGAGAGAGTTGAAGCCGACGAGAACCGTCATATTTTTCTTCTTACCGTAAGCGATTACCTCGCCGAGGAAGTCCTCCTCGACCATGGGAGCGAGAAGACCAGTCTCTCTGATCCACTTCTGCTGCCTTACGGAATAGTACTTCTTGTTGTGGTACTTCTTAGCCTCGGGGTAGCCGGGAATCTCAACGAAGAGACCTCCCGCCTGATCCTCGTCAAACTGAGGACCCCAGCAGGAATATACCTCGATGAGGACTCTGTTATGCTTGGTAGCTACGAAGTAATCGATAGCCTTGAAGTAGTCCTCCTTAGTCATAAACTGCGAGCCCCAACGGCACTCCATCATCTCGGAACGCTGAGGGAAGTCGGGGAAATCGTATATGTATGCCTCGGGCACGTATACGGTGGAATTTATATTCTCGAGCATGTCTGCGAAGGTGATTGCAGCATAGAATGCACCTGCCTCGCCCTTACCGATAAGCTCAGCACCCGCCTCGGTGGTACGGATGATATAGCCCTCCTCAGTCTCTACGTCTGCGAGATCGGGGCACGCGGGATCTACCGCAATTGTAACGGTGTAGCCCTCATCGCCCTCGGCGATGCAAGCAATGTCAGCGAGTCTCTTAAGGATCCAAGCCTTAGCCTCGGTAATCAAATCAGCATCACACTTAAGATCGAATTTGATCTTGCCCTCATATCCGCCAATGAGTATACTTTTCTCGGTCTGCTCTATCTTCTTAGGCAGGGGAAGAAGCACGTTTGCAAGTCTTCTCATAATTTTCTCTCCTATTAGTTCTGAATAATCTTAGGACTATGTCCTAAATTCATTATACCAAGTGTTAGAAAAATGTCAACAGATTTCTGAAATTTCAAAAGTTATGCTAAACAATTCAGCAAGTAATGGTAAATGAGGCTACCCTCGGAAGGGCTTTTACGTGCCTACCCCACCCGAGGAAGGCAAGAAAAAGCAGAGAGCCGTGGGGCTCTCTGCTGAAAATACAATTATCTGAGCGACTTGAACATCGGGCTGACGATATCGTTGATATCGGTCATATCAAGCTTGGGTCTTGCGTTACCCTTTGCGGTTTCAGCCTTGAGGTACTCGATAACGTCAATGAAGTACTGACGGAATACCGACTGCTGACGTAGCATGGTGTAGGAGTTCGGGCGG
>JAZQYD010000002.1:0-7150 GCA_045633405.1 Eubacteriales bacterium | reverse complement strand
CTCAAGAACAACGTCAACGCGAAGCTTCTTCCAAGGACACTTAACAGCATCCTTCTCTGCATAAATCTTGATGGTCTTGCCATCAACGGTGATAGAGCCGGGCTCTACAACCTTACCGTTCTCGTTAACTACTGCATCGGAGTAAGTAACCTCGTGCTCGTAGCGTCCCTGTGCGGTGTCATACTTAAGAAGGTGAGCGAGCATCTTGGGGCTGGTGAGGTCGTTGATCGCAACGATCTGATAACCCTTAGCTCCGAACATCTGTCTGAAAGCAAGACGGCCGATACGGCCAAAGCCGTTAATCGCAACTTTTACATTTGCCATTTTGAAAATCCTCCAAAAAATTTATTTTTTTATTTAAATTATCGCTATGTACGCGTGAGACCCATCTCACGCCATTCTATATTATAACACACTTTCGAAAAAATACAAGTACATTGGTAAAATTTTATCAATTTCGTAAAAAAACTTTAAAAAATGATGAAACGAGGCTTGTTTTTTGTTGTTTTTGTATTTTTTGTGATGGGATGAGGCTTGACAAACACTCGGTAAAATAGTATAATATAACCCGAACTGAACGGGGCAATCGCGCGATATGTTGCCGAAAGGTATTATCGTGAGGAAAGTCCGGGCCTCATAGGGCAGGATAACGGATAACGTCCGCCGAGGGTGACCTCCGGGAAAGTGCAACAGAAATATACCGCCATATTTATATGGTAAGGATGGAAAGGCGAGGTAAGAGCTCACCCGAGCTTATGGTAACATAGGCTCGCTGTAAACCCTATCCGAAGCAACACCTTGGATTTCGGCTTTTGCCGATTGGCTGCCCGTCAAGATATCCATGGTGGCAGAGCCTATGGCTCAAACTATGCGGTGACGCATAGTGAAGATAGATGATTGCTGCGTGAAAGCGTACAGAACCCGGCTTACAAGTTCAGTTCAACAAAAGATTTTTTCCGGAGGCTTCCGGATAAGAGAGACTGTCGGATCAGTCTCTTTTTCTTTTTGTCACCCTTTTCTTCCTATCTTTATAAACTGATTTCGGATAGAATATATACATTTTGTAAAAAATCTCGCTTTAGGGATTGAAATATCTGTCTCAAAGATTTATAATTATAGTGGTGAATTATGCGTGATAGGATATCGGAGCTTGTAAGCTATTTTCACAAGGCACTCGGCAGGATGCCGAAAAAGGTAGGGCTCGTTGGGCTCGGCAAGAGTAATCTTGCACTTCTTGACGTGCTTATGCATATCGAGGGGATCACGGTCACACTGCGTGACTCAAGATGTGATGCACCCCTGCCCCCTTTGTGTAAAGCGGATGCATGCTTTCTCGGCGGCGAACACCTCCGAGACATAGACGAGGATGTACTCTTCCTCTCCCCATCGGTAAGACGGGACGCACTCCCGCTGATACGTGCAGAGAGGTGCGGTACCCTTCTCTCGTCCGACTGCGAGGTCTTCTTCTCGGACGTGCGTGCTCCCCTGACGCTCGCCGTTACGGGCTCGGACGGAAAAAGCACGGTCACTGAGCTTTCCGCAAGACTGCTCACCGAGAGCGGTGTTAGTGCCTCGGCGATCGGAAACATCGGAGTGCCGTACGTAGAGAGAGACGGTGCATCGGCATACGTGACAGAGCTATCGAGCTTTAATCTCACCTATCTCGAGCCAACCGCCGCACGTGCGGTGATCACAAATATTACTGAAAACCATCTCAACTGGCACAAATCGTTTGATGAATACAAGTCCTCAAAGAGAAGAATCCTTAACAGGGCGGGCGGTGCTGTTCTATCGCTTGACGACCCCGAGTGTAAAAAGATCGCAAGGGAGATATCCGCATTCGCTCTTTTCTCGACAGATATGTCTCTTCCGCGTATGAGGGAGTGCTCGACTGCCGAGCATTACTACCACACGGCTGACGGATACATAATGATGGACGGGGAGAGGATAGTAGAGATCGACTCGCTGTGCCGTAAAGAGAAATACAATATCAAAAACATGATGGCCGCCTTGGCTCTGACTCACGGTTACACCCAAAAAGAGGCAGAGAGGCGTGTGCTCACGTCCTTCAGGGGGCTGCCCCACAGATGCGAGCTGATATACTGTAAGGGCGGAGTCAGCGTATACAATTCATCCATTGACACGTCGCCTGCAAGATGTGCGGCTACGCTGAAGGCACTCGGCAGAGGCGTGAGGATCCTCCTAGGAGGACGGGGTAAGGGATTATCCTTTGATCAATTAAGCGAGTCGCTTGCAGGCTATGCTGAGAAAATTGCGGTATACGGGGATGAGGCGTCAGAGATCTCGGCCTTCATAGAGTCGGATGCGAGACTTCGTGATATCCCATGCGGTGTTTTCGAGAGCTTCCGCGAGGCGGTGGATTATCTCCTCCACGACATCGGATGCGGTGAATGTGCCCTCCTCTCACCCGCCTGCACGGCATACGGAGAATTCAAGGACTTCGAAGAGCGTGGACGATGCTTCACCGAGCTTGTTCATAGGCATTTTCTATAAGAAAACAAAGATAGAGCCGTAAAAACGGCCGAAAGGATATAAAAAATGAAGAAAATTATATCGTTTATTTTAGTCATAACAGCACTGCTCACTTCTCTCGCCGTGCTCACCTCGTGCGGTAAGGATGACGACGTTCCCGAGGGAATGCAGCTCGTCAGAGGCGGAGAGGACGTTGGATATTACTTCTACGGCCCTAAGGGCTGGACGGTTGCAAACCAGGGTGATATCAGTGCGACCTACGTGTCTAACGTAAACTACACATCCATCACGGTAGTACCCATCAAGTCTCCCGAGAACGTGACGGACGGCTTCTCATATGCACTCTACGTAAAGGAGCTGTTCATGGCCGACAGAGAGAAGTACGAGCGTTCTCCCTTCTCGGACTTTACCGTTATTGATTCGCCGAAGGAGAAGGAGGACGGATCGGGGCTTGGCACCTGCACCTTTGGAAATGCGAGCGAGGCGTACAAATTCATTTACAGCTACACCTATGAAGAACGCTCCTACACGGCGATGCAGATCTTCTCTGTCTACAAGGGAAGCATCTATCTCTTCACCTACAATGCATCCAATTCGGAGTACATGAACGATCAGTCATTCTACTCCTTCTACTTAAACGATTATATCGAGCCCGTTATCAAGAGCTTCACGTTTGTCGACAGGAAGGACTCGCCCGATAACAAGGATTATCCCAAGGACGGCGACGGCTATATGCTCGTCAGCGACAAGAGGCTCACAGGCTTCGATTTATATCTTCCCGAGGACTACATCGTTGACATCTCAACCGGTATCATATGTGCATCGAAGGATAACGGCGTATCACTCACCGTGTCCGAGATGATCAATGCAACCGTTTACCCTCATGAAAATTACCTTCTCCGCAAGGAGAAGCTCGAGAAGCTCTCGGATGACGGCAAGGTAGAGGAGATCGTAGTCAATAACAGCTTCGATCCCGACAATGCCCCCAAGGCAAGCGAGTATGAATACAAGTACACTCTCTTCGGAATTGAGTATCACGTATATCAGGTATACGTTGTAAACAGCAAGCTTTCGAGAGATATCTACGTCTTCACCTTCACTGCTCCCGAGTCGGTATATGCCGACGAGATTGACGAGGCGAAGGCTATATTCGGAAAGATTGGATTCTAAAATGCAAACATATCTTGACAACAGTGCTACAACACGAATATGCTCCGAGGCACTCGATACCTATACCCGTGTATCGCTTGAGTGCTTCGGTAACCCCTCCTCCCTTCACGGAATAGGTCACGAGGCCGAGAAGATCATCTCAGAGGCGAGGCGTGAGATCATCTCCTCCATGGGAGGCAGCGAGGTCATCTTCACCGCATCGGGAAGCGAGGCAAACAATCTCGCTATCATCGGCCGTGCAAGATCGAAGGAGAGATACAAGAGAGGTGCCAAGATCATCACCACTATGGGTGAGCACGCATCCGTCAGTGAGCCGTGCGATATGCTCGCATCGGAGGGCTTTAACGTAGCACGGGTGCCTACTAAGGGTGGACTTGTCGACCTTCAGGCACTCGAGGCCGAGCTTACTGACAACACCATTCTCGTCTCGGTTATGCTTGTTAACAACGAGACGGGTGCGGTATACAACGTCCCCGCTATATCGTCGCTTGTAAAAAGAAAATGCAAGGATGCCCTAATCCACGTTGATGCAACGCAGGGGTATATGAAGATACCCTTCACCCTATCGGGTCTCGGTGCGGATATGGTAACAGTGTCCTCACACAAGATCGAGGGGCCTAAGGGCGTCGGAGCTCTCGTTATTAGTGACGGAGTCAGAAAATTACGTGCACTCTCCCCCGTTATATTTGGCGGAGGTCAGGAAAAGGGGCTTCGCTCGGGTACTGAGAACGTACCCGGTATCGCCGCCTTCGGCGAGGCTGTAAGGGTGGGGCGTGTCAAAATGAAGGAGAGCATATCGCATATGTCTCACCTCCGTGAGATGCTTATAAATGAGATTGCAAGAAACCCCGCACTCAGTGAGATCAGCCCGACGCTTCCCGAAAATCACGCACCGCATATACTCAATATCACTCTTCCGTCGATCAAGAGCGAGACTATGCTCCATTATCTCTCATCAAAGGGCATCTACGTCTCATCGGGCTCAGCCTGCTCGTCTAACACGGGGCACCTGTCGAGTGCACTTATCGCCTACGGCAGAACCGAGTCGGAGGCAGACTCGTCGATCAGAATTTCCTTCTCAGCATCAAACACCGAGGAGGACGTAATGACACTTACCGATGCACTCGGAGAGGGGCTCTCCCGCCTCGCCAGGGTAGGCAGGAGGTAGCATGACGCATCTGACTATCATTACCGTCGGCTCGCTGAAGGAGAAATACCTCACGGATGCGGCGGCGGAATACAAAAAACGCCTCGGAGCCTATGCCCGTGTCGAGGAAATCGAGCTTTCCGAGGTGCGAATAAACAACGAGGATGACAGGGGTGAGATAGCGAAGGCTCTCGACCGTGAGGCGGACAGGATCCTCGCATCAATCCCGAAGGACTCCTGCAAGATCGCACTGTGTGTCGAGGGACGTGAGTATTCATCGCCCGAGCTCGCCGAGGTAATCAGAAGGGCGGACGATGAAAAGGGTAAGGTATGTCTTATAATCGGCTCATCGTACGGTCTGTCCGACCGTGTAAAGAGTGCCTGCGACATACGCCTCTCCGTATCGAAGCTCACCTTCCCCCATCAGCTGATGAGGGTTATTCTCTACGAGACACTCTACCGCTCATACACCATCATAGCGGGAAAGAGATATCACAAATAAAAGAGACGTTATTGTTTCCCAAAAAGCCAAGGGAGCAATAACGCCTTTTTATTATATTTTCTCTTCGGACGGGAATTCACGCGACATGGATGCGTTGGAATACGCCTTTACCCCCGTGACGTCCCTCACTGTCTTTATAAAATCGGGCATGGGCGGCTCGTCCTCCCTCGCCGAGAGCTCGGTCTCCATAATACACGTCCTCTCCCACTCGGGATATATATCGATCTCGAAGATCTGACCGAGGTAAAGGAAGGTATGCCTGACCTTCCGAAGGGGACGCACCCGCTCTGCCATTTTCGGGAGGAGCTCATTATATTCCCTCTCGCCAATCTCCCTCTCGTCCTCGTAGGATGAGATACGGTCGATGCGTTTTTTCACCGTTTCCGTATACTCTACCCTGCCGCCTCTGTATTCACGCCTTCTTATGCGGTGAGTGATACCGGGGAGGGTGTCGAGATATATCTGAGTTATCTCGGAGCGGGAATATTCGGGCATCGACTCCATATCGGAGACGGATGGCTTCTCAATTATGTATTTTCTCTCAATTTCAATACCTGACATATAAACCTCATCTTTCTAATAGAAATTTTACCACCAACAGCATAGATTGTCAAGAAATAATATTACCGCAAAACAATTAACAAAATAATTTTACCAATTAACTTGACTTAGGGGTTCACTTGTGTTAAAATATATGGTAATAACGAAAACCCATAGATGAAAGGAATCCCGAAATGGATAATAACGTTGATTTTGAGACTTTGATTGATGAAAAGAAGCGTGCAAGAAAGAAGAAGTGGCTTGCAGTATGGGATAAGGTTACTACGGGTCTTCTCATTCTTCTTATGACCTCGCCCATTCTTATTCTTCTTTACATATTCCTTTGGTTCGTCGGCAGAAACTGATCGGCGGGTCTCCCGACGCGGGATAATTACAGTATAATTCAGAGGAGAGTGCAGCAGCTGCTGTCACTCTCTTTTTTTTCTGCACAAACGGTAGCCTTGTGCTCGGTTACGTCCCCTTTTGAGGCGAAAAATTCGGAAGCCTTACTCCCCGACCTTGCGTTGACGTATACCGCATGGCAGTTACGTTGTTGTAAATCACTAACAACCGCGTGCGTTTTCGATCAGTTATTGGTCATAATTTGTTAACATTTTGTAAATATTTTAATTTTTTGTTATTTTTTTCACACACGTATAGATTTTCTAAATATTTTATGGTATAATTCCCTTGTTAGGTGCGGTCTTTTGTATTTTCCGCTGTTTTCGGACGGTCGGAGGGTGTGAAGGACTCGTTTAATGAGTTATTTTATTAAAATTCTTTATATGAAAGGAAAACAAAAATGAGCAAGAAGTATTGTTATCTCTTCTCCGAGGGTAACGCAAGCATGCGTGAGATCCTTGGCGGTAAGGGAGCTAACCTCGCTGAGATGACCAACATCGGTCTTCCCGTTCCCCAGGGCTTCACTATTTCTACCGAGGCCTGCACCCAGTACTATGAGGACGGCCGTCAGATCAACGATGAGATCATGGCTGAAATCATGGAGTACATCGTAAAGATGGAGGGTGTTACCGGTAAGAAGTTCGGTGACCTCGAGAACCCCCTGCTCGTTTCCGTTCGTTCCGGTGCTCGTGCATCCATGCCCGGTATGATGGACACCATTCTGAACCTCGGTCTGAATGAAGAGGTTGTTGAAGTTATGGCTAAGAAGTCCGGCAATGCTCGTTGGGCTTATGACTGCTATCGCCGTTTCATCCAGATGTACTCCGACGTCGTTATGGAGGTCGGCAAGAAGTACTTCGAGGAGCTCATCGACAAGATGAAGGAAGAGAAGGGCG
>JAZQYD010000001.1:0-20202 GCA_045633405.1 Eubacteriales bacterium | reverse complement strand
ACGGCATATCTCGTTGCGGGTATCATCATCGGCCCTTACCTCATCGGTGCGATAGGTGTCGACGGCATCGGCTTTACCTCCATGGGTCAGCTCGAGGACTTCGGTATCATCTGCGATCTCGCTCTCGGCTTCATAGCCTTTGCTATCGGTAACGAGTTCAGGCTCTCACAGCTGAAGAAAATAGGTAAGCAGGCGACCGTTATCGGTATATTCCAGGCGGTCTTCACAACTCTCATCGTTGATGCCGTGCTTATCGGAGTACATCTTCTTTTTCCCGACGTGCTTCCTCTTCCTGCGGCTATTATCTTAGGTGCGGTTGCAACCGCCACAGCCCCTGCCGCAACCCTTATGGTCGTAAGACAGTATAAGGCTAAGGGTGCCGTCACCGATATCCTTCTCCCCGTCGTCGCACTTGACGATGCGGTAGGTCTCGTTGTCTTTGCCGTTTCCTACGGAGTTGCGGGAGCCATTCATACCAACAGTGTCGACGTCATCTCCATGGTGCTCAACCCTATCCTTGAGGTGGTTCTTTCGCTCGCTCTCGGTGCTGTTATGGGTGTGATCTTTACCGTTTGTGAGCAGCACTTCCATTCACGCAGTAAGCGTATGGCGGTATCTGTCACCTTCGTTATGATGACCGTTGCTATCTCCACCATCGAGCCCATCGAGCTCGGCCGTGTGCACATCGCATTCTCGAGCCTGCTTGCTTGTATGATGCTCGGTACGGTATTCTGTAATATCTGTGACTTCTCCGAGGAGCTTATGGCACGTGCCGACAGATGGACAGTACCCCTCCTCATTCTCTTCTTCGTCATCAGCGGAGCTGAGCTTGAGCTCTCCGTATTCGAGAATATCGGATTTGTCCTCGTGGGTGTCACCTATATCATCGCCCGCTCGATCGGAAAGTACTTCGGTGCGGGTATCAGTGCGAGAATGACGAAATGCGACCCGAATATAATTAAGTACCTCGGTATCACGCTTCTTCCTCAGGCGGGTGTCGCACTCGGTATGGCGAGCCAGGCTATGAGCTTCGACCCCGAGATAGGCGGCATCGTCCGCTCCATCACCCTCTTTGCCGTGCTCATATATGAGCTTGTAGGTCCCTTCCTCACTAAGGTCGCACTTACAAAAGCGGGAGATATTATCCCCGGCGACAAGGTCAGTGCACGCGGAAATAAGCATTATCACTGATAATAATCATATATATAATTTCATATTGAAAAGGAACGGCACCGCCGTTCCTTTTTCTTTTCTTCGGGGATCGGCACTCCCAAAAAACGGAAGTAAAAAAATTGAAAATACCCCTTGACAACCGGGGAGCAGACGTGTATAATAAAAGAGAACCACAAGTTCTTTTAAGCAA
The DNA here is from genome assembly GCA_045633405.1 of Eubacteriales bacterium. Classification (GTDB taxonomy): domain Bacteria; phylum Bacillota; class Clostridia; order Oscillospirales; family CAG-272; genus UBA1740. The sequence continues at coordinate 18,839 of JAZQYD010000001.1, read as the reverse complement.
AGGAGACAAGAAAATGAAGAGAATAAGCGAAGAGAAGCTCGAGAGAATGGCGGCGTTTATTAAGGACTATATTGCGGCGAATAACGGCCGCTCGCCGAAGTTCCGCGAGATACTTGAATATATGGATATGACTAATTCCGTAGCGTATAGATACCTTATGATACTCCGTGACAGAGGCATTGTCGAGTATTCGGGTAAGGATACGCTTTCTATTAAGGGTCAGGAGAAGATGAGAATGGATATCGTCCGTGTTCCCATCCTCGGCGGCATCCCCTGCGGTCTTCCCGATGAGCATACTCAGCTTATCGAGGGCTACGTTGCCATCCCCGGTGAGTGGGGCGGAAATGATTGCTATCTCCTCCGTGCCGAGGGCGACTCTATGATCGGTGCGGGCATCGATGACGGCGATCTTGTGCTTATCAAGCGTACGGGTCTTGCACGCACGGGCAGTATCGTTGTCGCACTTGTCAACGGCACCGACACTACTCTTAAGAGATACCTCCGCGACACGGACGGCAATCCCATACTCCGTGCCGAGAATCCGAGGTATTCCGATATACACCCCTTCCACCTTGCGGTGCAGGGCGTTGCGGTTAAGGTGATCAAGGATGTCGGATAAGCTATACGCCTGTATAGACCTCCGTTCCTTCTATGCCTCCTGCGAGTGTGTTAAAAGAGGGCTTGATCCCATGCGAGCGAGGCTCGTTGTCGCTGATCCCGAGAGGGAGGAGGCCACGATATGCCTCGCCGTCAGCCCCGAGATGAAGAGACTCGGTGTGAAGAACCGATGCCGTGTCTTCGAGATACCGAAGCATATCGATTATATAATGGCACCTCCCCGTATGCGGATGTATATGGAGTGCTCCGCCGACGTCTATGCGGCATACCTCAGATATATCAGCCCCGATGATATACACGTCTACTCGATAGACGAGTGCTTTATCGACCTCACACCGTATATGAAGCTTTACCGCATGGAGGCGGATGAGCTTGTCAGGATGCTGAGAGGGGCCGTTTTAGAGAGCACGGGTATACCCTCAACTGCGGGAATAGGCACTAATCTCTTCCTTGCGAAGGTCGCTCTCGACATTCTGGCGAAGGGCACGGATGACGGTGTCGCCTTTCTTGACGAGGAGATATTCTCGAGGACTGTCGCACACCACAGACCCATCACCGACGTATGGAATATCGGCGAGGGCACTGCGAAGAGGCTTCGAAGCATGGGCGTATATGACCTTCACGGCGTGACACGCCTGCCGTATGAGAGCCTCAGGCGAGCCTTCGGGGTCGATGCCGAGCTCCTTATAGATCACGCATACGGCAGAGAGTCCTGCACGATAGCGGATATCAAGAAGTATAAGCCCCGTGCGACGTCAATATCGCATAGCCAGGTGCTCTTCGAGCCGTATTCCGCCTCGGATGCGAGGCTTATTCTTTCCGAGATGATAGAGGTATCGGTGCTCGAGCTTATAGAGAAAAGACTTTCGACGGACAGAATATCTCTGACGGTGGGATATAACCACACGGGCAGGGTAGGATCACCGTCGTATTTTTTACCCCCTCCTACGGGTGGGTCGAGAAAGCTCTCTGCGAGGACGAATTCTCTTTTGGCCATCGAGGAGTATATCCTCGCTCTTTATGACGAAACTACGGCTAAGGAAATGAAGATAAGAAACCTCGCTATATCCTTCGGCGATCTTCTCGATGAGAGGTATATAGATATAAATATGTTTACCGACGAGAGGGCTCTTGAGAGAGAGCATTCGCTTCTTAGGGCGATCGTCGGAATAAAGGGAAAATACGGAAAAAATGCGATAGTGAAGGGCTCGAGCTTCGAGGAGAAGTCGACCGCCCGTATGAGAAACACACTGGTCGGAGGTCATAAAGGGTGATGGAAAAATCGTATCAGGATCGGGCGAAGCAATTTTTGCCTTACGCATCCCTCCGCGGCTTTGATGCTGTGGTAGAGAAAAGACGGGAGCTGAAATGCCCACGCCGTGAGATTCTATCGGATGCGGCGGAGGAGCTGTCCTGTAAGCTCGCTTCACTCTCTCTCGGCACTCTTTGCAGAGTTAACTATTACCTTGTCGATAAATACGTCGTTGCCGTCGGCAGAGTGACTGCGATAGACGTTATCGGACGGCGTATCACGGTGGGCACGTCGCAGGTGCCGATAGACGATATTTTTTCTCTTGAAATTGAAAATTGACCTTGTATATTTCCCCTGAATATGATAAACTGAATATAATAATATTGAAGGAGGGAAGATATGTTAGAGAAAAGAGCATCGGGCATTCTTATGCACGTAACGTCGCTTCCCTCGGATTATTCTGTCGGTACGCTCGGCAGATCGGCATACAGCTTCGTTGATTTTCTTTCGGAGGGCGGATTTTCCTATTGGCAGGTACTGCCACTATGTATGACGGACGAGTGTGCGTCTCCCTATAAATCGGCGGGATATTACAGTGCAAATCCATACCTTATAGACCTTGAGATCTTGCACGGGTCGGGGCTTATTACCTCGTCCGAGCTTGAGTCCGCCCGTGAGAGAGCACCTTACGTTGCCGAGTACGATAGGCTCTCGGAGGAGAGGCTTCCGCTTCTTTTCCGTGCGGCAGGGAGGGTTCGTGACAGAGACGCCGTCCGTGATTTTCTCGACATCCATCCCACTATTGCCTCTCTTGCACGCTATCTTGCCCTCAGGGATAAGAATAACGGTGCACCCTTCCGTGAGTGGCGTGACTCGGAGCCCGATGAGGATCGCCTCTTCGCCTGGCAGTTCATACAGTATGAATTTCACAGGCAGTGGCAGCTCCTGAAGGAATATGCCAACAGGATGGGGGTATATATCATCGGCGATATGCCGATATACGTTGCCTATGAGAGTGCCGACGTATGGGCGTCGCCCGAGTGCTTCCTTCTTGACAGAGATGGGCTGCCGCTTGAGGTCGCAGGCGTGCCTCCCGATTATTTCAGCGAGGACGGTCAGCTCTGGGGAAACCCCCTTTACGATTTTGAATATATGAAGATGGACGGCTACCTCTTCTGGAAGAGCCGTATTGATTACGCCCTTACGATGTTTGACGGAGTAAGGATCGATCACTTCCGTGCCTTAGACGAGTATTACAGCATCCCGAGAGATGCCGTGAGTGCGAGGGAGGGACGCTGGATGCCCGGCCCCGCAAGGTCGATAATAGATAAAATAAGAGAATGGGCAGGAGATAAGCTCATTATAGCCGAGGACCTCGGTGACATCACCGACAGCGTGCGAGAGCTTCTTGAATACAGCACCTTCCCCGGCATGCGTGTCGCTCAGTTCGGCTTCCTCTCCTCGGGCGAGTCGATACACAGACCCCACCTTTTCCCCGAGAATTCGGTCGCCTATACGGGCACTCACGATAATAACACCCTCTTAGGCTACGTCTGGGAGCTTGATCCCGATACACGGGGTAGGCTATTTGAGTATATGGGTATACGCCATGACGATTGGTCGGCGGCGTGCCTCGATATCATTTCCGTGCTTTTACGCTCTCCCTCACGCCTCGTCATTATCCCCATCCAGGATATCCTCGGCTTCGGCAGTGATACCCGTATGAATACTCCCGGCAGGAGCGACGGTAACTGGGGCTTCCGCATTACCGAGGATAATCTCAGAGAGCTTTCCGAAAATAGCGGAAGATGGAAAAGACTGAATACCCTCTTCGGCAGAAAATGATCTACCCATCCTTTAGCCTCCCCCGTTAATTTCACATTTTGGAGACATAATGAAGAAAATACCGCTGATATTACTCCTTATCATCGCATCCCTTTTGCTATCATCCTGCAGGGATGACGGAAATGAGAAGGACGATGGGGATAACACCCCGAATTACGGAGATGAAAATATGAATAATGAAGGACAGTATACTATGATTGCGACCGTTATGGGCGTAAGCGACGTCATAGAGGTAGAGGTGATCAGTGCTCCCTATGACAATACGGGAGTGTTCTGGGTGCTCACGTCGCCCGAGACCACCTATCGCACCTCGGACGGACGTGTTATATCACGCTCGGATATCAAGGTCGGCGACAGAGTATCCGTAACCTACGGCGGTCAGGTCATGATGAGCCTGCCACCGAGGATTTCCGCATACACCGTAACGGTGGAGTAGAATAAAAGCTTTTACTGAAACGTGGAAAAACGCAGGATTTAAGTCTTGATATCTTTAAATCAGCACAAAAACGACAGAAGCACTTTTTTGACGAAAAGAGCAAGAATAAAAGGGAAAAAATCCTTCTATTCTTGCTCTCGTTTTTTTGTTTTTCCGTTTAGCGGGACAGAGTGTTGAGTATCGTTTAAAAATGCTTTTTTAAATATTAACCGTCAGCTTTCCAAGCTCATCGCTGTGTGCCGCAAGCTCGCCGTCAACGAAGACGAACAGACCGCATCCGCGTCCGTATCTCTCGCCCGTCTTATCGTAGGCTACCGATATGGTTTTGTTACGGTAGAGAACGCCGTCCAGTGCAATATAGTCGAGGTCATCCTCGGAGAAGAGCGGCTCTACCTCGAGCACACCGTCCGTGAGTCTCACACCCGCAAGACCCGAGATAACAAGATCGCAGAAGGTGGAGTGGTTGTAGTCACGTCCGCGGTCCCAGTCGGCACGTCCGTCCCTTATCATATTCTTCCTTGCAAGCCACTCGCCCGTGAAGGGATCGAGGTTCTCGTCTATCCACGGCTCACGCACACCGTCTCTCTCTATGTAGTGACAGGATGCGTACTGCTTTAAGAGCTTGTAGTAGTCGCTCTTCGTCATCACGTCCTGGTTGTAGTCACGGAGAAGATTTCCGAGAGCCGTAACGGTCTGACAGGTAGAGAAGGGCCAGGAGGGACCGTTCCAGAGGCACATATGGGTGTGCTCGAACATAAACCTCGGATGGCATCTCTCTGCTACGCAAGGGCCGTAGGGAGCATAGAAATGATTCTCATCGTTAAGATATTTCCACGCACCTGACATTCCCTCCTCGGGGATGCCGAAGCACCACGGAATATATCCGATCTCCTCACGTACGTCGGCGATCTCGTAGCCCGCCTCCTCGGAGCGGTTCTTGTAGAAGTCGCCGTCCCAGAGTCTTTCATTTATCAGCCGGCGGAGCTCGTCCGCCTTTTTCTTATATTCCCGCTCCTCGTCCTCACGGCCGAGTATTTTTGCCATCTCCGAGAGTGCTGTGTAGTCGGCGAACATATATGAATTGATGGTTGGTCTTTCACCGTTTCCGCTGATCGAGAACTCCATTCCATCATAGTTGTCTATCTGATAGAAGAGACCCGTGTCACGTTTATGGCTCTTTTCCCACTCAAGGACGTTCTTTTTTGCACTCTCATAGATCTCCTCGATGAGTGCATAGCTACCCCACGTCCTGCATGCGGTGAGGATGGCGTCGGCTGCCCAGAAGCTGTACTTTCTCGGCTGAGCACCCTCTGTAAACCAGAACTTAGCATAGTCGGAGAGGATTTTTCTGTCATGGAGCCATCTTCCCTCATAGAAGTGATGTCCTGCGGGACAGTTGATGGTGTTGTACTTGCCTGCCCATGAGACGTCGGGGAGGAACTCCGTTACAACGTATCCGTCGGGTGTCGTCTTTATCTGTCCTGCGTAGGTCTGCCACCTGAAGTAGTATATCTCCTCGATAGTCTCATCGGATATATCGAGAAGCGGTATTCCTATCTCGAAGGGAGAGAATTCGTTATTTCTTACGGTGTGCCTCTTCTCCTTCTCGGAGAGGGAGAGTAGTAAGTATTTGTTCATTTGCTTTTTCCTCTTTTGTCTGATATTTTTTTCTGTATTCCTTTGGCAGAACGCCATAATATTTTTTGAACGCCCCGTAAAAGGAGGTCAGCGAGTTGTAGCCCACCCGTGTCGAGATCTCGGATACCGTGAGACTGCCGTTCTCGAGGAGCACCCTTGCATCCGCCATCCTCTTCTCCAGAATGAGCTCTCCCAGCGTGTGTCCCGTCGTCGCTCGAATGATGCGGGTGGTCTGCCTCACAGACAGATTTAACTCCTCCGCTATAACCTCGAGAGAAACGCTGTCCTTATAGTGCTTCTCTATGAGTCGGAGTATCCTTCTGTTTCTCCGTATGTCCGTGTCGGGGAGCATATCCTCCTCCGCAACCCTCGGCAGATCGACCGTCGACGTGATGACGTCGGATATGATATCGAAGAAATACCTCGACGATGAGATCATCTCACCCGCATCGAGACTGTCGAAGAATAAATCCACCGACCCGTAAGTCCTCTTCATATTCTTTATATGAAGGTAGGGAGCTGTCATAAGCTTCGTCATCTGATCGTAAAGTCCGCCGTGTCTGTATAGACGGTTTTTCGTAAACGAGAAGCATATGGCCGTCACCTTGGGGAAGGTTCTGTAATCGACAGTGTGCATGGTTCCCTCGGAGATGAGAAGAATATCCCCGTATTCCATAGTCAATTCTCCTCCGTCGAAGATAACGGGGAAGGGGGATAGGGGCTTTAAGAACATCTCGCAGTACATATGCTTATGAAGCTTCAGCGACCTTATGACTTCTCTTTCGGACTTCGGGTAAAATTCCTCGGTCCACTCCGAGGCGTCCATCCTTCTCGTGCTGTGCATATAGTGCACGGAGAAGCTCACGTCGTCGATATTGAAGAATATCTCGGTAAATTTTACTCCGTCCCTCGGAATAATTTTCTCGGAAGCCACCTCATCACCCCGCTTTCTTATTTAGTTTAGCATAAAGGAGAGTGAAAGTCCATAGCTTTTTAAAATAAACTTTTGAAAAAGGACATGAAAAACTGTAAAAATGTCCCGATACTTATAGAAAAAAATGTAAATAAAGTGTATAATCAAGATGGCAGGAAATTTAGCAAATCTTCCATAGTTTGTTTCTTTTTTTACTTTTATATTTTGCCCGACTTGTATCACGGACAGGTATGTGTTATAATTTCAGAGCAAAATACTAAAAAATAAAATCCACACAAGGAGAATTTTATCATGAAAAAGATTACCGCAGAAGCCGTTAAGGATAAGGCACGCTTCCTCGTTAAGTCCGATTTCACGGAGAAGAAGCTCGATCTCGCGATCGCCGATATGCTGAAGAAGCTCGACTACATGATCGAGACAATGGACGGATATTATCCCTCTCACGCGAGCAAGAATAACGTCTATGAGAGAACCGAGAACAAGTCCGAGGGCTGGAACTCCGGCTTCTATTCGGGTATGATCTGGATCGCATACGAGCTCACCGGTGACGAGAAGTATAAGAATCTCGCCCTCTCGCAGATCGATCAGTACTATGACAGAATTCAGAACGTGTTCGGTAAGATGGGACACGACGTCGGCTTCCTCTTCTCCCTCTCCTGCGTAGCCGCATACAGACTCACAGGCAACGAGAAGGCACGTGCTGCCGCTATTAAGGCCGCTGACCACCTTAAGCTCCGCTTCCGTGAGAATGGACAGTTCATTAAGGCTTGGGGATCTCTTGACGGCCCCGATAATTACAGACTCATCGTCGACTGCCTTATGAATATTCCGATCCTTTACTGGGCAACTGCCGAGACCGGTGACGAGAGCTATAAGAACGTCGCTTACACCCACTTCAAGACTACCGTTGAGTACGCTATCCGTGAGAACGGCTCGTCCTACCACACCTATTACTTCGATCCCGAGACCGGTGCACCCCTCCGCGGTGTTACCAAGCAGGGTAAGGATGACGATAGCTGCTGGTCACGCGGACACGGCTGGATCGTATACGGTATGATGCTCACCGAGAAGTACATAGACGATCCCGATGCGGTTGCTATCGCAAGAGCTGCCGCTGCATTCTACCTCAACCGTCTTCCCCGTGACTTCGTTCCCTTCTGGGATCTCGAGTTTGTCGAGGAGGATAACGAGGAGAAGGATTCCTCCGCTGCACCCATCGTTATCTGCGGTCTTATCGATCTTCTTAAGAAGCTTCCCGCAGGCGAGGAGCGTGATATGATCGAGAACTGTATCGGTCACTCCATGGAGTCTCTCTATGAGAATTACAGCACTAAGGATGATCCTGCCTCTAACGGTATCCTTCTTCACGCTGTTTACTCCAAGCCCAACGACGTAGGTATTGACGAGTGTAATATCTGGGGCTGCTACTTCTACGTAGAGTGCCTTATGCGTCTTAAGAACCCCGATTGGAACCCCTATTGGTAATTAAACAAAATGTCAGATAACGCTTACTTAAAAATACCCGTAGCCATACAGATATGCCTCGATGACGTAGGCTGGCATAAGGGTAACGATGACAGAGTTGTCGGCAGACCCTCCCGTACAGGTATTCCGAGAATGCACGCACCCGAGGACTACTATGCCGTCAACGAGGTCGGTCGGGCAGTGAATATGAAGATTTTGGCCCCCCTTTGCCTCGGTGAATGGGATAAGGATAATCTCCTCCGCGGTGAGGTAGGTATATCCTATAATCCCCATAACTGGGACAGAGCGAGCGAGATCGACTATGAGATGGCAGAGAAGTATCTCGAGGCCGCCGAGTCGAGCGAGTATCTCGAGTATGCCGTCCACGGCCTTCTTCACGGCAACTATGACGAGTCGGGAAGACAGATAAACGAGCAGGAATATTTCGTCGCTACCGTGAAGGACGGTAAGAGAGTTACCGTTCCGATCAGTATGGATGACCTCAGAAGACGTCTTGATATCTTCTATAAGATCTATGACTCCTGGGGCTTTAAGAAAAAGATACGCACGATAGTCTCACCGGGAGGTGTAGGCGGTACCGCCACCTTCGATGACCTCACCCCCTTCGCAGAGGAGTTTTACCGCCGCGGATTTGTCTATTGGCCTAACGGCTGGTATCAGATAAACGGGGCTCACCACTTCCTCGGGGGTGTGATGTGCATGCGTGAGATGGGCGGAGGCATGGTACCGTGGAACGCCTATGACGTCGATCCCGATATACTCACCGATATCGCTCCCATAGCCATTGAGACGAAGAGGAGCGTCTTCGGTATGCACTGGCCTAATTTCTTCCGCTTCAATCCGAAAAGGTATCTTGACAATAAGGATGCTTGGGTGGCTTACCTTAACCGTCAGGCGGACTACTTCGGTGCTATGCTCTCGAGGGATATCGCCTTTGCGGCAAACCAGGAGATACACCTCTCCTATGCGAGGGTCGAGCTCTCGGATGCCTCTTGTGTGATTGACCTCTCGGCCCTTAATTCCGTGCCCTTCGAGGAAATAAGGAAGGAGCTCTACGTCTCGGTAGAGAAGGGCAGAGTGCCCACCGAGTGTAAGGGCGGTACGCTGTCGCTTTATGAGACAAGAGACGGATTTGACAACTATAAGATCGAATACACTTCCGACAGAATAGAGATAAGATTTTAAGGAGATAACATGAGACCTCTCAAGACAGGATATGCCTACCACGGCAATAGAATGCTTAACCATGCGGAGGAGGACCTCCGTGATATGGCGGCACACCACGCCAACGTTGTAGTACACATGCTCTCGCACACCGACTGGGACAGACACAAGACTACGATCAAGGAGCTTGTACGTATGACCCACGAGCTCGGTATGGAGGCTTGGATCGATAACTGGGGACTCGGCGGAGCACCGGGTGATAAGTCGCATTTCCTCGCATACTACCCCGATTCCCATATGTATTATTCAAACGGAGACATGCATCCCACACAGGTTTGTATAAACAGCCCCGATTACCGTAAGTTTACCAAGGATTGGATAGACGTTGTAGAGTATACGGGTGCTAAGAAAATATTCTGGGATGAGCCCTACCTGCCCACCAAGAAGGACGGCGATAACGAGTATTATACCTGTGCCTGCAAGAGATGCCGTGCACTCTTCCGTGAGAAATACGGCTACGATATGCCTGAGAAGTCGAACGCAGACGTAGTTACCTTTGGCATTGATTCGATAGTCGACTATTTCCGTGACGTGACCGCTTACAGCCACGGGAAGGGAATTGAGAATGCGGTCTGCGTTATGCTCGGCACCTCGGGCATCAGCCTCGAGACCTCCGAGAAGCTCTTTACCCTCGACACCATCGACGATATCGGCTCCGACCCCTACTGGCTCAGCAGAAGCGACGAGCCCTATGAGTACGCATATAACGGTGCGAGGATGAATCTCGAGCTCTCCGAGAAGTACGGTAAGAATCATAACCTCTGGGTGCAGACCTTCAATAACCCCGTAGGCTCCGAGGAGGATATCATCACCGCTACCGAGGCACTCTACGATGCGGGAGCACGTACCATTCTCGCTTGGGGCTACTACGGCTCGATCTCCAACGATTACAGAGCGAAGAATCCCCTTGTCACTAAGGCGAAGACCGAGGAGGCATTTCGCCGTATTTGGGATATGGAGCGTGACGCCATCCTCGCTGAGAAGAGAGCAAAGTTCAGAAAGTAATAAAAAAACGCTTACTCCATTATCGGTGGGGTAGGCGTTTCTTATTTGGAAAACAAAAGGGTGGCTGCCATATTCGGCAGCCACCCGTCTTTCTCGGACACCGTCCGAGAGGGAAATTGCTTTCAAGGTTGTGGTATTTTCATTATAACAAATAAATGACAGAAAAACAATGCATTTCGGGCATTAAAGATGTGATATTGAGCATTTTGATAAAAAAGACCCCTCGGTATCACGTACGTTGCGGAGTGCCGAGGGTCGAAAGGTTATAAAAGTATCTTAAAATTTACGCAAGCTTTGCCTTTAAGAAGTCGGATGCGAGCACGATATCCTTCGTAGGATCGTCACCGCACTCACGCTCGATGGTAAGGAAGCCGTCGAAGCCGATCTCACGAAGAGCACCGAGGTACTTTTCCCAGTCAACCTCACCCTCACCGAGAGGAACCTCGCGGAATCCGCGGCATGCATTGAGAGCATCGACACCGCCTACTGCGAATGCGTGGTATACTTCGGTGGGAGACTGATTCTTGTCGAGCATAATGCCGTCCTTAGCGTGGGTGTGTACGATGTAGTCACGGAGCAGGTACACTGCCTCAACCGCATCCTGACCTGTTACCATGGTGAAGTTAGCGGGGTCGAGGTTTACGCCTACTCCGCCCTTCGTATCCTTAAGGAAGGCGAGAAGAGTATCGGCCTTCTCAGGGCCTGTCTCGATAGCGAGGGTGACGCCCCTTTCCTTTGCATAGAGACCGCACTCGGTGAGAGCCCTCAGCATAACGCCGTATCTCTCGTTCGCCTTATCGTCGGGAATAACTCCGATGTGAGTGGTTACAACGCTCGAGCCAAACTCGCATGCGAGGTCGATTATTCTCTTGGTCTTCTCTATTCTCTCAGCATTGTCCTCTTCGATCTCGAAGCCGTAGCCGCCCATATCTCCGCAGAGTGCGGAAACGGCGAGACCTCTCTCGGCGAGCTTAGCCTTGTATGCCGCCTTGTCTTCATCGGTGAGAGTATCGGGGGAGAATTTACCCGTGGTAGCGTAGATCTGCACGCCGGAAAGGCCGAGCTCTGCCGCCTTGTCTATTGCCTCCATATGAGTCTTCTTGAAGCAATCAGTTATAACTCCTATTTTCATATAGCACCTCTTAAATCTTAATTTCCTGTCCGTATGCGTCACAGCCCTTGATGATCGCCTCGCGGATAGCCATAACCTCGAGAGTGTCAGCCTTGGCTACCGGTGTATCACCGCCCTCGAAGAAGCGGAGGATGTCCTCGATAAGCCCTCCGAAGAAATCGGACGATATCTTCACTCTCTCGCCGCCGTCAGCAGAAACGGAGAAGGGAAGTCCCTTCTTGTAGGTGAGTGTCGCCGAGCGTCCGTCCGCATAGCTGATCCTCGATACGTCTGCCTCATCCTCCTTGGTAACCGTTACAGCGGCAGCACCAGTGCCGAGAAGACGAACTGCCATCTCAACCTGGTGGATGATGTACTCGGGGAGGTTGGAGCCGCTGCCCGTGATGTCAGCACACTTGGGTGTGCCGAGAGGGAGAAGCTCGGTCGCATATCTGAGAGCCGAGGTCGAGAAGATCTCTGCACCGTGCTCCTCGGATATCCTGAATATCTCCTTCGCAGAAGCAAGATCGGGTGCGAAGGTCTTGTCAATATAGGTTCTCTTTCCCGCCTTGAGCGTCTCTCTTGCGAGCTCTAAGTGAGTATCGGGATCGGAGGGAGCGAGTATTACGAGATAGTCCGACTTCTCGGTGATCTGCTCGATGCTCATGCATCTTTCGACTCCGAGCTTCTTACACCACTCATCGGTGGTGAGACCGTCCACGGGAGACACGTCGCGGGTAGCGTATGCGTAGCATACCTCATAGTCGAGACCGAGACGCTCGCTTGCCGCCTTTATCCACGCGGGATAGTTGTCAGCGTGCCACTCGGATATGTAATAATCGATAAATCCTATCTTTTTCACGCGAAGGATACCTCGCCCTTCCTGTCGCTCGACTCATAAAGTGCATCGAGAAGCTTAGCACTCTCGAGGATGTTCTCGATGTTGTTCTTATCCTTGATGCCCGAGTTGACGGAGTCGATGAAGGCTCTGTCCTCGCAGAGGTACATGTTGGGAATCTCGGTGGTGTCCTCTCCGCCCTCGAGGGTGTCTGCGAACCACTCGCTGAAGTGACCGCCGTAGTTGAGACGGATACCCGCCTTGTCACCGAGGAAGTCAACGTACATCTCGCCCTTGTTTACGTTCTGTGCCCACGCACCGGTGAAGGAGATGCTTGCCTTGTCGGTTCTTACGTAACCGGTTACGAAGTCGTCAACGTCGTTAGTACCGTTCTCGACGTCGGAGGTGTCCTCAGCCCACATGTCATTGTACTTGTAGGACTTCATATCCTTAGCCATCTCGCAGTATGCGTCACACGTAACGTTCTTAAGCTTCGCACCGCCGATAGCGTAGAGAGCGAGGTCGAGGAAGTGGATACCCCAGTCGATGAGAACTCCGCCGCCCGACTCAGACTTGGTAGTGAATGCTCCGCCGAGACCGGGGATGGATCTGAAGGAACGGAAGGAAATGTGAATGTGATATACGTTTCCAAGCTCTCCCGATGCGATCTTGTCGTGGATGAGCTCAACAGACCTGTGGTATCTGTTGCATACTCCGATATTGAGCATCTTACCCTGCTTCTCAGCCTCAGCCGCCATCTCGCAGGAGAGAGGATAGTTTACTGTGATGGGCTTCTCGCAGAATACGTGCTTGCCTGCACGGAGAGCGTCCATGGTTACGGTGTAGTGAGCGTAGTTGGGAGTGAGAACGTATACCGCATCAACCTCCTTGTCAGCGAGAGCGATCTTGTAGTCGGTGATAACGTTTTCAACGGAGGGATACTTCTCCTTGATAGCCTCTGCCTTCTCAATAATGAGGTCGCACGCATACTTGATGCGAACGTCGGAAAACTGTGTGAGAGCGGGGAAGTGTGCATTGTTAGCGATTCTTCCGCAGCCTATTACGGCGATAGTGGTCATAATACTTTACTCCTTTTTAATAAAATTTATATTTTATCACCTTTATTTTAGCATATACCCACACCGCCTGCAATAACTTTACTTTGTTTTATATTTAGCATTTTTTTAGATTCTTGCGAAAAAGTCCCGTTTTTGCCCGTTTTATGTTTGCTTTTGTATTGACAAAGGCACTGCCTTCTGCTAAAATTGACTTGACTGCGAGGTGATCCTATGCCAAAGGCTTATCATATAGATAATAATTTCATAAAAAACCCGATGAAGCTTGACGAGCTCTATCTCATCCAGCTCGGCAGACTCTATTCGGGAGAGACCTACGTTGCCCCCGCACATATGCACCTCGACTGGTTCGAGCTCACTATCGTGACGGGCGGTGAGGGCTTCGTCTCGACCTCCGACGTGGAGGTGCCCGTGAAGGCGGGGGATATCTACGTATCCTTCCCTGCGGATATACACAGCATCCGCTCGAGCGTGACAAACCCCCTGAAATATGACTTCATCTCCTTCTATACGGACAACCCCGAGCATAAGGCGGAGCTCGACCGCATACATGCGGAGTATATCGACCCTACCGTGAGAGTCTTCTCCGACGATAGAATAGGCAATATTACAGCCCTCGCTATGCAGGAGCTTGCGGGGGGAGAGCTTCCTTACCGTGACGAGATCCTCTCGGCTATGCTCCGTGAGATCATTATATATCTCATCAGGGATCTCGGGCAGACGCACAGAGGCCACTCTGCAGTGAATGCCGACTCGCACGATATCCTCTGCTACCAGATAATGAACTATATCGACACCCATATCTTCAGAATATCGAGAGTATCAGATATCGCCGATGCGATGAACTATAATTACAGCTACATTTCCACCCTCTTCAAGAGGACGACGGGCGGTACCGTGTCGGATTATTACAGAAATGCGAGGCTGAAGGCGGCGAGAGTCCTCATCGAGGAAGGGAAGATGAAGATATCAGAAATATCCGAGCTCCTTAACTACTCGTCCATCTACGTTTTCTCAAGGGCGTTTAAGAGACAGTACGGATATTCTCCCACCGACGTAAAGGAAATTTGACAATAGGACATCATTTTTTGAAAATAGTCGCTTTATTTTCTTGACATTCTTATTATGAAGTAGTAGAATCTAGTTAGAAATAATTTTTTGTATTGGAGATTTGATACCATGCATCTTAGAAAAAGTAAAGTATTAAAAGCTATGAGAGAGGGAAGGGTTGCCGTTTCCATGAAGCTCAACCTCAGAGACCCCCGTTGCGTAGAGCTCGCCGCTATGGCAGGCTTCGATTGCATCTGGATCGATATGGAGCACGTTCCTAACTCCATGCTTGACGTTGAGGAGACCGTAAGAGCAGCGAAGATCTATGACGTTGACGTTCTTACCCGTGTTTCCAAGGGTGGCTACAATGACTTCATCCGTCCTCTCGAGGCAGATTCTGCGGGAATTATGGTTCCCCATCTTATGAGCCTTGAGGAGGCTAAGAAGATCGTATACTTCACTAAGTTCCATCCCGTAGGACGCCGTCCCATCGATGGCGGTAACGCTGACGGCAGCTACTGTCTCGTTCCCGAGGCTGACTATATCAAGGAGGCTAACGAGGAGAGATTTGTAGTAGTACAGATCGAGGATCCCGAACCCATGGCAGAGCTTGAGGAGATCTGTGCTCTTCCCGGTATCGACATGATCTTCTTCGGCCCCGCTGACTTCAGCCAGGGTCTCGGCTATCCCGAGGACCTTAAGGAGAAGGTTGACTCCGCTCGCCGCCGTATCGCTGAGTGTGCTCGCCGTCACGGTAAGTGGGCAGGAACCGTTGGCTCTCCCGCTAACTTCAACGAGCTCGCTGATATGGGCTACACCTTCATCAACGTAGGTGCTGACGTTATCGCTCTCGGTAACTACTTCAACGACATCCGCTCTAAGGTTCCCACAAGAGAGATCGCAAAGATTTAATTTGTTTTCCAAGCACCGCTCGGCTTCGGGCGGTGCTTTTTCTAATGAAGAATGAACAGTGAATAATTACGGCCTATTTTAGCTTTCATGCGAAAATCCTCTTTTAAGGCTCTCCCCCTAACGTAAGGCTCCCGCTTTTATTCCTTGCATTTTTAAAAATCCTATGCTATAATTAAATAACAGAAAACAAAGTGAGGTTGTTATGGATAACGGTATCGTATATCATTACTGTAAGCCTAAGGTTTTTAAGAAGATCATCGACAGCAAGAAGATATGGCTATCTGATATGCGTAAGAGCAACGATTACGAGGAGATAGTCGGTATGATGGATAAGATACTCGCCGCACTCCCCGTGAGGATCGGTGAGGAGAGGGATCTCTTCTCCCCCCTTGTCTCTGTCGATTTCAAATATGAGAAGTACCTCATCTCCTACGTGAGAGAGTATTGGGAGTGTGAAATATCTCCTAACGCCCTCTGGATGGCGGTATGCTTCTCGGGTGCTGAGGATGACCTCGCACAGTGGCGTGGCTACACCGAGCGTGCGACGGGCTTCGCTGTCGGCATTGACGTCTCCCATGTAAGAGGCGAGATCGAGAAATTGAATAACAGATTCGTCCGCTTCGGCGAGATCATCTACGATAAGGACAAACACGATGAGTACGTCTCGTACGTGCTCGGTGAGCTCATGACGCTGATCCGCTCCTCGGAGGGGAAGAGGGAGGATAACATCGAGCGTAAGCTCCGCTCCGCCGTGAGAAAGTGGTTCTCGGCCCTTGTCCGTGATATCGCCTACTTCAAGAATCCCTCATTCGCTCAGGAGAAGGAAATACGCCTCTGCTACTCGAGAGTTATAAAGATACCCGAGCTCCTTAACCGCTCCACTCTCTCAGCTCTCAATTTCCTTCACTATAACGTCACCGACAATGACGTTGTAGCCCACCTCGAGGTCGACTTCCCGACCGACGTTATTTCCCGCATCATCATCGGCCCGATGAACAGAGCCACACCCAACGACGTGCGTATGCTGCTCGCCACCTGCGGCTTCAAGACCGATTCGATCGAGATCGTCAAGTCGAAGACACCTTATAGAGTGTAATAACAATCTGCCAAACAAAAAAGAGAGAACAAATCGAAAATGTTCTCTCTTTTTCTATTGGTTTAAGAATTCAGTGATAGAATATTATTACTCCTTGGTTATTACCTTTCTCTGCCAGCTCTTCTCACCGCATTCGGGGCATTTCATTTTTCTTGTTCTGCCCATGTGAGGAGCGAAGATTACCGCCCCGAGTGTAGGCACGTATCTGTGCTTGCAATGCTTGCACTCATAATATCCCGCCATCTGCTCGATCTTAATAGCGAACGTGATTCCGACAAGGCAGGGAATGAAGCCCGATAAGACGGTAACGACCCTCTGCCATTCCTCCATCGGAATATAGGATGCGATGATTACTGGAATTAGCAAAATGGCAACCGACAGAATTCCGATCACCCATTCGAGGGCGAGGAGCTGTCTGTCCTTTCTCTCCTTTTCCTTTATCATCTCGATTAGCTTTGCTTCCGTTTCTTTGTTGTAGTTATCCACTGTAAGCACCTCCCCGCTTAATAGCTCGTTTACGTTGATTTCGAGAAGCTCACACAAAAGGAGCATAATAGAAGAATCGGGCATCGATATCCCTCTCTCCCACTTGGATATTGCCTTGTCGGTTATTCCAAGCTTTTCTGCCAGCTGTGTTTGAGTGAAGCCCGCCTTTTTTCTTCGCTCGGCAATGAATTTGCCTATTTTCAATTGATCCATAAGTGGCCTCCTTTTGTTTACAGTATAACAAATGCTCTGTCGGAAGTACACCTACCGTTGGTTTACCCGTGAAAAAGAAACCGTAGGTTTACTGTTTTTTAAAAAAGCTTTTATTCTAGCGTAACCTCTTCTATATCAGCGACGTCGCTTTGGCTAACCGCGAATGCGAAAAATGTGTACTGAACGTCGCCGCTTCCTAATGATGGGGCAAGGTGATATCCTCATTGTATACGCGGTAAACGTTAATAGTTGTGTCCTCGTAGCCCTCTCCCTTGGTGTAGCTCTTAGTGCGGTAGATCATTTCGGTGTCGGTGAATACCACCTGACGGAGCGAATATCCGTCCCCGTCGCTCGAATAGAGCGTGAACACCACGTTTCCGTCGCCGTCCTCGTCAATATAATAAGTCGAATCATCATATAATTTGTTGGGATTGGGGAAGAGACGAAGGGGAACTTGGCTTTTCGCAAATTCCGAGAACTCATCGAAGCTGAGATCTCTGCTTACTGTTGTCTCGGTGCGGCTATCGTAGAAGAGTACTTCATCGCCATCCTTAAGGTATTCCCAGAAGTAGCTCTCGTTTGCAGGAGGCTCGGCGTTATCCTGAAATTCATAATGACGAAGGACGATCTCGCCGTTATCGTTTTCCTTGTCACAGGATACAAGAAAGACAATGCACATAATGGCAGAAATTAAAAACGCAATTATCTTTTTAATAGCTATTCCCCCTTCGAGCTTATTATATCATAAAATTCAGGGATTGCCTATTTTAATACAATTTGCGTACACCTTGTCAAAATTTGCGTACACCTAAAACGAAATGCGTACAATCGAACTCACCGATAAATTGGAATTTGTCGGTTGTATATTATACTCTTAATTTTCCTCGTACGGACGAATGCGAAGCGTTGCGCCAATCGACTCGCAAATCTTACGGCTAAGCTCTTGCTCATCCTTGCTCGTCACAACATCCACAACGGTCATAATAACTTCGGGCACGTACTTGGTGCAATCCTTTGCAAAGCTTAACATTGCATCATATGAGTTAATGCCGAACTTAGGACGAACTAATTTTAAATAATCGACCTTGTTAGTTGCGTTCAAGCTGATAGAAACGGTGTCAATCAGCCCCTTTAGCTTATGAGCTACTTTATCTCCGTAAATTAAATCTGCAAGACCATTTGTGTTAATGCGCGTTTTTGTTTTTCCGTTTGATTTTATGTGGGCGGCAACCTGCAAAAGCTCATCTAAGCGCTCGGTAGGCTCGCCATAACCGCAAAATACAATCTCGTCGTATTTTTCCAAATCCCAAGCATCTATACTGTCGCAAATTTCTTTTACGGTCGGCTCTCTTTCGAGCCAGAGGGAGTTTGCGTTAAAAACATGGTCTTTGTTGTGCCTCAAGCAAAACACGCAGGCACACGGACACCTGTTGGTCATATTTACGTATATTGAGTTTCTGCCTGCATAAGTTATGGTCATCATCGATTATAGTCCTCTAACAGCTTTTTCTTGATGTTGTATTTATCCATTGCCAAACCTGCAACTACGAAAAGGATGCTGCTTGCTACCGCTTGAATAATCGAGCCGGGGATTCCTGACAAGGAAGCTATGAAACTACC